>NZ_BMFT01000004.1 GCF_014639155.1 Paenibacillus segetis
CGGTCGAGGGCTTATCCTAAAGCTTTACGATTGTATCGTAAGCATAGGCGATTACACACTACACACAATGAATTTCGTATCCAGTTTTCAAGGATTAAACCTTGGTATTATAGCTTGGAGAGATACCCAAGTGGCTATAAGGGGACCCTCTGCTAAGGGGTTAGACTGCGTAAGCGGTGCGAGGGTTCGAATCCCTCTCTCTCCGCCATTAGTACAAGCTTATTGCTGTAAATAAGATATATACTTTTAATGTGGCGGTGTAGCTCAGCTGGCTAGAGCGTACGGTTCATACCCGTGAGGTCGGGGGTTCGATCCCCTTCGCCGCTACCATATTCCTGGAGGCTTAGCTCAGCTGGGAGAGCATCTGCCTTACAAGCAGAGGGTCGGGGGTTCGAACCCCTCAGCCTCCACCATAATTTTTTACCTGCTTCATATCTCATGAAGACCTTACACTTGCCGGTGTAGCTCAACTGGTAGAGCAACTGACTTGTAATCAGTAGGTTGGGGGTTCAAGTCCTCTCGCCGGCACCATTCTTTATCTGAACTACACATAATACTGCGGAGTCGTGGTGTAGAGGCCTAACATGCCTGCCTGTCACGCAGGAGACCGCGGGTTCGAATCCCGTCGACTCCGCCATTTTTTACAACACATGTTTCCACAAGAAAGTGGGAAGGTTAACAACTGTTCCACTTTATTTTTTTGACCAATTACATATGGCTCGGTAGCTCAGTCGGTAGAGCAGAGGACTGAAAATCCTCGTGTCGGCGGTTCGATTCCGTCCCGAGCCACTTTTATGTCAATCAAATCATCGCGATTTGAAGCAGACATCAATCCGGAGGCTTAGTGAAGTGGCTAAACACGGCAGACTGTAAATCTGCTCTCTTCGAGTTCGGTGGTTCGAATCCATCAGCCTCCACCATTCTTATTTTAATAAGAGCCATTAGCTCAGTTGGTAGAGCACCTGACTTTTAATCAGGGTGTCGAAGGTTCGAGTCCTTCATGGCTCATCATAGAAGTCGTTAACCTTAGGGTTAGCGGCTTTTTTGCATACTCACATACTAGGGAAGAAGTGGATTGTGCAAGTAATAGCTGAAGAAGAAATGTTGTTTACGACATGTTATGATAAAATAAACTTGTTTAGCTAAAAATACGTTAGGTTAGGGAAAGGCGCTCGCGATGAATATTGACACGCTAAAACAACAAATTGAAGAAGTTGTCGGAGTTCCTTTAACTCTGTCAGAAATGGACATTCAGTCTTGGCATCAACTGATGGAGGAAGCAAATCCTGTACACGCTGGATATATTCAGTTGAACGATCGGTTTCTTTGGTTATGGCAGTCCCGCTCTTCAAGTGTTCAGTTGATTGAGGCGGAGGCAGCTCGCGTGACAGAGAAAGAAGCCAAGCTGATTATGCTCTTACTAACAGCGGCTCTTGAAGGTATGAAGCCAGCTCTTTCCACAAAAAGAGACGATGAAATTCGAAGCATCCAGTTAGGTGAATGGGTTGAGGAGAGAATTCAGCAAGGTGAACTTCATAGCCCGGTTCCAGAGCAATTGATTGGAAAGTATCGTCTGAATGGAACCATGCTTCCTTTTCTACTATCCTGTGAGATGGGATCAGGACATAGTATTCAATTCTCCAAATTGAATAAGCTATTGCGCAGTTATTTTGGCGGAGAGGTCATGTTAGCCACGTTAAAAGAGGAATGGCTTATTTTGGTTAGCGAGCGATTACTTGTTGATCTTCGTGAAGAAAGCGAGGAAGGTACTGAAGCGGAACGGGAGATGCTTAGCGCACTGTGCCAAGGTCTGTATGAGCTCATTACGAGCGAGTGGGGCGGCAGCGGGTTCTATGTGTCAGTAGCTAGTCAGCTCATTACTGATCAACAATTGACGCAGACGGTTCTCATTTTGCGTGAAACACTTAAGCTTGGACGAGCATTCCGTGTAACCGAGCACGTACATCTTCCATGGGAGCTTCAATTAGAGCGGCTTGTGTACAGCATATCTGATCTAGAACGGAATCGCTTCATAGAAGAGAGCGGTAACGATACTAGCTTATTACATGATGAAGAGACCGTAACGACAATTGAAACGTTTTTTGAATTGGACTGTAATGTAAGTGAGACGGCAAAGAGATTGTATATCCATAGAAATACGTTATTGTACAGATTGGATAAGTTCAAACAAGAGACGGGGCTTGATGTTCGGAGCTTTCGAGATGCTGTTCTCGTTCAATTGGGATTGCTATTGTACAAAGTGACAAAAAAGGTCTAATATTTTTGTGCATTTTGTGGGTAGTAGACTATTGGTGCTTTAGGTTAATATGAATATAGAAATTGTATACGATTACATTTGGTATAGATCTTATTTTAAATACATTATCCCTAGGAGGAAAAACAAATGGCTGGAGTAAAATTAGAACACATCTACAAAAAATATGCAGGTTCAGACAAAGCAACTGTAATTGACGTTAACCTTGATATTCAAGACAAAGAATTTCTCGTATTGGTTGGTCCTTCCGGTTGCGGTAAATCCACAACTCTTCGTATGATCGCTGGTCTTGAAGAAATTTCTGAAGGTAAATTGTATATCGGCGATCGCGTCGTAAATGACGTAGCTCCTAAAGATCGTGATATCGCGATGGTATTCCAATCTTACGCGTTGTACCCACATATGAACGTATATCAAAACATGGCGTTTGGTTTGAAACTTCGTAAAGTTAAGAAAGAAGAAATCGATCAACGCGTTCGCGAAGCAGCGAAAATTCTTGATATCACTCACTTGCTTGATCGTAAACCAAAAGCTCTTTCCGGTGGTCAACGTCAACGGGTTGCCTTGGGTCGTGCGATTGTCCGTGATCCACAAGTCTTCCTTATGGATGAGCCTCTTTCCAACTTGGATGCTAAACTTCGTGGTCAAATGCGTGCGGAAATCACAAAATTGGTTAAACGTTTGGAAACTACTTGTATCTATGTAACGCATGACCAAACAGAAGCTATGACAATGGGTGACCGTATCGTAGTTATGCAAGACGGTATCATTCAACAAGCTGCTTCTCCAGAAGAACTTTACAACCAACCAAATAACATTTTCGTAGCTGGATTTATTGGTTCCCCTACGATGAACTTTGTTAATGGTACAATTGTAGAACAAAATGGCGCTATCTTCTTCCAATCCGATCTTATCAAAGTTGAGGTTCCACAAGGCAAAGCTGTTATCTTGAAAGATAAAGGCTACGTAGGTGGTAAAGAAGTGATCATGGGTATTCGTCCAGAAGATATTCATGAAGAGCCAATCTTCTTGGAAGGTTCCCCTAACAGTATCTTCACTGCATCTGTTGATGTAACTGAGAACTTGGGTCATGAAATGTTGTTGTACTTGAACAACACATCTCCATTGATCGCTCGTGTAGACGGACGTTCTAACACTCGTGAAGGTGACAACGTGAAGCTTGCTATCGATATGAACAAAGTTCATATCTTTGATAAAGAGTCCGAATTGAATGTATTCTTCAGTTAATCGTAATAACGATTAATCCGAAACCGCCCTTCGGGGCGGTTTTTTAGTATGAGTTCAGCGGGCGTGATTGATTTACGCTGCGTTTTCATTTACGATGAATACATTGAATTAAAGTATGGAGATAGCGAACATATTTTACATAATATCCGCAGGTACATTTCTGGAGTTATGAATAATTTCAATATCATTATTGAAGTGATCCAGATGATTAGTAGTTTGGGGAAGGGAGAACATCATGGTTAAAAAAGTGAAGGTATCGGAAATGGTTAACCAATTTGGACTTGAAGTTGTCTCTGGAGAAGAGGGCTTGAAGCGGCCGATCACGGTAGATGATCTATACAGACCAGGTCTGGAAATGGCCGGTTATTTTGAGTATCATCCACCAGAACGCGTACAAATTTTAGGGAAAACGGAGCTTGCTTTCTTTGAAATGCTTCCTCCTGAAGTACGTAAGGATCGGATGACGCGCCTATGTAGCAGTGAAGAGACACCTTGTATTATTGTGACAAGATCTTGGGAAGTACCTCAGGAACTGATTGATATTAGTGCTGAGAATCATATTCCTATTCTGCGAAGTAGTATGGCGACAACCATTCTTTCCAGCCGGATTACGAGCTTCCTGGAACGGAAGCTGGCACCTACGGCGACAATCCATGGTGTACTCGTGGATGTATATGGTGTTGGTATGTTAATTACCGGTACAAGCGGCATCGGGAAGAGTGAGACAGCCTTAGAACTCGTAAAGCGGGGTCACCGATTGATTGCCGATGATGCAGTAGAAATTCGTCAGACATCGGACAACCAATTGCATGGTACGGCACCGGAATTGATTCGTCACCTACTTGAAATCCGCGGGGTCGGCATTATTAACGTGATGACACTCTTTGGAGCGGGCGCAATTCGTAACAATAAACGGATCTCGCTAGTCGTGAAGCTGGAAGCATGGCAGCAAGAGAAGCAATATGATCGTTTAGGTCTTGATGAAGAAACGACGCGTATCATTGATACAGATGTGCCACTGGCTACGATTCCAGTCCGGCCTGGACGGAACCTTGCTGTTATTATCGAAGTAGCTGCGATGAATTTCCGTCTGAAACGGATGGGATATAACGCAGCGCTTCAATTTACTACGAAGCTGACGGAGACGATTGCGGAAGATATTGACGATTTGGATTAGGAGTGTGAACGATGGGAACTTTGTTGTTGAATCCGATTGTTTTCTCAATTGGTAGTTTGAGCGTACGTTGGTACGGCTTGATTTTGGGAGTCGGCGCGTTAGTTGGTTTGCTGCTTGCTATTCGGGAAGGCAAACGGTTCGGTATTCCTCAGGAATTCTTCATGGATGTACTGTTGATTGGTGCCCCATCGGCGATTGTGGCGGCGAGAATTTATTATGTCGCTTTTATGTGGGACGAATATAAGAACGATTTGTGGAAGGTATTTAAAATTTGGGAAGGTGGCATCGCTATTTATGGCGCACTAATTGGTGCGATCATAAGTGCGGTCATCTTAGTTCGTCGCCGGGGTTATAATTTCTGGCGTATTGCAGATATTTGTGCACCGGGTCTAATTGTTGGTCAAATGATTGGACGTTGGGGTAACTTTATTAATCAGGAAGCTTATGGTGGTCCGACAACAGAGAGTTTCCTAAGGGATACGCTGCATCTGCCTTCATTTATCGTCAACCAAATGAATGTAGAGGGTACATTCCATCATCCAACATTCCTGTATGAGTCTTTATGGAGTCTAGGAGTTCTTATTGTTCTGTTTATTTTAAGAAGAAGGAAATCTTTGCGTGCAGGAGAACTATTCTTCTCCTATTTTATTCTTTACTCTATCGGGCGCTTCTTTATCGAGGCTGTACGTACAGATAGCTTGGCGTTTCAGGGACCGGATTGGCTTGCTTCGTTCATTAATGGTTTATGGACTCCGATGACTTGGCTTGGATTTGAGCAAGGGGCACTGGATCCAGCATACGGTAATATTAGAATATCTCAGTTACTACCGATTTTCATCATAATTATTGCTATTGTTAGTATGATACTTCGGCGTAAAATGATTCCGAATCTTCCTCGTTATAGTGATCCGATTATTTCGACGAAAGCTAGTTACATGGACAGTCTACCAGGCGAGGTTACGCAGGAGAAAGCCGCTGCATCAGCAAAAGACACGAGTCCAGAGCATCCAGATAAGACAGAATAAAAGGAGCAAATATTGTAATGATAGACACGGTGTTATTTGATCTTGATGGAACAATTGTTAACACAAACGAATTGATCATTTCCAGCTTTCAACATGTTCTAGATAAGCATATGAAGCAGCAACTTACCCGGGAACAGATCATTCCGCATATGGGAACAACTTTGGAGCATCAGCTTCAAACTTTCACTGGACTTGAAGATATTAAGCAAATGGAGCTAGACTACCGTGCGTTTAACTCGATACATCATGATGCATTGGTAAGGGAATTCCCTCATGTAAAAGAGGTTATAGCTACATTGCATGAACGTGGGATTAAACTTGGTGTGGTGACGACGAAGATTCGGCCTAGTACTTTGAAGGCATTGGAAATGTTCGGGTTACTTCAATATATGGATACGATTGTTACGGTAAATGATGTTGAGCATCCGAAGCCGCATCCTGAACCAGTCCTAACGGCGCTGGATAGATTGAAGGCTGATCCAGAGCGCACACTTATGGTAGGTGATAGTGCGGCGGATATTCAATCCGCGAATGCGGCCGGTGTGAGTTCGGCTGCTGTGGCTTGGTCTCTCAAAGGTGTGGATGTGCTGCAGAAGTACAACCCGGATTATATCCTAAATGACATGACCGATCTGTATGGTGTGTTGGGATGGGAGCTTGAGAAGAAGTGAGAAAAGTGCAGCGTTATCCAGTTGAAGGCCCTAACGCTTTGTGGCAATTGTATCGTACCGTGAGTCCTTGGAAAGGTGTAAAGAACTTCATCTTTATCCAGATCGCACGTTATTGTCCGGTGTTGTCCATTAAAAACTGGATTTACCGTCATATTCTAGGCATGAGGGTTGGGGAGCATACCGCCTTCGGCCTGATGGTGATGGTCGATGTATTTTTTCCCGAATTAATTACGGTTGGCCGTAATTCGGTAATTGGATATAACACAACGATTCTTGCGCACGAGTACCTGATCAAAGAGTATCGACTTGGTGAAGTGAATATTGGCTCAGAAGTAATGATTGGGGCCAATTCTACAATTTTACCAGGGATAACGATAGGGGACGGTGCGGTAGTAGCAGCGGGTTCTGTTGTACATAGGGATGTGGCACCCGGTACGTTTGTGGGTGGCAACCCATTACGTGTACTGGAGCGTAATACGCCAGAAGGAAACAGACCCATTGATAGCGAAAATTAATTGGTGAAGTTTATTTCAATAAATTACGTGTTCAAAAAGTTAGCTTTTCAGCACCGAGAAGGTTGAATGAAGTTAGATGACTTTTTGAACTACCTCTTAAAGGAGTCTTTTGAAATGAGTGACATGTCTACGGTTAGTAATGCATTTCACACCTTCATCAAAGAAGCGCCGGAACAGCAACAAATTTGGATGGAAACCGTGCAGAAGTTGGGTGCTGCCAGTAAATTAGACCCCAAAACCGAAGAGCTTGCGTATATTGCTGTTCTCGCAGCTACGCGGATGGAAAGTGGTCTTCCTTTTCATGTGAAGCATGCCAAGTCGCTTGGAGCAACGCGAGAAGAGGTCATTAGCGCTATATTGGTGGGACTTCCTGCGGTCGGGAATGCCGTGATCCAAGGGTTGCCGGTAGCTATCAAGGCGTATGACGAATTATAATGATTAAATTGAAGAACGGATCGTTCCGGGGTGGACGATCCGTTCTTTTCTATGCGTAACTATTAGCCGTCGTCTACTTACTTAAGCTTAACGCGTACGTTCTCTTTGATTATTTTCCCAGGGTAAGTTGAAATATCAAAGGTTAGTGGTTGAGGATAGCTCCCCGGCTCTAGTTGGTAGGTGGCTTTTTCAAAATTGTCATTACTTGAAAATGTACTTGATCGTCCACCTTTAAAGGAATGTGTTGTACCGTCAGCATCCGTAAATTCATAGTTCAGATTGAGTGTAGTGTGTTCATTAGGTTCTTCTCTATAAACTTTTAATTGGAGGTCGGTTGAGTCTTTACCGGGAATAACATTTAGCAGCTCTACCATAGCATCTGGTGCGCTAATCAGCTTCTTTGTTTCTGTATCAATAACGAGCTTCAAGTCCTTTCCGATCGATTCTTCAATGCCAGAGACTAGAAAAGAAAGATCATCCCATTTGGTGTAATATAGGCTTGGAAAGTACATCGAAGTAATGAGATCTTCTCCATTAATTGTGCTGAAGCTTGCTCCCTTTGAGTCTAACGTTTGGTTTCCTGACTGACCTCTAATATATAACTGAGGGGTGAGATAACTTTGTATTTTTTTATTAGACAAATGGTTATATTGGATCCTGATGGTTGTGCTGAGTGGTCTAATCGTTGCTTCAGTTATCGTGATCTCATGACCGCTAATTGAAGCCTTTTGGTTCACTTCAAAGTTCTTTTCTAGGCTGGTATAGATATTAGGATCTAACTTGACAGGGATATCAAATTGCACCCGTTTGTCATCGGATTGCTCACCAATACCCCATTTTCCGGAAAAAGTAAATTGTTCAGGTGTATGGCCATCGTAGAACTCAAGTACATAGTGACCGTGTTCCGTATTAGTCGGACTTCCCGGAGGATTCTCCTGTGGATCATATAAATAAATCCCTGCCTCTAAAGACTTTCCCTCTTTATCTACAAAGTTTGGATTTTTGGTGCGAATCGGCACATTTCCTGGTAAGTACTCCGAGGTGTAGAATACAACCATGGTGTTGTTATCAGCGAGCACACCGTCGATAGTCACCTTATAACCGCCATGTGTAACCATTTGATTCATGGGCTGATACAATCCATGCTTAACGGCTTCTTTCATCTCTAGTGTAAGCATATCGGCGACATAATCGGGTATATCTATCTGGCTTCCAAGGACAGTATCCTTGTGCGTAATTGGGCTCCAGAACTGCCAAACAGCAATTAGTAGGAGGCAGTAAGCCAGAACGCCGGCAGGGATTCCCCATCTTCGTTTAAGGAGAGTACTTTTTCGTTTCATTCGACCACGCTCCATTCCTTTCTGTAGTGCGAGATCGAGTTTGTGCTCATCTACTTGTTGTTCAGCGATTCGACTATGCTCAAAGAGTTGCACGAGGTCGAGCTCTTCGCGTTCAGCCATAGTAACGTTCACCTCCATAATCCATTTGTCCCCGAATTTGTTTTAGACCTTGATGCAACCAGGTTTTGACGGTGCCTTCCGGGCAGTCAAGGACTTTGGCTATATCGGTCAGCGTCATGTCTTGATAATATTTTAAAGTAAGAACATGACGGTATTTGGGTTTTAGTCGTTCGAGAGCTATCTCTAAATCCAAACGTTGGACACTAACCATTTCCGCTGTACCTGTGGAAGTCTCTACTGTTTGTGGAGCAACTCTTTTCCGACGCTTCTGTTCATCGATACTACAGTTAATTAGAATACGGATAAGCCATGGTATAAAGGACTCGGGATCTTTGAGTTGATGACATTTACTCCAAGCTCGACATATCGTCTCTTGAACGACTTCCAAAGCATCAGCCTCATTCTTTAAATAACTAAAGGCAATCCCATACAGTTTCCTCTTATGTGTGGTTATTAAATGATAAAAGGCGTCCTCGTCTCCTTTGCATGCAGCATCGGCCCAATCTCTCTCTATCATTGCTCGGGCTCCTTTCTGTGTAACCTTATCGGTGACTGAATTCGTTATATATGAATAAAGACGGGGGGGAGGCGCAAACGGTTTTATTTTAAGTATAATGAGATAAGAAAGATGGCAAAGTGGACAAGTTCCTAATTATTAGGAGATAATAAATATGTTACTATCAAACTGCAAGGAGCTGGTTAAGTGAATAGGATTATGAAGGAACGATTGCCTCAGTTAGATCTGTTTAGAGCATTCGCGATCTTCTGTGTCATTCAGGTTCATTCATCTTCGTTTGCCGCTGCGGAGCAAGCGTTGAATTCACCCTATTTTTATTTTTACAATTGGATGAACATTTTCTTTAAAGTAGGTACACCGTCTTTTATTTTTCTTAGTAGTTTTGTCTTATTCTATAATTACTTTGATCAACCGGTAAATGGAGCGCTGGTTCGTAAATTTTACAAAAAGCGGCTAACCTATATCATATTGCCGTACATATTGGTCTCTTGTTGTTACTATGCGGTTGTTGCTTATGAACGTGGAATTCTGCGCTCGACACCGATTCTGGATCATTTACAAACTCTCGGTTTTAAGCTACTGACGGGCACAGCGTATACTCATCTATATTTCGTCTTTATTAGTATTCAATTCTATATCTTGTTTCCGCTATTATTGTGGTTATTTCAATCATTCCGTAAGCACAAAGTGTTGTTAGCTCTTATTCTGCCGCTGGGGCTTGCGCTGCAGTGGGGCTTCGTATTCTTGAACAAATATCAACTGCAACTTCCCAATAAAGGAAGCTACGCGTTATCTTATATGGCTTACTACATGATGGGTGCCGCCTTTGCTATTTATTTTGAACAGATCAAGGGTTGGTTGAAGACGGACTGGAAAAAGATGTCCAAACGCTATAAGTTGTATACCGTAGCTCTCTGGTCCTGTTGGTTGATCATTGCTTTTGTACATGTTCAACTGTGGTACTCCTATCGTCTAGGCTTAAGTAAGCCTAATACGTTCTGGTTCGAATTGTTATGGAATGTGCATACGCTGTTCTCGGCTATTGTGTTAATGAAGGCTGCTTTCATTATTCATCGTAAAGCATCGACATTTTGGGTTAAATTTTTCACTCGTATGGGAGAGGTATCATTTGCAATGTATTTGTTCCATCCGATCGTGCTGCTATATTATCGTAAGATAAGAAATTATGTGTATCTTCCTGGTGAGTCCCTACGCTATTTAGCTTTTATTGTGGGTGGATCGCTGTGTGCCATAGGTATATCATGGATTTTTGTGCAATTCTGTTTCAAACGACTGCCATTTGCATCTTTGTTCCTAGGCAGTGTTCCTTCCTCTTTGCGAAAGAAGAAAAGTCCGGCGGGAACAGACTCCAATCAGAAGCAATCGATTCCTTCTAATATGTAAAGTTGTAACTTCCGGCTTGGATATCAAGCCGGTTTTTTTGTGATTTCGGTAAATAAAGATGACCTCATGACATGTACAGATTTTACCACTATACTAATAGTACGAGCCTAGCTTATTCCATTTTGGACCGCAAATTGTTAGTAAAGAGACAAGGTTAAGCGCGTTGACGGTTGATGAAAAAGTATGATAAGATATCCCATATTCTTTAATTTGGTAGTATGGTAGCACTTTAATTTACTAAAGTAAATGTTGAGAGGTGAAGGTCTTGTCGAAACCTAAAGGATTTGAAAAACCGTCCGGCGTACGCGACTATCTTCCTTATGCGGTGGAGAAACTCCGGGCGATCGAACGTAGTGTTCTGGATTGTATGGCTGGCTGGGGTTACTGCCAAATTATGACACCAACGATGGAATATTACGAGACGGTAGGGGTAGCTAGCTCCACGTCTGATCATAAGCTGTTCAAGTTACTCAATAACCGGGGAACCTCGATGGTTCTGCGTTCGGATATGACGGCTCCGATTGCGCGAGTCGTATCATCTCTACTCAGGGAGGAGCCATTGCCACTTCGACTGTCTTACCATGCGAATGTGTTTCGCGCGATCGAAGAAGAAGCGGGTCGGGAAGCTGAATTTTTCCAAACGGGTGTAGAGCTTGTTGGAGACGACTCGCCCGAAGCGGATGCTGAGGTAGTTGCACTTGCTGTAGCTTCGCTGCAAGCCGCCGGTGTCACATCGTTCAAAATCGCGCTGGGACATGTGGGATTTCTGAATGGGTTACTGGAGGATGCGGTTCCCGGGAGAGAAGATATTCGGGAAGCCCTTAAGGATGGATTATTGCATCGCGACTATGTTGGATATCGTGAGACGTTGACACAGCTTTCCCTGTCGACGGAACAACGGGAAGAGTTAGAGGGAATTCTTCGGCTTCGCGGGGGCAAAGAGATCTGTTCTCAAGCGCTTTCGCTTAGTCAGAACACACTAGCTAAGGCTTCAGTGGAGCATCTCAGTCAAGTGTGGGACGCTTTGGAGGATTACGGCGTTGCTGAGCATGTGATGATCGATCTAACGATGATTGGAGATTTCTCTTACTATACAGGAATGACATTTGAAGGTTATGCAGCTGAACTAGGATTCCCCGTTTGCAGTGGGGGGCGTTATGATAATTTACTTCAGCAATTTGGTCGTCCAGCTCCGGCAACGGGGTTCTCCTTGAAGACGAACCGGATCTTAGACGGCGTTAATGGGATTCAAGTTAATTCTGCGCTCCCAATTCTTGTACAGTATGATGTGGCTCATCGAAAAATAGCGTTTGCTGAGGCTAAGAGACTGCGTGGCGAAGGGCGAAGTGTAGTAATGAAGCATTGTGATGGACCTTTCGATTTGGTCAGTGATGCGGTAGGTCAAGAATCCCGTAAGGGGCCACTCGGGCCAGCCTATGGTGAGATCATCAGCTTTGTAGGGGGGGACTGAACCGTGGGGGAAATTATTAAAGTTGCCATGCCTAAAGGGCGTATTTATAAAAAGGCTTCGGAGTTATTCCGCGCTGCCGGACTACAAATTCCGGTCGATGTGGATGAATCACGAAAACTAGTCATTCCACTTCCGGAGATCGGCATGGAATTTATTATGGCTAAGCCAGTAGACGTTCCTACCTATGTGGAATATGGGGTAGCTGATATCGGTGTTGTTGGAAAAGACGTGCTATTGGAAGAGAACCGAGATGTATATGAATTGCTTGATTTGGGCATCGCTCGCTGTCGTATGTCAGTGATTGGGTTGCCAGATTGGAAGCCAGGCATTCATCAACGTGTGGCGACAAAGTATCCCAATGTGGCTTCGCAATATTTCCGTGAACAAGGACAACAAGTTGAGGTAATCAAGCTAAATGGATCAATCGAATTGGCACCTCTTATTGGGTTGGCTGATCGGATTGTTGATATGGTAGAGACGGGCCAGACATTGCGTGAGAACGGTCTGGTCGAGATGGAAAGTATCTTTGAAATCACAAGTCGCTTGGTCGCCAACCGTGTCAGCTATCGCATGAAGAATGGAGAAATCCAAGCGGTATGTGATGCCTTAAGCCGGGTGATACAAGGAGGCATGCAATTATGAGAATCGTTGCGGCAGAGGATTATGATCTACGCCGAGAAGTAGAATATGGATCTCCTGAACAGAACGAAGCGGTTAAGCAAATCGTGGCGGCTGTGAAGCAGGAAGGTGATGTAGGGCTCCTTCGTTATACAGAAGAGTTTGATAGAACAAAGCTGGAAGCGGGTGCCCTTCGGGTTACGCAAGAGGAACTGCAAGCGGCTTACGAACGTGTGGAACCGTCATTCGTGAGCGCTATTTCAGCAGCGGCTACTAATATTCGCGCTTTTCACGCGAGACAGAAACGAAATTCATGGATGGATGTACAGCCTGACGGCAGTCTATTAGGGCAAATTATTCGTCCTCTTAATCGGGTGGGTGTGTACGTACCAGGCGGGAAGGCATCGTATCCTTCTTCTGTATTGATGAATGTAATTCCTGCGCAGGTGGCAGGTGTGCCGGAGATTGTTATGGTGACACCACCAGCAACAGGAGGGCAAGAGGGGATAGACCCTTATATTCTTGTCGCTGCAGCTGAGGCTGGGGTAACGGAGATTTACCGAGTCGGCGGGGCGCAGGCTATTGCGGCACTCGCCTATGGTACAGAGAGCATAAATCCTGTAGATAAAATCTGCGGTCCAGGCAATATTTACGTTGCTCTAGCTAAACGTGAAGTTTATGGAGTAGTGGATATCGATAGTATCGCTGGACCAAGCGAGATCGCCATCTTGGCAGATGATAGCGCAGATCCTGCATATGTTGCAGCCGATCTACTATCTCAGGCGGAACATGATGAGATGGCCTCTGCTATTTTGGTGACAACCTCACCGGATTTTGCTAAGGCATGCCAAGGAGAAGTAGAACGACAATTGTCAGAACTGCCGCGGAAAGATATTGCCGGAGCTTCGATTGAGAATTACGGCGTAATTCTCCTCGTCAATTCAATAGAAGAAGGCATCGATGTGATCAATCGGCTGGCACCTGAACATTTTGAATTAATTGTAGAGAACCCCATGGGTTATCTCGGAATGATTCAGAATGCGGGAGCGATATTCCTTGGACCGTATAGCTCGGAACCTGTAGGCGATTATTTTGCAGGACCCAACCATATTATTCCCACCAATGGAACGGCGCGATTCTCATCGCCAGTTGATGTAGATGATTTTATCAAAAAATCAAGTCTGATTTACTACAGTAAGGAAGCACTATTAGAGAACGGTGAGACCATTATGGAGCTTGCGCGTAAAGAAGGGCTGGAAGGCCACGCACGGGCGATAGAAATTCGACTTCGCAAAGAAGGAAAGGCGGGAACAAGCAATGACGACAAGTAACGGGGAAGTACAAGCGCGTAAAGCGGATATTAGTCGCAAAACCAATGAGACGGATATCAAGCTGCAATTTGCGGTAGATGGTACGGGGAAATCTTCACTCGAGACGGATGTACCATTTCTGAATCATATGCTAGACCTGTTTACGAAGCATGGTCAATTTGATCTGTCGGTTGAGGCGCATGGGGATATTGAAATCGATGACCATCATACGGTTGAGGATATCGGTATTTGTCTTGGACAATGTATACATGAAGCGTTGGGTGATAAAAGAGGAATCAAACGTTACGCTAGTGTCTTTATTCCGATGGATGAAGCATTAGCTCAGGTCGTTATTGATGTCAGCAATCGCCCACACTTCGAATATCGTGCGGAGTATCCTTCGGACCGAGTTGGCAGCTTTGATGTGCAACTTGTCCAAGAATTCCTGTGGAAGCTGGCGCTAGAAGCACGGATTACGCTACATGTTATTGTGCACTACGGGCAGAACACGCACCATATGGTCGAAGCGGTGTTTAAGGCACTTGGGCGTGCGCTTGATGAAGCGACGAGTATAGACCCGCGCGTAAGCGGTGTGCCGTCGACGAAGGGAGTGCTATAGAGCTGTGGGCATAGCCATCGTTGATTACGGAATGGGCAACTTGCACAGCGTTGGCAAGGCCGTCGAGCGTTTAGGATTTGAAGGTATCGTGACCGGAGATGAGCGGGAGATTCTGGAGGCGGGTGGCGTCGTGTTGCCAGGCGTTGGCGCCTTCGGCGATGCGATGAAGCATCTGCGCGAAACCGGACTGGACGCGGTAGTGAAGCAAGCGGCGGCAAGCGGTAAGCCGCTGCTTGGCATTTGCCTTGGCATGCAGCTGCTCTTCGACGAGAGTGAGGAGCACGGCCTAAACACGGGCCTCGGCATTCTACCGGGCCGTGTGGTTCGGTTTCAAGGCGGCGATTATAAGGTGCCGCACATGGGCTGGAACCGGCTGGAGTTCAAGCAGCCGGATAGTCCACTTCTGGCGGGACTTACGGAAGGACACGTATACTTTGTCCATTCCTATCATGTGCTGCCAGAACGCGGAGATGATCTACTAGCCGTGACCGATTACGGTCGACCGGTGACAGCTATTGTCGGCCGAGGTAACGTATTCGGTATGCAGTTCCATCCCGAGAAGAGCAGCGAGCTTGGTATGGCGCTGCTCGGCAATTTTCTCTCGCTAGCTGAGGGTCGTGGGGAACGGAACTGACTAGAAGAGAAGTATTGGGCTTATGAGCTTATATGCAGAATCGATTAATTAGAGCGGGAGGAAAGCAATCATGTCTTCATTCGTAATTTACCCTGCGATTGATATCCGGGGAGGAAAATGTGTACGACTGGTTCAGGGCGATTATGGCCGTGAGACCGTTTATAATGATAATCCGCTCGAGGTGGCAAAGTCATGGGAAGCTCAAGGCGGAAGTTATATCCACTTAGTGGATCTGGATGGAGCAAAAGCAGGCCACCCTGTTAATGATGAATTAATTGGACAGATTGCTCGCAGCGTGCAGGTGCCTGTGCAAGTGGGCGGTGGATTGCGGACATTCGAAGATGTTCAGCGCCTGTTATCTCTTGGCGTTAGCCGCGTAATTATTGGTACAGCAGCGATTGAAGATGTGGAGTTTACTGAGAGTGTACTAGCTACCTACGGGGATAAAGTCGCCATTGGCATTGATGCACGGAATGGTTATGTAGCTACTCGTGGATGGCTTGAGACTTCGGAGGTTAAGGCAGAGGAATTGGCTAAGCAGCTTGCTGCTAAAGGTGCTGAAACGTTTATTTTCACCGATATTTCTCGTGATGGTATGATGCAGGGACCAAACGTGGATGCAATTGTTGCACTTGCCAAGGCATCCGGTCGGACCGTTATCGCCTCCGGTGGTGTTACAGTTCAAGATGATTTGCTAAGTCTTGCAGCACATGCAAATCAAGGTGTTGGTGGTGCGATTGTCGGCAAAGCTCTTTACACAGGCAATATCGAACTAGCTCAAGCGATTAGTGCTACCTCGAAACTATAGATGATGAAAGGAAGTCGATGTTCATGCTAGCTAAGCGAATTATCCCCTGTTTGGATGTAAAAGATGGGCGGGTTGTGAAAGGCGTGAATTTCGTCAATCTGCGTGATGCTGGCGATCCGGTTGAACTGGCAGCGCTGTATGATCGTGAGGGTGCAGATGAGCTTGTGTTTCTCGACATTTCGGCTTCAAATGAAGGCCGGGCGACGATGATTGAGGTCGTGAAGCAAACGGCAGGAGAAATTGCGATTCCCTTTACGGTAGGCGGCGGCATTTCTGGGGTAGACGATATGAAGCGTATCCTGCGTGCAGGAGCAGATAAGATTGGCATTAATACGGCGGCGGTACTAAATCCAGATTTGATTAGTGATGGAGCACGGCGGTTTGGTTCCCAATGCATTGTGGTTGCAGTTGATGCCAAATACAATGAAATTTGGGGCGAATGGGAAGTATATACCCATGGTGGACGGAAGCCGACGGGCATTCGAGCTTTGACTTGGGTGAAAGAGGCGGAATCGCGCGGCGCAGGAGAGATTCTTCTGACGAGCATGGATGCTGACGGAACAAAGGATGGTTTCGATCTGCCGCTGACGAAGGCGGTAAGTAGTACCGTAGGAATTCCGGTTATCGCATCAGGTGGAGCAGGGAAGACGTCAGACTTTTACGATGTATTTACAGAAGGTCAGGCAGACGCTGCATTGGCAGCGACTATTTTTCATTATAAAGAGATTGCGATACCCGATTTGAAACAGGGTCTAAAATCCAAAGGGGTTGAAATACGATGAGTCAGTCATTAGAATTATCACTTCCGTTTGAAGAGCTTGTGAACAGTATTAAATGGGATGAGAATGGTTTGGTTCCGGCAATCGTACAGGATGCAGATACCAAGGAAGTGCTCACGCTTGCCTATGTGAATCGTGAATCGCTGGGTAAATCGGTAGAAACAGGGCAAACTTGGTTCTGGAGTCGTTCTCGTGCGGAGCTGTGGAACAAGGGGGCAACTTCAGGTAATACACAACAGATTATCTCGATGTCATATGACTGTGATGCAGATACATTGCTGTTCGTAGTAGATCCAAAAGGCCCAGCTTGTCATACAGGAGCAGAAAGCTGCTTTTTCCGTACGGTGGCAATGGCGACGGGTCAAGAGAAGTCACCCAAATCGCCGAGTCAGAGCGATCGTTTTATGGTGCTCACCGAACTAGAGCAATTGATTGCAGAGCGTTATGAGAGTCGTCCAGAAGGTGCTTATACGACCTATTTATTTGAAAAGGGTCTAGATAAAATCCTTAAAAAAGTAGGTGAAGAGACCGCTGAGTCGATTATTGCAGCTAAAAATGGCGATAATGATGAGCTACGGTATGAGGTAAGTGACTTGATCTATCACTTATTAGTGCTATTAAGAGAACGTGGATTATCATTGGATGAAATCATGCAGGAATTGGAGCGGCGTCATGAACGTCCGCGCCGTGATTAGGACGAGGTGAAACGACGATGTTAATCGATTATCACACTCATCATGCACGCTGTGGGCATGCCGTGGGCAATCTGGAGGATTATGTACGGCGGGGCATTGAGATCGGATTGGCGCAAATCGGCTTATCAGACCATATGCCCTTGTTACATGTTGATCCAGCTACATATTATCCGGAAATGGCGATGGCCAAAGAGGAACTCCCACGTTATGTGGAGGAAGTTCTGGAACTGAAGGAGAAGTATCGCGGTCAAATCGACGTGAGACTTGGTCTGGAGGGCGATTATATCGAGGGTTGGGAATCTGAGATTGAAGCCATCGTGCAGAGCTATCCATGGGATTATGTCATTGGTTCGGTTCATTTCTTAGGAGAATGGGACGTTTCGGACTTTCGCCAGGTGCATCATTGGGAAGGGCAGGACATTTTTGCCGTGTACCAACGATATTATGATGCTGTACAAAAGGCCGCAAAGACTGGGTTCTACGATATTATGGGGCATCTAGATGTGATCAAGCGTTTTGGTCATAAGCCAGATCCTGTGCGGGGTAATGAGGTTATTCAATTAGAGAATAGTGTGCTAACAGCAATTGCTGGTGCAGGAGTGGCGATGGAACTAAATGCCTCGGGATGGTCTAAGCCTTGTGCGGAATCTTTTCCAAGCCGCCGAATCTTGGAATCGGCTCTGGAACTTAGAATACCACTAACCGTTGGTTCTGATGCCCATGATCCGCTCAAGTTGGGTGATAATTTGGATGTAGCTCGCAAGATGCTGCATGAAATTGGGGTGACCGAGTTAGCCACTTTTCAAGGTCGGAAACGAACGATGATTCCGCTCGTGAATAACTGATAACGTAATTTACTATACGATTGTGGGAGGATGTTATGGAATCCAAGCTGCGAATCTTTTCCGGCTCGTCGAATCCGAAGTTAGCAGGGCAAATTTGTAGGCGGTTAGGTGTTGAGCCTGGGCAAGTGAAGTTATCACGCTTCAAAAGCGGTGAGATTTACGTGCACTATGAAGAGAGCATTCGCAACTCCGATGTATTCATCGTGCAATCACTCTCTCATCCGATCAATGAGCTATTTGTAGAGTTGCTGGTCATGATTGATGCTGCGAAACGAGCCTCAGCACGGACGGTTAACATTATTATGCCTTATTACGGTTATGCTCGTCAGGAGCGCAAGTCGGCTCCAAGGGAACCTATTTCCGCTAAAATGTTAGCCGATGTGCTGACGACTGCTGGTGCAAGCCGGGTAGTGACAATTGATCTACATGCTCCAGCCATTCAGGGATTCTTTAACATTCCAGTAGACCATCTCACCGCACTCGATCTCATGACGGATTATTTGAAATCTAAGGATATTCGTAATCCTGTCGTCGTATCACCGGATGCAGGAAGGGCCTCCATGGCTGAGAAGCTGGCAAGTGGTCTAGACTCACCATTCGCCATCATGATCAAGAAGCGCACCGCTCACAATGAGTCTTCCATTACGCATGTCATCGGGGATGTGGCGGGTCATACACCGATCATTATTGAAGATCTAATTGATACCGGTTCCACGATTATCAACGTAGTTGAGGCACTCAAAGAGCGGGGGGCGGAGGATTCATTTGTCTGTGCAACACATGGGTTATTCTCTGATGATGCTCTAGAGAGACTGGATCATCCTAATATTCGGGAAGTGGTCACGACAGATTCTATTGCGTTACCAGAAATTCATTCTTCCAGATTCAAAGTATTGTCTGTTGCTCCTATGCTGGCGCAGGCAACGCAGTTTATTATGGAGGGCGGATCTATCGCTGCCTTGTTTAAGGATCGAGGGATTTAATACATTATTGGGTAAATAAGAAATCTGGATATGGATAATCAAACAAGTCATCATATAACTGGAGAGCTAAAGGGAGTGTTTAGATGACTTTTCAGGAGAAGTTAGCTAAATATGCTGACTTGATCTTAAGTGTGGGCTTGAATCTCAAACGAGGAGAGAATATTCAAATTAAATTTGATTCGCACAATCTCGAATTAGTTCGATTGATCGTCAAAAGAGCGTATCAAATGGGAGCCTCTCATATTGTATATGATTTTCAAGATGATGAAATGAATTTGGCAAGGTACCACGATGTGCATGATGACTATTTAGATGAGTTCCCATCTGTAGTGGCCGATTTTAAACTGAATTTGTATAAAGAAGGTTTTTTGCAATTGTCGTTAGTATCTCCCCATACAAACCTGTTACAAGAAGTAGAGAGCGATCGAGTGGGAAGAATTAATAAAGCTCGCTCACAAGCTATGCAAGCAACGATGAGATACGGCATGGAAAATCACACGAAATGGGTTGTGGCAGCTGCGGCATCAAGAGACTGGGCAAAAGCTGTTTTCGAAACCTTACCTGAAGAAGAGGCCTTATCCCTTTTATGGGAGAATATCTTTATAGCAACACGTGTTACTATGGAACATCCTAAAGAGGCGTGGATACAACACGATGCTCATTTAAAACAGTATCAAGCGTATTTGAATCAAAAAAGATATTCCAAATTGCATTTTGTAAGTAAGCAGACGGATTTAACAGTAGGACTTACTCGAGGTCACGTGTGGAATGGTGGCTCGGATAAAACCATTTCAGGCGAAGTGTTTATGTCCAATATGCCCGTTGAAGAAGTCTGGACGATGCCAAATGCATTTGAAGTAAACGGATATGTTACTATGACGAAACCGCTAAACATTTTCGGTAGGATAGTGAAAACATTGAAGTTGGTATTCAAAGATGGGGAAGTAGTGGAGTATGAAAGTGATCAGCCAGACATTATTAAGTCGTTACTAGAATCAGATTCTGGAGCTAAACGTTTAGGAGAAGTTGCGCTGGTTTCTATTGATTCACCCATTGAGAAAACAGGTGTCTTATTTAAAAATACGTTATTTGATGAGAATGCGGCGAGTCATTTGGCTCTTGGTCAAGCTTACATAGACAATATAGAAGATGGCAATATCATGAGCCTTGAAGAAAGAAAAGAACGTGGTATGAATCATTCTTCAATACATCAGGATTTCATGATTGGCAACAAGGAAATGGTAGTTTATGGTGTTACAAATGTTGGTGAAGAAGAACCTATAATGATAAAAGGGCAGTGGGTAATTTAATATTAGGTGTTATGATTCTGTCACACAAGGAGGAGCCAGTCCTCGCCGCCCTTCTGGGGCGGGATTTTTGCTGTATCATCAAAAAACAGGTTGATCTCAGGTTCTGGCCCTGGATCAACCTGTTTTAGTTAAGAAACTTCTGCTTCTATGGGTTCAGCAGCTTACCTAATACGAGCAATCTGGATAAAATGACAGCTGATTCCGCCCGGGTGGTCTGGCTTCCGGGAGCAAATCGTGCTTCGCTTTGCCCCTTCATGATTCCTGCGGCAAGCAATAACTCTACATCTTCACGAGCCCACTCATGTACGAGAGCAGCGTCATTAAAAGCGACAAGCAGAGGAGAATCCTGAGTCACTTTTGCTTGTAACAGCTTCAGTGCTCGAGCTGTCATAACCGCCATTTCTTCCCTACTAATGTTGGCGTTTGGACGGAAAGATCCTTCCTTATAGCCATTTACCAACCCGTAATGGGCTGCAGCAGCGATTGCTTCACTGTACCAGGCATTCGAGTTCACATCTTGGTACGTAACGTTGTTCCCACCGCTTTGCAGATCAAGTGCTCTAACAAGCATGGCTGCAAATTCGGCCCGGCTTACTGATTGTCCTGGCGCAAACCGATCCGAGGATATCCCTTTCACAATATACCGGGAGGCTAATCTGTCAATTTCCGATTTAGCCCAATGATTGTTAATATCGGAGAATGTCATCGGGTGATTAGCAACAGTAAAGATTCCATTAGCCGTACTTTTGATGGTTACAGTCGTTGTTCCATCAGCATTTACCACGAACAACGCAGGTACGTAGCGTAGTGTGCCTGTTGTTGGATCATAGAGTAATACTACGGCAGTCGCAGGATCTACTTTTCCATTTACAGTCATCTGACGTTCAACGTATGTTGTGCCATCATAATGGGTAATTTCAGTTGTTTTATTGCCTTCAGCCACGCTTACAGTAAATTTCTTGGCGTCGCCAATGAGCTCTACACCTTGTTTCTTTGCTTGTTGCGACAGTCCGGCTTGCTCTGATTCTGTAATTGGCGATACCTGAATAGATATAACCGCCTTACTAGAATCAACAACTCCAGCTTGCTTCAATACTTGTTCGGTTAATGCCAGCGGGAAGAGATACGCTGCCCCATCACCGACAACCGCAATCATTGTATCAGGATGAGCAGTTGCTGCAGCTAATAAAGCCGATGCCGTCAGGTTAACATTTCCGTCAGAACCAACCTTAAGCTCAATCCTTGCCTGGCCTGCTTCAAGACCAGCTTTTAATGCAGCATCAAAAGCGGCTGTAGAAGAACTGGATGGAGCTGTACCGGACGCACCACCGCTACCACTCGCTCCTGAACCTCCACCTGGACTACCTGGTTCATTGGGATCGCCCGGATCAACGATCGGTGGGTTCTTGAGCGAGGCAAAGCCTAGGTTGATTTCATTGAATCGGAATTGTGGTGCAGGATTGGACACCATCTTCATTCGATCTCCACGAACAATTACATTGTCTACTGTTGCAGAGCCTTTGACTTTAGGTGTCACGTCAATTCCGTTCGTACCTGTACCGTCAATAACGATATTTTGCAGGAGAACATCTTGCATCGTAAAGTCACCGTGGGCGATAAGTCCTGCATAGGTGCTATCTTGTGCGACATTGTTCCGCAATATGATTTTGCCTGTCATATCGCTTTCTCCGGCAAATAACCACAAAGCCCCTAGACTGACTCCGTATCCGGTATCATAGCTACCGGTTCTTGTTAGTGTGTTGCGTTCCACAATAGTCGTTCCTTCAAATGGCTCTGCACTGAAACGGGTCGAGACCGCAATTCCCGCGCCATTGGTTACCGTGTCCTTTACGATATTATCCTGTATTTTGTTATCTTTGCCGCCAAATAAGACAATGTTATCCGCGAGCCACGGAATGGATACCGTGTTAAAGCGAGCCGTGTTGTTCACACTAGGCGTTCTTTCCGTACCATTCACATCGTTCAGTTTCGGATCTGTGAACGACCACATGGCGATTCCATCATCGCCTGGGTATCTAATATCACTTTGCTCCATCATGCTGTCATGTGTCCCAACGGCAAAGTTAATTCCATCAGCCATCAAATTACGGATACGTAGTCCCATCATATATAGTCCGTTGGTACGTGCTTTCTCGCCAATTGGTTGAGTCAGCCACAGACCTGCTTTGGTGTGCTCGATCCATACTTGTTGAATGACCGACTCTGGCCCGAATGCTCCGTGGAAAGCATTGGTGAACGCCTCATCGTCCCGTTCATTAATACCTCCGTCAATCAGTAGGTCATATACTTCGATCCGGCCACCATGACCAAAGAATTTGGCGCCGTTAAGTGTTGTATACCACATTCCAGCACCACGGATGATTGCCGAGTCCAAATCCAGCAAATCATCGCCAAAGTCGAAGGTTCCTGCCGGGAACCATACTCCTGTGCCCTGATTATTGGCAGCTTCTAAGGCTTTATTGAATGCTTCGGTATCATCCATACCATCATTAGCTACTGCTCCGAAATCGGTCACGGAGACGAAACCTTCAGGTTGTTGATTAGCAGGTGCGACTTGCTCCATATCAACCAAATCGATGACATAGGATTCTGCCTGATTACCTGAGTCCTTCTTCAACTGAATCGTTGCTCCTTGTGGAACGTCACCGATCAATGCATGTATTTCATCAAAGAAGCGATGTCCGCTACCTTGACGCGGGTCGTTGGACCATGGATAGCTTCCGTATTCCCATGCATATTTCGATGTTAAGTTCAGCGATTGCTTAAAGACTCCATCGATATAGAGGGATAAGGTCTCATCAGCACCTAGTCCATCCTTACTATCCGGTATCGAGTACCGAAGTACGAGAGAGTTAGCTGGTTTAGCCAGCGTAAATTCCACGTAGTCACCGCTGTTGTCCAAGCTTACAGCCTTGCGGCCAGAAGCCTCAGAAGCGATGCTGCGATATTTACGGGATGGGCCAATTAGCGTTCCGTTTGTCTTCATGTCTTCTGCTTCATAGCTGATATAAGGCACTGTTGCTCCCCGGTAAGCCTTATTCACGCTGTTCTTTACAGTTAGGCCGTCAACTTCAACTTTAGCGATAGCTTCGCTTGTTCCGCTTAGCGAAACCGAGTTCATGCCTGCTCGAAGATTCAGCGTTACTTCGGCTGTACTCCAGCCGGATGAGCCTTTAATAACAAGTTCTTGTTGAGCGTATCCATTTACAGAAAGCTGCAGCTTTTGCTCTGTATTCGCTCCATTTCTATAACGAATTTGCCCTGTAAACTTACCTTCAGTTTCTGCATTCACTGCGAAATGGATGACCGTATCACTCTTAAATGCATCCTTTGCAGGATAGGTAACATCCGAGGCTACGGGTTGGAAGCTCCATTTAGCTTCCTCAAGGGAAGCAGACTCCGCGAAGCTGATTCCGGCTGCTGTATGCAGCAATAAACCATTCGCTCTTTTGGCATTGGACAGTGTACGATACCCCAATTTATCTTCCAGCGTCCATTGAGAGCTTAAATCCCCCGTGGAACTGGAGACTATTGGCTCGAGCTTGTCATTTAAGGACAAGTAATGATTGGATGAAGTATTTTTGAGCAGATAACGTCCGTTGAAATCTTGTAGTAACCATTTGGAGTAAATATTGCTCTGATTTGCATCGGCTAATACAATCTTTCCGCCACTTTCTGCTATCACTTTGCCTTGTGTACCTGGAACAGATATAACGACCATATTGGTATCATCTTGAACTGGAGTCGTCGTATTCAAATTCCGATACTCTTGCATGTTTGGTGTTGTGAATTGCGCCGGAGCAGCTTGAAGCTCCCATTGTACTGAACTTGATGAATCCAGTAATAAACCACGTTCTGCATAACCAGTATTATTTTCAATGTTAATGAATTCATCGTCATAACCAGCATAATTACTACGAACAGTTACACGTTCTCCGTCTGGTGCCCGTTGGACTGACCAAGAAGAGGCACCGCTATCAGCTGGAGTTGCATCCTTACTCTCTAAGAAGGTATAGTCCTCAGTTAATGTTAAATAGTGTCCAGTGGCTCGATTCTGGATCAACTGCTTACCATCGGACCCTATTGATATGAGCCAATGAGCATATCCATTGTTCTCCGCAAGATCACCATACAATACGACTCCGCTACTATTCTCATAGAGATAGGATGAGCCCATTACACTCTTAATCCGAACCGGTGTCTGTGGAATAGGTTGTGGTGCGATTTGTACCGTTTCTGGTACGAAGATAGATTCTGTGCGATCGGCAGCTCCGCTTGCCTTACTTACTTTAAAGACAGGTCTGTTCTGATCATCATGTGTAGCATATAGATAATGGGCATTTGTCCACCCACTCTTGATATTAACCTCTCCAGTTTCAGGTCGATTCTCAAGCAGCCATTTGATACTGGCCCAAGAATCATACACTTCAGTCCGTGTTTCAACAGCTAATGCAGGTTCTTCTTCGGTTTCTTTACCTGCGATATTCTCCATCGATAGCGTTCTACCGCTGCCTTGGTTCTTCATGATCAGTTGCCCGCTAGCGTTCTCCTTGAGGAACCAAGTGGAAAAGTCACCATCCAGCGGTCCGTAAGTTGCAGTACTTATAGTATCCGTGCTGTGATCATCATTAAGGTATTGATCCGTTCCTTTAAGCTTGAAATGATAAAACTGCGGTTTGTTTTCTTTTACAAGTATAAACCTCCACTGTGGGCTGCCCCAAGATGGATTAATTACGCTGTATTCAGCATATTTGGTTAGGTTTTGCAGGGACATAAACTTGGTAAAGGGTTGCCCTGGCACTTTATCCGTTAAATTGCTTATGACGTATGTGCTTGCACCTAGGTTTTTTCCACTCCAGATATACGTATTATCCACGTTTGATAGATCGGCAAGCTCAGTCGCTTGAATATGGCCATCAGGCATATCGGCTATGTTCATATAGTGGCCGGTTTCACGGTTTTTGAACAGTTTGCGACCATTATATTTCACTACAAGCCATTGATCGCGCTGATCATCCTGACGGATATTTCCGTATTTCAGCGTCCCGTCCTGATTCTCATATAAATAAAAGGGCTGCCAGACATTCTGAATCCGAATGTAATGATCGGATCCATCTGTTGGTGTCGAAGGGTCAACCAACTCCCACTGTGCCTCTAGACTACTGGCATCCGCCGACACCGTGGTGGAATCTCCACCACCTATTGTAATATACAGATTAGGGTTGCCTACGTTCTGAATGGTCTTATAATCATCGTAGCTGTCGGACTCTGTGAAAGACCACTGATACGTTGCTTCCGTAGCACTGACTGGTTGGGCAAGCAAATTGCTCCCATCTATCATGAGATAATTATTACTGCCTAGATTCCGGATGCGTTTACTTAGATCATAGTCTTCCACGACCCAAGAGAAGTAAGGATTATTGTCTGTATCGATGGATCCATGCTTTATACTGCCATTATCTTCATAGAGGAAGTCGGTGGCTACATTGTTATCTGTATAAGCACCAATCCGAACGGACGGTAACTTTGAAGTGGGAACAATTTTCCACAGTGCATTTATTCCATCTGGTCCACCTGCCCAGTTATTCGAGCGAAGAACTTGGTCACTTGGTTCTTGTGGATGAATATAGTTGCCGGGTTGAGCAACACTTTCGAATACGACATAACCTGGCTTATTTGTTGCAGGTAGTTGTAACCAATGAGTTGCGTTGGGAATATCAGATGGTTTTTTTGTGGTAGATATTCCTGCCCAGGACAACTCTTCAGTATTCTGCTTAATGAGATTGCCCGTTCCTGCGTTACGTATGGTAATTTGATTGCTACCTTCTTCACTATCAATATACCATTGTGAATACAAATCACCTTCTTTTATTTCACCATGTTTCACATCACCTGTTTCTTCATCTTCATAGATGAACTCATTAGGTTTCATATTGCTTTGAATCCGTACCGGAGAAGGAGCATCAACTGAACTAAATGCCCACTGCGGACTCTCGAAGGTGATGTTGATATCCGAGCTAGCTTCGGCGAATCCAAGTTGATCCTCTTCATGAATGACTAGATTCCCTTGCGGTGCTGTTGCGCTGCGAATCACCATGAAGCCGTCCCGATTGGATAGGTCGATGATCCACTGTGTATCGATGGAGTCACCGGATGCTGTTGTCGTCAACGCATTATTACGCTGAGGGGTATTGGAAATTGTAATGTAATTACCTGTTTTGACATTTCGAATGCGTGACAATCCATTTGCAGTATCAACAGCCCAATGCGCTGACTCGTCCTGCGGATTCGTCATACCGTACCTGACCGTCGCGTTCGAGGCTTCGTACAGATAGTTTCCCTTCCATTTGTTCATGATGGTTACGGTTCCTGAAGGAATCTTTGTCGCACCAGTTCCTCCAGATGCTGCTTGAGCTGAATACGAGGGGATGACTGACAAGATGAGTAGTAGGGACATCAGGCTCGCGAATATTGGCCTGAATCGTTTCATACTCGAGACCTCCTTTGTTATTTGGACTTCCCTATCATCTTAGAATAATAGCGCTTACAATCTGATGTGTGATTTTATGGGAAAGAGGTGTATTTATACGCAACATACTTAACAGGAGTTGGACTAATTACGCTCCCAAAGCTCGAAATAAATAGCGTTATATTGTTTTAAGTCATATAAGATCGCATTTAGTTAAGTATTGTCGGATGTTCCGTTAATAACCACTTGTCTACAGGATGGGAGGAGTGCTTTCACTATGGTATACTGTTTGGAGGGATATATAGGACTAAGGATTTAGAGTATATGAAGGAGGTGCCTTGTATGAAAGAGAAAAATCAGCCGGCTGAGAGCTCGGGCTCTAATGTAGTGCCCATCTCTATGGATGCAGGCTTTTTCTTCCAGAGAGCCGTCTCTTCATTAGACCGCTATCACTATGACAAGGCATTGAAGTATTTTCGCAAAGCAGTAGAATATGAACCTGAAAATCCGGTTAATCATTGTAATATGGCGGGGATCTTGTCGGAAATGGGAGATTATGCGGCTTCAAATGCCGCACTATCCGTTGTTCTGAAGGATATCGATCCGTCGATGACGGAGTGCTATTTCTATATGGCGAACAATTATGCGAATATGGATATGTTTGAAGAGGCGGAAGAAGCGCTGGTGAAGTATTTAGAGGAAGACCCAAATGGGCAATTCCTCGGAGAAGCGGAAGAAATGATGGATTTGCTGCAGTTTGAGTTGAATCGACCAACCAAGCTGAAGAGCATTAAATCAAGAGAAGGCATTGTGGAGCATGATCAGGCAAGAGAATTGCTAGAGGAAGGTAAGTTCATCCAAGCAGTTAAATTGTTAGAGGGCGTTACGGAGAAGCATCCTGATTTCTTGGCTGCTCGTAATAATTTGGCACTGGGATATTATTATCTTGGACGGTTTGCTAAATCGAAGGATACGATTCATGGCGTGCTGGAACAGGAACCTGGTAATTTGCATGCGCTATGTAATCTAGCGATATTCTATCAATACGAAGGACAAGAAGAGTTGCTGCTAGAGCTTGCTGGACGTCTCCGCAAGGTAGTTCCGTTCCATCAGGAGCACGTATTTAAACTAGCAACTACGATGGGGATCTTGGGAGAGCATGAAGCAGCCTACGGCCATTTCAAAAGATTGCTTCAAGATGAGGAAGTTAATTTTGATCCTTGTCTTTATCATTATGCTGCAGTAGCTGCGTATAATTTGGGTCGTTATAAGGAAGCTACAACATTATGGACCCAGGTGAAGAAGCTTGATCCTGATTCTGTAATTCCTATATTCTATTTGAGCCGAATTGAGGGAATTCATGCTGGAGAGCAGGCATTGCCTATAAGCTATAACTACCACCTTCCCTATGAGGAGCAGTTCCGTCTATGGGAGGAGTCGAAGGAATGGCTTCCAAATGATTTGGGAAAGAACCCGTTGATCCGTTCCTCGTTCTTCTGGGCACTTCGCCATGGCGATCAAAAGACGAAGCTACAAGTAATTCAAGCCTTCGGCCGAATTGCCGATAGGGAAGTAGAGGAAGCGTTACAAGCATTTCTGCTCGAGCCGGATGAGGATGAGTATTTGAAGGATATGGCACTCTTTGTTCTTCGTAATATGGGCGTCACCAAGCAGATCGCAGTAACATCGGAAGGCTCGACTACTATGGTAGATCCAAGTAAGGTATCGACCAAGCTGCCAGTATGGAAGAGCGAATGGCAGTCTGTTGTGGATTTGGTATTGACGAATATGAGTAACAATTTCGATCTTCAGCAGCAATATGATCTCGAAACGTTGTGGGTCGATTTCTTGACTCGGTTATATCCAGATACTCCCGCGATCAATCATATTGAAGGTTGGGCAGCGGCACTTGAATATTTGACGGCCAAAATACACCACCTTTCCATCTCATATGATGAGGTGGCGAGTCGGTATGGTATTTCGGCTTCTACTGTCCGTAGGTATGTTGGTCGAGTGGATGAGGTGTGCGGGATTAAGGAGAAAATACAATCTGTTTTCCCGTCGGTTCAGTAGTTTTGACTATTTGGTAAACATAGCACTCGCTAACTTCACATATTAGGGGTAAAGAACGGCCTCCTTGGGAAAAACTTGTTATATAAGAGGTAGTTCAAAAGGTCATCTTTTGAACACATACTTTAAGGGTAGTTGCCTTAACTCTTACGATAGCAGGAACCGGGAGGTTAAAAGTCATGTACAAGTCTATTGTTATTGGAACGGGTCCAGCCGGGTTAACGGCCGCCATTTATTTAGCAAGGGCTAATTTGAAGCCGATCATTATTGAGGGTATACAGCCTGGGGGACAGTTAACTACGACCACCGAGGTAGAGAACTTTCCTGGTTTTCCGCAGGGGATTATGGGTCCGGAACTCATGGAGAACATGCGTAAACAAGCCGAACGCTTTGGTGCAGAATTTAGGAGCGGATGGGTGGAGGAAGTCGATTTCTCTAAACGACCTTTCAAAGTGAAGGTTGATGGTGGCGATGAACTGCAGGCAGAGACGGTTATTCTGTCAACAGGGGCATCGGCAAAATATCTAGATATTCCAGGCGAACAGGAGAATGTTGGACGTGGCGTGAGTACGTGCGCAACCTGTGACGGATTTTTCTTCCGGGGGAAGAAGATCATCGTAGTTGGTGGTGGTGATTCCGCGATGGAAGAAGCAAGCTTCTTAACGCGCTTTGCGTCCACTGTAACGTTGGTGCATCGGCGTGAAGAACTCCGTGCTTCTAAGATCATGCAAGACCGCGTCAAGAGCAATGAGAAAGTGAAGTGGGCGCTTGGACGTACACCGCTGGAAGTAGTCACGGATGATAATGGTGCTGTTATCGGCCTCAAGGTCCGTAATAATGTAAGTAATCAGGAAGAATTGGTGGAGGCGGACGGTGTCTTTGTAGCCATTGGACATACTCCTAATACGAAGTTTCTAGGTGGTCAGATTAAGATAGATGACCATGGCTATATTGTAGTCAAACCAGGGACGAGTGAGACGAATGTATCGGGGGTGTTCGCTTGTGGTGATGTGCAAGACACACGTTATCGTCAGGCGATTACTGCAGCAGGTTCAGGATGTATGGCTGCGATGGACTGTGAGAAGTTCATGGAAGGTAGTATGGTTCATGATTGGAGTGAGAATCTGTAGCTCTAACGGGTTATAGGGTTTGTTTAAAACGAAGAAGGCTGTCCCACCTAGGTTTTTGTAGATGACCTAAGGGACAGCCTTTATGTCTATTAAAGACTAATTAAGCTGCTACATCCAGCCTTTTTCCTCGGCTAGACGGACAGCCTCAATCCGGCTTTTGACATCCAGCTTATTCATGATCTCAGAAATATAATTGCGTACGGTTCCGTAAGAAAGGTGCATCGAGCTGGCGATTTGGTTGGCGGTCAGACCTTCTGCGGCAAGCTTTAGAATTTCCCGCTCTCGATCACTCAGCGGATTGTTCTCTTTGATGCTGCCGAAAATAAGCTCGGGAGATATTTCCCTGTGACCAGCCATGACACGACGGATGGATTCCGCCAGCTTATCGCTGGATTCGTCTTTGAGGAGGTAACCATGAACTCCCGTTTTGACTGCGCGCTCGAAATATCCGGGACGAGCAAATGTCGTCAGAATGATAATTCGGCAAGGAGATGATTGTTCTTTTAAAATTTCGGCTACGTCTAACCCGCTCTTTAGGGGCATTTCGATATCCATTAGACAAACATCTGGTTGAATTCGTTCGATTAGTGCGAGAGCCTCTGCTCCATCTCCGGCTTGGCCGATGACTTCAATGTCATCTTCCAGATCCAGTAGGGAAGCAAGCGCCCCTCGTAGCATACGCTGGTCTTCAGCGATGACGATTCGAATCATGCGGGTTCACCCTCCTTTCGGTCTTTCACGATGAGTGGAACTGTGACAAGGAGCCTGGTTCCTTTTTTTGTACCAGGTGATAGATTTAAGGTGCCTTCAATAAGAGAGAGTCGTTCAGCCATGCCTTTGAGTCCATTGCCATGGAGAGAATCACCTGATTCCCTGGAATGTAATCCAATTCCATCGTCCTCAATATTAACGCTCACCTTAGCTTCGGTGACTCCGATTCGAATCACGCAGTTCTCGGCCTGGCTATGCTTCACAATATTAGTCATGGCTTCTTTGATACATAAGCTTAGAATATTCTGGGTTAGGTCGGATACACCCTCTAAATGTGCATCTCCTTCTATTTCTAGAGCGATATTCGCCGATTTGAGTATTTCCCCAGCTCCTGCTAGTTCTTCCGCCACGGTAATCGCGCGCATGTCGGATACTAACTCACGGACTTGGCGTAACGCTGCCCTAGACGTTCGCTGAATTTCCGCTGCTTCAAATTGAGCGCGATGTGGATCCTTCAGAGCGAGCTTCTCCACCAGCTGACTTTTTAAAGTGATCAGAGATAAAGTATGGCCTAGTGTATCATGCAGATCCCGGGCAATCCGCATCCGTTCCTCTCGTTTGACTAATTCCTTGATCTGTTCATTTGCTTGATCCAATTCTCTCTCTAGATTCTGCCGACGATTCATTGAGCGAATACCAAAGGGTGATATCATCATGATAATAAAGAAGGGGAGCATGAACAGAATACCGGTACCATCCAATTGGTCCCTTGTTAATATCAGCGGCACAAGCTCTACGGCAGCGAATATAACCATAGCCATATTAAATTTACGTCGGTCCGTATAATATCCGATAAAATTAGCCGTGAAGAATCCCATGTACAGATTAAATGGGTTGTAGAACACGGACATGATGACGATAATCGACATCTGAATGCCCAGCCATATAGAAAAAGTAGTAGTAGCCCAGTACAATTGCCGATAACTTACTACGAATAATGCGATGAGTGCGTATCCAAGAATGAGCTTAACCCCGGTTTCGTTACGGATATTGAAAATGGGGAGGGCGATATACACTAACCAAATGAAAGGATAGAATCCTAGCTTGCTAGGGAAAAGGCGAAACTTCTCGCGTGTCATTTCATATTACACCGCTTCCTGTTTTTTTCGGATATACGTGGATAATATCATAAAAATAACAAGGTAGCCCAGTGAAATAATGACGTTGCTCCACTCTGGGGATTGCCCACGGACGATCTGCCATGCTCCATTTCCGTAATTGTAGGATGGAAGCCATGTGCTAATATGCTGCATGAGTTTTGGTAATACCTCAATAGGCATCCACATACCTCCCGCTACTGCCAATACCATATAGACTGCGTTGCTGACACCACTGGCGGTATCCACCCGTTTCATCGCACCAATGAGTGTACCGATGGCGAGGAAGGGAAGGGAGCCGATAAGAATCCATAGACCACAGGTAATCCATTGATAAGCTGACAATGAGACTCCGTTCATTAAGTAACCAGCAAGAAATATTAGAATAATCGAGAAAATATGCATCATCGTTTGACCGAACATTTTACCTAGAAAATAAATGCGTCCCGGCAATGGGGTAATCCGCATAAAGGTAGCCCAGCCTTCTGTACGTTCCTGAACAAGCCTTATTCCAAGCGTCATAATGGATGAACCCATGACACTGAACGTTGTCATCGACATGAGGTAGTGTGCTTGCCACAGTTTGGGGTCACCGTTTCCTGTGTTTACGATACGGGTGAAAATAAAGTAGAACAATATGGGCATCAGCAGAGACCAGAAGACGTAATAAGGATTTCGAAATATCCTTAGTAGCTCAGCTTTACATTGCATCACGGTCTTATTCATAGTTAAACGGCCTCCTCTTGATTCTGGGTCAATTGCTCAAAAGCTTCATCAAGACGTCCTTGATCAATTCGTACATCACGTACAGGTAATCTTCCAATAAAAATAGCAGCTAGCGCTGAATCCGTATCGTCAGTCGTTACATGAATTCTACCGTCCTTATCGTAGCACTCTGATATATCAGGTAGAGCCTGTAGCTGCCGTCTAAATTCAGGACTATCCTGATCAGACAGAAATGAAAGGGACCGCTTCACAATTCGAGCTTTGATCTCTTCAGGTGTTCCGTCAGCGACGAGGGTACCACGACTGATGAGAAGGATACGGTCAGCCGCATCGTCGGCTTCTTGCAGATAGTGAGTTGTGAATACAACGGTTTTACCTTGATTGGATAATTGGCGGATGCTATCCCAGAATCTACGTCGTGCTGTGGTGTCTAAGCCTACCGTAGGCTCATCAAAAAATATTAAGTCAGGATTACCTGCTAATGCGAGTGCAAAGCTTAAACAACGCTTCTGTCCACCAGATAGCTTCTCGGCATATCGATTCAAATCGCTTGGAGTTAGGCCGGTTAGGTTGATCAGATATTCCATTTCCATAGGGTGCGGATAATAACTGCGAAACAGTTCGAGAACTTCACGTACCTTTAGGCGGTCAATGACACTAACCTGCTGTAGCATAGCGCCAATCTTCTCACGTACTGCGATATCCTTGGGGTGTCGCCCAAATATCTTTACGTCTCCTTGGGTTGGCTCCAGCATGCCTAGCATCATGGATAGGGTCGTAGTTTTTCCTGCGCCGTTTGGGCCTAGGATTGCTACGATAGAACCTTTTTGAATATTAAAACTGATATTGTCGACAGCCTTTTTTTCCTTGAAGGATTTGCTGATTTGCTTCATTTCCACAACGACTTCCATAGAAGGTTCGCCTCCAGTTATAAATAACGTTTCTTGCTCTGTTTCAAGAATATATCAATAGAAGGTATGTAGTTAGTAAGGACTGTCATGAAATGAAGGTGACAATTGTCATTTTTTTATTTCGATAATTTTTTGAGTTATTTCCTAAAATATACATTAAGTCACATACTTATAGTAAATCTCAATTTTATAATGGTGCTGTTCATAAATTATATTAAGGAGATGGACTTGTAATGGGGAAATATGTAGTTGTGAAAAAAGAGGATTGTACTTCGTGCGGTTCCTGTATTTCTGTAGCCCCGGACATCTTTGATCTAGATTATGACATGCTGGCTGAAGTGATTTACGAAGGGGATAGTAATCGTGGGATCACTAGTATTGCTGATGATTTAATTGATGAACTAGAGGAGGCCATGGACAGCTGCCCAAGTGAATGTATATTTCTAGCTGCGGTCCCTTTTGCGTAAGGTTCAATCGATCTCTAAATGCCTCTCCCCCTGCTTAATCTCTCATACAGACTGACCACTTAAGCAGCGGTATTATTAATCCTTCATCACTTATATGCTTCTTTTTGAAGTACATATAGATGATGAAGGATTTTTTGATTCATTCTATCCACTGTCCGTCTTCAGGAATTAAGACCTGATGTGTCAGCTTCTCTAGTTCAAGACGACGAAGCAAATCAGAACGTGTGACAAGGCAGTGATTGATGGCATCCATGTGTACGGCGATAACATTTGTGTCCGGTGCGTAACGACATAAGGATACTACATCATGATCATCCATTGTAATAGGGTCACCAACCGTGAATCTTGCACCTCCAGCGTTAACGATCGTCATGTCAGGATGATAGGTATCAACAGCACTGCGAACTTCTGGGCACCAAATTGTATCCCCAGCAATGTACAGCGTAGGCTCTCCATCTGCTTGAAGAATAAATCCCGAGACATTTCCCATGAGTTGTCCGATCTCGCCCTCCCCATGTCGACCTCCAGTTCGAGTCAAAATAACACCTAGTCTATTCAATTGATCGACGATAGGAATGACCTGTTCAAATCCAGCAGAATGGAACACGGAATCATCTCCAAGCTGGCACAGGATGGGGGTTGATTTGGGTAATTTCTCGACTGCTTCGGGATCCCAATGGTCGTTATGCAGATGAGTTACGATTACAGCGTCCGGATTCAGCCAATGATCCACGGATAATGGAAGTGGAACCAGTGGATTCCGTTTGTCATTTGCCGAGTTAGTAATGGGAGGGTATGCTCCTGCTTCTCCAAGCATCGGGTCAATCAGAAACTGTAATCCTCCGTAATTGAGCCAAAGGGTAGCATGTCTTACGAGTTGAAGTTTCAATGGATCCACACTCCTATTCATATACAAACGATATGCTACAATTATATAAGAATAGTAAAACGACTCATACGATCCGATGAAAAGATAAACCGCAATTTGCTTGCGTTATGAAAGGAATGTTGGTGAAATGATGAATCATCCTATGATTGACGAGACCGATCTGGCTATTCTTCAGCTATTGCTGGAGGATGCAAATCTTTCGTATAAAGAGATTGGGCAAATGGTTCACATGACGGGGCAAGCAGTGGGGGCACGTGTACGTAAACTGGAAGACCTTGGTATAATTGAGGGATATACACTTCGTTGGAATCCTGAGCGTCTTGGTTTGGTGGTTCGTGCTTTTGTGACGGTATTCATGAAGTCAGGCTTGGCTCATCAATCTTTTCAGGATTATATTACCGACAAAGATAGTGTGACAGAAGTACATCGTGTAAGTGGCGAAGGGTGCTACTGGATGTCAGTCCGAGTGGACACTCTGGCCCGGTTAAACGAACTTCTAGACGGTTTGCTGCAGTTTGGAAATTATAAGGTTAGCTTGTCCATAGGTCAGGTGAAATAGGGGAGAACATCCATTATGGAATGCTCTCCCCTTTTCCAATTATATAGGGTCTATATCTCTTTGCGACGGAAGTACATGATCCCAGCGGCAAGGAACAGTACAAAGCTGCCGAGTATCGTAATGATCAGACTTTGAAATGGAAGATTGAAGGCGCCAAAATCCATCTCTCCATGAGGGATCATTGCCAGAAGGGGTTGCGCCCAGGGATAGAACGGACCGATTTTATCTGAGTTGAGGATTAGCATATTGGGAATAGTTAGCGAAACATTGAGTGCTAACGGGGCCGCGAAACTAGCCCAACCGAGTGAAACCCCAAGTTGAAGTGCTGCAAGCGGCATACAGGCGATCCAGCCTCCAATGACACTAATGGAGATCATGCTCCAAGGTATCGGATATGAAAACGCTAAGGACCAGCTAACGAATAACATGCAGATCAGAAAGATCAATTGGCATAGCGCTAATAAAGCCATAACAACGGTGAATTTGGCTAAATAAACGGCGGTACGCGAGACGGGGAGAACGAGGAGTTGCTTCCAACCCCCACCCGTATGTTCATATCGGCAAATGAATGCGGAGAACAAACCAGCCATAATTGGCAAGAACAGCATGCCATGGATCAATGACATACTAGAGACCAGAATTGGCCAAGGATCTATCCCTTCGGGGGCTCTCTCAAGAAGTCCAATCAACATGGCGATCAGGGGGCTGGCGATAGTCACGAGCCAAAGATGTGACTTGGACATTTTCAGTGATTCAGCAGATAGTACTCTTAGAAAAGTCCTCATTTTAATCCACATCCTTTCGATTGAAGTGAACCAATCCGATGAACATAATGATGAATCCAAGACAAAGCCCAGCAGAAATAAACCATGCGTTATTAGGACCTGCATATCCCATCGCCGGCCAATTGAGCGGGAACCATTCTGACAAAGTCCCAGCGAATGGGGAGACAAGTGCAGCAGTCACCCCTAATGAAACTGGCAAGGCCTGATTTCGGAAGCTCAGCGAGAGCCAGAGCTGAAGAGCTAGCATTGGTAGCGCCGCGAAAAAAGGGAAGAAACCCAGTTTGATCGTATCGGCGATTAGCGGAAAAGAAAACCCAAAGCCAAAAGCCAATCCGAGTATTATCGTTGCAAGCGACAGTAGGATGCAAGAAACGGATAATAGAATAACGCATAGCGTGAATTTTGCGCTGAAGACGGCGGTTCGTGAAATCGGCAGGGCGAGTAATTGTTTCCAAGAGCTCATTTGATGCTCGACATTGGCTACTAATGAAGCGATGAGTGTACAGCCGAGATACAGGGAAATGGGGACGAAAAATGAAATATTAGTGATTAAACCTCCCCACAGATCATCGGCATATTGTTGCTTCATATAATCGAAGCGGAGTCCGAAATTGAGCGCCTGCATAGCGATAATGCCGATGGGAGCTAGAAAGACTAGGAACCAAATCCCTTTCTTACGAATCTTCAGGAAGTCCGCTGATAATGAGCGAATCATCATTGGACTCCTCCCTCCCCGATCACCTGCATGAATATATTTTCTAGTGATTTTTTCTTTTGCTCGACACGATAGATTTCATGTCCGTTTTCTACCAGTCGTTTAACCAGAAGAGCAACCTGCGGATCTTGCATTCCAGGGAAGGTTAGAGTTCCTCCTTGCAGCGTTCCGACTGCTCCTAGGTCGCGAGCTAACCATAGGGCTGACTCAGGTTCCGTGACGACCAGCTCCATATCGTGAATAGACTGGAGCAACAGGTTCTGAATAGTATTCTGGAAGACCATTTCCCCTTGAGAAATAATGCCGACCGTATTAGCCATTTGTTCTATTTCTCCTAACAAGTGGCTGGATATTAACACTGTAATACCGTGTTGTCCTGGTAGACTCTTAATGAGCTCGCGAATTTCTTGAATACCCGACGGGTCCAGGCCGTTCGTCGGTTCGTCTAGTATAAGTAGCTCGGGATTACCCAGCAGAGAGGCCGCAATGCCTAACCGTTGTTTCATGCCAAGGGAGTATCCTTTGACCGGACGATGTGCTTCCTTACTTAAGGAAACGATATCGAGCACTTCATCAATACGCGATTTTGGTACACCTAAGATTCGGCGAATCGCTTCAAGATTGTCAATTGCGTTCAAGTGGCCATAGTAGGAAGGGTACTCCACCAGTGACCCAATCCGGCGTAGAATATCTAATTTGTCTTTACGTAGATCCTGGCCGAATACTCGAATCGTTCCTTCTGTAGGCTGAATCAGACCAAGCAGCATGCGGATGGTGGTCGTTTTACCTGCTCCGTTAGGTCCGAGGAACCCATAGATATCACCTTTAGCGATTTCAAGATTTAAGCCGTTTACAGCGGCGCGTCCACGGTATTTTTTAGTCAAATTCTTTGTTTGAATGATCATTTCACTCACAATTTATCACCTCGATATGCATCATATCGTCCTAAGTTTAAAAGTAAGGGTCAGCCAAGTTTAAATTTAGTTTAAAAAAAATGAAAAAAGCCCTGATTCCTACAGCTGTAGACTGTAGAGAATCAGGGCTTTAGTGCAGACAACAGGAATTAGCAGGAATTCCTCCAGTTAAGTCCGTCCTGTTTAACGCTAAGGGGGACTTAACAGGAATTTCTCCTGTTAATCTCGCCGATAGGAAGAGGTAGAATGAGATATGATAGAAATAGATGGAGGAAATCCAGCTAAAGTGGGGGAAAGTAGAATTTCTCACTAAATTAACGGGAGTTTTTCCCTCACATAAGAGAACAATAACCAAATGTGTTTAGTAATCACTAGAACTCAACCGGATATATATAGATCGAAGTCCCCTCACTTGATGATTCCGTATCTCGAACGAGCCCCATTTCGCGCAGCAACAAGTCAACAATGGGTAGCCCCAGCCCGGCACCTTTGGCGGGAGAACTTGAACCCATACCTGGGCCGTGATCAGAGATGACCAGTGCTGTTCTTCCTTGCCATTTCTTTACGGAAATTCCTACATAACCACCCGTGCTAGCGTGACGCACGAGGTTCTGGAATAAGTTATCGAGCACGCGGCGAAGTCCCGGTTCGTCCACATTCCAATGTAGGGGTTCGTCATCGGGGAGCTCAATATCGGCTTCAATACCTGACTTTTCCCAGACGGGATACCAAGCAGCCGCACTCTCACGTACGATTCGCAGTATGTCTTGTCTCTTTAGAGATAGGGCATATCGACCACTGGAGAGTAAATTATAGGACAACAAGTGATCGATGAGTCCGTCAAGATCCCCGATCTTAGACTCCATGAGGGAAAGTGATTTTTGTCCCTGCTCTGATAATGGTTCTTTGGAGATGGAATAGAGATGACTGGCTAGAACCGTTAACGGAGTCCGTAAATCATGAGAAAGATTGCTGATGAGGCTTTTACGAAGTTCTTCTTCCTCATGCTCCCGCATTCGGCTACCATTCAAATCGTCAACCATATGGTTAAATGCCGTCTCCAAGCGACCGATCTCGTCCGGTCTGCCCTCTTGGATAGGGGTAGGAACGCCATTCTCCCCCGTATAGGTCATGGCTGCTTCGAGCCTTAGTAAACGCCGTCGGATATCGCGGAAGAAGAGGTAGGATAAGAGAATGAAGGATATCAGCATTAATGAGAATAAACCTATATAAATACGAACATCGCTAGGCTGACTTGCTACGGTTTGTTTCAAAAACTTACGTGGTAACTCAAATACCATGAATCCTTTTTTTGTTTCTTGATGATCACCGATAAAGGCAACAATGGTTAATGGATCGGAGTTGACCCTTTGCTTCATGAAAGCAATGGTGTCTTCAATGGACCAATTCGTAGGTAACGCTGCTTGCTTAGGTAATTGAAGGCGAGTTGTCCCTTCCGAATCGACCCAGAAGAGAGAAGCGTCGGGATATTTTTGTTTCAACTCTTCTAGTCGTTTGTTTATATCTTCCGGTGTTGAAGTAGCGAGTGCCAGGGCTTCATTGTGCCATATAGTTTCAAGCTTTGCCGAGGATTGATAGATTCTATTCTCCACGATTGGGATAGGGGGATAAAGTATACGGTTGATACCCCAAGAAGCCAGAAGGCTGAACGGAATAAGGACAGGTATAAATAGGAGTGCCGCAGCAATAATCAGGATAAACCTGGTCAGTAACGAGCTGCGCAATTTCTTTCTTGGTTTTAGTTTCATGACCTCACCCTATAACCGATCCCACGTATCGTCTCGATAATCTCGGGAACGGCCGGATCGCGTTCAATTTTTTCCCGTAAATGACGAATATGCACCATTAAGGTTTTGTCTCCATCCAGATAAGACTCTCCCCATACCGCCTCATAGATTTGCTCTTTCGTCATGATTTGCCCCATGTGGCGTAATAAATAGCTAAAAATATAAAATTGTTTACCGGTTAAGACAATTTCTTCTCCAGTATCTTGATTCACAATTATATTCTCCTTCTCATGAAAGAGCAGATGCTTGATTTTGAGCGGCTCAGGTGATGGAGATCCTGTTCTTCTTAATAGCACCTCAATACGTGCGACCAATTCATCAGGGTGAAAAGGTTTGGTCAAATAGTCATCAGCAAACTGAAGCCCCTGCAACTTATCATCAATCGAACTCCGAGCAGATAACATTAGCACGGGGAGCAGAGGGGATTGTTTCTTAAGACGTTGCCCAACCGTAAATCCATCGAGTCCGGGGAGCATGACATCTAAGATGACCAATTGGCAGGAGGTAGCTTCCTCCAGAGCACGATCGCCACTCGTGAGCCATGTTACTACGTAACCTCGCTCTTGTAGATTCCGGCAGACCCAGTCACCGATTTCAGGATCGTCTTCTATATATAGCAAATGTATATTCGTTGTATTATTCATTGAGCGTATTCCTCCTAATGTATCTATTGTGGCAAATTTACTATTAAAAATAAACTACTTACTGTAAACATTCTGCAATTTGTGATTGCAATCACAAGGTCGTGCTACGGCATGTGCTACTTTTTAAGTGAGAAAGGTTATCAATAGAATTTGAAGGGAATGTAGGTGGAGTCATATGAGTAATAGCATCGATTTGCGTAAAACCGTATACGAGTTATGTTCAGCCGATCCCAAAATCATGGACATGATGGTAGAGCTCGGTTTTGAGCAATTAGCCTTGCCTGGCATGCTGCAGAGTGCCGGACGTTTCATGACTATTCCCAAGGGAGCTAAGCTTAAGAAAATTAAACTTGAACATATTAAATCGACATTCCGAGCGAACGGTTATGAGATAGAGGAATAGATGGTTACGATGAATTATCGTGAAAGAAGAGCGGAATGAGCCATTTGAATCTGGAGAAGCGCTAGCGTTCGCCTTTGCAGCCGAATTATTACCTTGTAGGGTGTAAGAAATCAGATCATCTGGCTGCAACAGCGATCGAAAGATCAAACGGTTTACGTAGCGGATAATTTCTTTTTTATAAATATCAAACTTTGAGGAGGAATCATCATGAGCGAATTGATCAATAATCGCGAGTATTTGGTACCAGAGCAAGGTCGTCGTCAAGAGATGCTGAAGGAAATCATGAAGGATCTGCACGCAGGGAAAAGTGTTGATGAGGTGAAGGCGCGTTTTCAGGAAGCTGTGGGTGACGTAACTGTCGAGGAGATCTCCGCGATGGAGCATGCTTTAATGGAAGAAGAAGGAATACCGGTATCTGAAGTGCAGCGGTTGTGCTCCGTGCATACGGCCATTTTCAAAGGATCAATTGAAGAGATTCATCGTTCGTCGAAGCCGGAGGATCAACCCGGGCATCCGGTGCATACGTTCAAACTAGAGAATCGTGAAATCGAACGGTTAGTTAATTTCAAGCTGCAATTGCATAGTGACAAGTTCCGCGTAGAAGATAGCACCGAAATGATTTATAAATTACTGGATGATTTGAACCTCTTGTTAGATATCGATAAGCATTATAGCCGTAAGGAGAACTTATTGTTCCCCTACTTAGAGAAATACGGCATTTATGGGCCTACGAAGGTGATGTGGGGCGTTGATGATGGAATTCGCGCGATGATTAAAGAAGTTAAAGGCAAATTAATGAACTATGATGGGGATAAGGAAACCTTAAGCATTGATTTAGCCCGTATTATTTCAGAAGTCAATGAAATGATTTTTAAAGAAGAGAACATTTTGATACCAATGGCACTAGGGAAATTGACTGAAGATGAGTGGGTCAAGATTGCGGAAGAGAGTGAACTAATTGGCTTTTGCCTCGCAACTCCCGAGTCGAAATGGATTCCAGAGCGGGTTCCAATGGTAGGCGTGGAATCAGGCGAAGTGGTAGAATCGGACGAACAAGGTGACGCGAAGCAGATGCGTCAAGGCTTCGTCAAGTTCGACACGGGCATATTATCTATGAAGCAGTTGGAAGCGGTAATGAACCACCTACCCATTGACTTAACCTTCATTGATGAGCATGATGTTGTACGTTATTTCTCACACGGTAAAGAACGGATATTTGCCCGGACCAAAGCAGTGATCGGACGGACGGTACAGAACTGTCATCCACCGCAAAGTGTGCATATCGTGAATGAACTACTAGCTGATTTTAAATCGGGTAAAAAGGATAGTGAGGATTTCTGGATCGCGATGGGTGATAAATTTATCTATATTCGTTATTTTGCTATTCGGGATGCTGAAGCCCAATATATGGGAACTTTGGAGTTCACGCAAAATATTGCCCCGATCCGTGCACTAGAAGGGCAGAAGCGGATTATGTCCTAAGCAGCATCATAGCCATCTTGAATCTCGTCTTAGCGAGTTTCGGGGTGGCGTTTTTTTGTCCTCCTGTGATCTAGATCATTCCCCAAAAGCCTTATGATTACTGGGTTTACGATTACCGCCGTCTCTTGACCGAAAGGGTGGGTTCGCTTATAGTTGGTACGTAGGATAAACAATTTTATTAGAGAAAAAGGTGGCTTGTGAAATGTCTGAAAAAATCTACATTGGCGTTGATCTAGGCGGAACGGCGATTAAAGTCGGCATCTGTAATGAAGAAGGACAGCTTCTTCATACCTATGAGGGACCAACTGAGACCGAGAAGGGTTCCGATACGGTTGTTAACAATATCGAGAAATATGTCCGGCTTATTGTGGAACAATCACCGTTTGATTGGGAGCAAGTAGCAGGTGTCGGTGCAGGGGTTGCTGGCTTTACTAACGTACGCGAAGGGATTATTATTTTTGCGCCGAATGTAGGTTTGAAGGATTTACACATTCGTGAAATTCTGGAAGAACGTTTAGGCAAGCCGATCAAAATAGACAATGATGCTAACGTTGCTGCACTTGGAGAAGCTTGGGGCGGTGCAGGTAAAGGCATCGATAACTGTGTTTGCTATACGCTGGGAACAGGCGTTGGTGGCGGGATTATTATTAATGGCAAAATATATCAAGGCTTCTCTGGTTTTGCCGGAGAACTTGGTCATGTCTCCGTAGTTCCAGATCTGGAAGCGATCCAATGCGGCTGTGGCCAAATGGGCTGCTTAGAGACTGTCTCCTCTGCAACTGGAATTATCCGGATGGCTAAAGACGCAGTAGCACGCGGGGATCGTACTTCACTAGCGCTCGTAGAGAATATCATGGCGAAGGACGTATTTGATGCAGCCAAAGAAGGCGATGAAGCAGCGATTCGCATTGTTAACCGTGCAGCCTTCTATATCGGCAAATCGCTTGCAGCAGTAGCGGCTGTCCTTAATCCAGAAGTCTTTATTATCGGCGGTGGGGTTTCCAAAGCAGGTGACATCCTATTTGACGAGATTCGTAGTGTATTTGCGAAGCTTACTCCTGCACCGATTCAAGAAGGTTTGAAGATTGTTCCCGCAACATTAGGTAATGATGCTGGAATGGTCGGAGCTGCCGGACTGTTCATCCGTTCTTAATAAGAATATATAGAGGATTAGGAGAATTTTGCGGGGAGGGAAATGTATGCCGGATAAGGAAGACACCTCAGTTGCTTCAGTTGCTAATCTGATTATTATCACAGGGATGTCAGGCGCAGGTAAATCTCTTGCAGTAAGAAGCTTGGAAGACCTTGGCTTTTTTTGCGTAGACAATCTGCCACCGGTGCTAATTCCCAAATTTGCTGAACTAATTGAACAATCTAAAGGGAAGATTGCCAAAGTAGCGTTGGTTATCGATTTGCGCGGCCGTGAATTTTTCACAGCTTTGTCGGAATCGCTTGGATACGTGAAGGATCACTTTACGATTAATTGCGAAATCTTGTTTCTTGACGCGTCGGATTCTATTCTCGTTCAACGTTATAAGGAGAGCCGCCGTCGTCATCCACTTGCACCGGAAGGTATGCCTTTGGAGGGTATCAATCTGGAACGCAAAATGCTGGATGAGCTGAAGATATCCGCTACCCAAGTGATTGATACTAGTAACATGAAGCCGGCTCAACTTAAAGAGAAGATTATTTCAAGGTTTTCACATTTAGAGAGCAGCACTTTATCCGTCAACATTACATCCTTTGGATTTAAATATGGCATACCAATCGATGCAGATCTTGTATTCGACGTTCGGTTTTTGCCTAACCCTCATTACATTGAACAGCTACGACCAAACACAGGACAAGACAATGATGTATATGAATATGTTATGAAGTGGCCGGAGACGCAGCTGTTTTTGACCAAGTTGCTCGATATGCTGCATTTTTTGCTACCTCAATATCATAAAGAGGGTAAAAGCCAGGTCATTATTGGCATCGGCTGTACGGGTGGAAAGCACCGTTCAGTGGCGATTGCCGAATATTTAGGCCGGATGCTGGGAACAAGCGAAACGGAGACGGTTCGTGTAAGTCACAGGGATTCGGATCGAGACCGGCACTAAGAGGTGAATTATAAATTCATGAATCGGACGAATGAAGGAAGAGTTCCACGAATTGTAGTGATGGGTGGGGGAACAGGTCTCTCGGTCATGCTGCGTGGATTGAAAGAGAAACCGCTTGATATTACGGCCATCGTCACGGTCGCCGATGATGGGGGGAGCTCAGGCATTCTTCGGAATGAGCTGCACATGCCACCTCCAGGTGATATTCGTAACGTATTGACTGCTCTAGCAGATGTTGAGCCGCTATTGTCCGACATGCTGAGTTACCGCTTTGCCGCTGGTTCAGGTCTGGCGGGACATAGTTTAGGTAATCTGATCTTGGCGGCAATTACGGATATTTCAGGTGATTTTGTTACGGCAGTTCGCGAGCTTAGCCGCGTGTTTGCCGTTCGCGGACGTGTTCTACCTGCAGCAGGTCAAGCGGTAATACTTCATGCAGAGATGGAAGACGGAAGTATTGTTACGGGTGAATCGAAGATACCGGAGGCTCAGGGTAAGATCAAACGGATCTTCTTAGAACCACAGGAAGTTGAGCCGCTACCTGAGGCAGTGGAAGCGATTCGAGATGCGGATGCGATCCTTATCGGACCGGGAAGCTTGTATACCAGTATTATTCCGAATTTGCTTGTACCGAAGCTGGCAGAAGCCGTTCTTGAGAATACCGAAGCGATCAAAATATTTGTATGTAATGTAATGACCCAACCTGGTGAGACAGATGATTATACGGTTAGCGATCACTTGCAAGCTGTTTATGAACATGTAGGGCATCATTTATTTGATTATGTCATCGTTAATGATGGTGAAATTCCACCTCAAGTTCAGGATTTCTATGCAGAAAAGGGTGCCAAACCTGTCCAGATTGACATGGATGTGGTGACGAGCCGAGGTTATAAAGTTATTTCAGATACACTGGTGTTATTCCGTCGGTATTTAAGACATGATGCTGACAAGTTAAGCCAACACATTTATCAATTAGTGCAGAACTGGATTTTACGAAAGAGGTGAGTCCCTTGTCGTTTGCGGCGCAAACCAAAAAAGAATTAACCATGATCGAAGCTGAACCTTGCTGCGAGCAAGCCGAGTTGTCCGCTCTCATTCGGATGAACGGTTCGGTGTCAGTATCGAACAAAAAGGTTATCTTGGACATTTCCACGGAGAACGCCGCGATTGCAAGGCGAATATATTCATTAATCAAGAAGCACTTTCAAATTCATACGGAATTATTGGTCCGTAAAAAAATGCGTTTGAAGAAGAATAATGTGTATATCGTGCGGATTCCAGCCAGAGTTCAAGAAATCCTTGAGAAGCTGCACATCGTGTCAGAAGGATTTATTTTTACACCGGGGATTAATAGTGACCTTACCCGGAGAAACTGTTGTAAGCGGGCGTACCTTCGGGGCGCGTTTATGGCTGGGGGGTCTGTTAATAATCCTGAGGGCTCATCGTATCATTTAGAGATTGCCTCTATGTACGAGGAACACTGTAAGGCGTTGGTTGAGCTTGCTAATGAATTTCATTTAAATGCTCGCTGCATCGAACGTAAGAAAGGTTTTATTTTCTATATTAAAGAGGGCGAGAAGATTATTGAGTTATTGAATATCATTGGAGCCCACCAAGCGTTATTTAAATTCGAGGACGTTAGAATTATGCGTGATATGCGTAATTCTGTGAATCGGATTGTCAATTGTGAGACGGCTAACCTAAATAAGACCATCGGTGCAGCAGTTCGGCAGATTGACAACATCAAATTGCTTCAGCAGGAAATGGGTCTTCACAATTTGCCCGACAAGCTCAGAGAGGTTGCTGAGGTGCGTTTGGCACATCCCGATATGAATCTGAAGGAAGTCGGTGAGTTACTCAAGGGAACCGTTAGTAAATCAGGGGTCAATCACCGACTACGTAAAATTGATGAGCTTGCGGAAAAAATTCGTGGTAGCTAAAGTCTTTTGCTAGTGTGTTAGATGAAGTGTATGCTATAATGATATAAATAATAGTGACTATGATGTGAATATTGTGATAATTGAATTTGTAATAGGGGGTTAGGTTTCATGGTCAAAAACCCGGTAACCGTTCGTTTGAAAACGGGACTTCATGCCCGGCCGGCGGCACTTTTCGTTCAAGAAGCGAATAAATATTCGTCTGAAATTTTCGTTGAAAAAGATGATAAAAAAGTTAATGCCAAAAGCATCATGGGGATTATGAGCCTTGCCATCAGCACTGGAACAGAAATCTACATCAGTGCAGAAGGCGCAGATGCGGAGCAAGCCGCAAACGCTTTAATTAATTTAGTCAGCAAAGAAGAATTGGAAAATCAATAATTAGCAGATTGTTTATGATTATGATTTCCAATGTTATAAGGGGATGGTTTCGTTAGATTCATAACGAAGCTGTCCCTTTTTAATTGGTCTGGTAAATTTTAAATAAAAATTTGCAACATTTGTCCATTGATTTCGTCAGGTAGTTAAAGTTATCAAAAAATGGAGGTCATGACCAATGAAAACGTGGATGAAGCCCGTAAGTGCAGTCTTGATTGCAGGTACTTTACTTGTTGGAGGAACGGTGATGAATGGAGCATTAGGATTGTCTCAGCCCGTATATGCCGATAGTGATGTACAGAAAAATGTAGTTAACGTAACCGGAACTGGAGAAATATCCATTAAGCCGGATGTGGCGTATTTGTCCATAGGTGTACAGACTGAAGCTACAACAGCAAAGGAAGCACAAAGTGCTAATGCAGCAAAAGTGGCTAAGCTGAACACGCTTCTCAAGGATACCTGGAAAATCGATAAGAAGGATATCCAAACTGGACAATTCTATGTACAACCCAATTACACCTACAGTGAAAAAGAAGGACAAAAGGTAAAGGGATACACAGCGGTGCATACCCTCCAAGTGACTTATCGTGATCTGGATAAAGTAGGTCAATTGCTAGATGGAGCTTCCGGAGCAGGTGCTAACGTAATTAACAACATCACTTTTGATACGGAGAAACGTGATCAGTTTGAAGAGCAAGTGATTCAGAAAGCCATGGCTAACGCGAGCATGAAAGCTTCAGCTATCGCTAAAGCTGCAAATCGCCAAATCGGCGTTGTAATGAGCGTTACTCAATCCAGTAATTCGGTAGGTGTATACACTCAGAATTATTTGATGAAAGAGATGGCTACAGCCGATTCCGGTGCAAGCACACAGATCGAGGCAGGCGAAATCAAAGTAAATACAACGGTAAGTGTAACGTATGAGTTGAAGTAAATTATTTTTCCTCATAATATATGGGAGGCAAAAGATCGAGATATCGCTGCTTTGCTTTATGGGCGATGTTTCGGTTTTTTTTTGTTATTTTAATCTAGAAGGATGTTCAAAAGCGATTATGATAAGAAGTGGAAATAAGCTATAATGATCTTTGGGTTATCGATTTGCTTAATTTAGTAAAAAGGGAGTTATTATTTAACACGATGTCCAAATACCTTCCAAATCATGACTGAGTACCTAGAAAAGTGTTGTAACCCGTGACAAAACAAGGTATAGTGAATATGCAAAAAATGAAATAACGACCCGATAAGCCATACCAATGGATATGGTTTTTTTTTCTTAAATTAGATCATAGTATGGTTGACCATATAAAAATACATTTAAAGGAGTTGAGGCATACATGATTGAACTAGTCCAGGTCGAAAAGCAATTTGCGGGACAAGTTGTTGTGCATCCGCTATCTCTCACCATTAGGGAAGGTGAATTCCTGACCTTACTTGGTCCAAGTGGCTGCGGCAAAACAACAATTCTGCGCATGATCGCAGGATTCGAGCAACCAACAGAAGGAAAAATCTTACTTGATGGTAAAGATCTAACGAATCTGCCTCCAAATCGTCGGGATTTGAACTTGGTCTTTCAACATTATGCCTTATTCCCACATATGACGGTTGAAGATAATATTGCTTTTGGATTAAAGATGAAGAAGATGCCTGTAAAGGAACAACGGCAGCGTATTGAGGAAGCTGTCACGATGACACAACTAACTGCACTCGTGAAGCGTTACCCACATCAATTGTCTGGTGGGCAGCAACAACGTGTAGCCATTGCCCGTGCGATTGCTAATAAGCCTAAGGTTCTTTTATTGGATGAGCCTCTGGGTGCACTAGATTTGCAACTGCGAAAGAATCTACAGTCAGAGTTGAAGCAATTACAACGGAGTTTGGGTATAACCTTTGTATATGTTACACATGATCAAGAAGAAGCGATGATGTTATCCGACCGGATCGTCATTATGAATAGTGGACAAGTTGAACAAATCGGTTCACCACGTGAAATCTACGCCACGCCGACAACTCTGTTCTCGGCTACTTTCGTGGGCGAGAATAATATTTTCTCGCGTGATGGCAAATTAATTGCCATTCGTCCAGAAAAGTTACGAGCATCACGTGACCTGGAAGGCGCTAAGCGGGTTGGTGAAGTGTTAGATGTATTATACCTAGGAAGTATTCATAAGCTACTCGTGCAGCTCGATAACGAGCCAATGACAGTTTCTATCGTCCTTGATTTCACCGACAATCGTCCATGGGTGGTTGGAGAGAAAATCGGGGTGGACTGGAGACCGGAAGACGAGGTGATCATCGGATCATGAAGAAATCAAACCTGAGTGTATTGCCGGTAATTGCATGGCTGGTTCTGTTTCTGGTTATTCCAATGTTAATCGTCGTAGGAATCTCCTTCATGGGACGTGACGACCTCGGCAATGTGGTGTTAGATTTCAATCTGGAGTCGTATTCCAGGTTTTTCGATCCGTTGTATCTAGGTATTTATTGGGACACGATTGAATTGTCGGTGCTGACAACGGTTCTATGTCTTCTGCTCAGTTATCCGCTGGCTTATTATATTGCAAATGCGGGTCCAAGAATGCAAACATGGGGACTTGTGTTGATTACGATTCCTTTCTGGATCAACTTTTTGATCCGCACTTATGCTTGGGTACTATTACTTCGTACGCAGGGAATAGTGAATAATCTATTACTCGATTTTGGCCTAATCCAGGAACCACTGCAGATGCTGTATACTAAAGGCGCAGTCTTATTGGGCATGGTATATACATTTATTCCGTTTATGGTGTTACCAATCTATGTAGCACTTGAGCAGATGGATAAGAAGCTACTGGAAGCAGCCAGCGATCTTGGGGCTTCGGGATGGAAATCATTTTGGCACATTACACTACCTCAGACGAAGTCAGGTATCATGACAGGTTCTGTATTGGTGTATGTATCTACAACAGGGATGTTTGTTGTTACGGACATTCTAGGTGGATCGAAGTCTTCTATGATTAGTAACATTATTCAAAGTCAATTTCTAGGGGCACGGAACTGGCCATTTGGTTCCGCACTGTCCGTCATATTCGTCATAACGTCGCTGATTATGATTGCGCTGTTTAACAAAGCTATGACTTCAAAACACATGGCAGCGAAGGAGGGACGCTAATGAAAAGTAAGAGTCACCCACTTCTTGGGATTCATTCGTTGCTCTTGATGGTATTTATTTATGTGCCGATCGCGTTTATCGTGATTTATTCTTTCAATAGTTCCCGGCTTGCCGCCGATTGGAGCGGATTTACATTCGATTGGTATATCTCGCTATTTGATAACAGGCACGTTATGGAGGCGCTTAGCAATAGTATGATTGTTGCAGTGACCTCGACCATTGTCTCTACGGTGCTTGGTACGATAGCTGCATTATCTATGCGGAACCTGAGTAGAAGGATGAAGTCTGGAATGGGCGGTTTACTGTATTTGCCGATTATCATTCCTGATATCATCATGGGTTTATCTTTACTTGTTCTGTTTAACCAAATGCATATACCACTTGGTAAGCTTACGATTATTATCGCGCATATCACCTTCAGTGTGTCTTATGTACATGTTGTTGTAACTACCCGGTTAGCCGGAATGGGTCAACAACTGGAAGAAGCAGCAAATGATTTGGGCGCAGGGCCGTGGCAGACATTTCGTTATGTGACTTTGCCGCAAATACTTCCAGGTATAATTTCTGGTGCATTAATTGCGTTTACCTTGTCACTGGATGACTTCATGGTCAGCTTCTTTGTCAGTGGGCCAAGCTCTACGACATTACCGATCTATATTTATGGTCAGGTGAAGCGAGGTATTTCCCCGGAAATTAATGCATTGTGTACGATATTGATTTTAGTTAGCGTGACATTGATATTTATTGCACAGTTTGTGTTAAATAGAGGTAAGGGACAGAAAAAACAATCCGTGCTTCCTTTTTAAAAAAATAAATCATGTATAGGAAAGAGAGGAGATAATGAATTGAAAAAAATGAGATGGGCTGGCTTATTGCTGGCGGGAATAATGGTGCTTACGGTGTTGTCTGGTTGCGGATCTTCTAAGGAGACGCTGAATATTTATAGTTGGGCCGATAATTTCGATGAGGAAGTTCTCAAGGAATTTGAGAAGCAGTTTGATGTGAAGATCAATTATGATAACTTCGCTAATAATGAAGACTTGCTGGCTAAGATCAAAGTGGGTGGCAGTGGCTACGATTTGATTCAGCCGTCCGATTATATGGTGGCAACCATGATTAAGCAGGACCTTTTGGAACCGCTGAATAAGGACAACATTCCGAATTGGGTCAATATTTCCGATACCTTTAAGAACCCTTCTTTTGACCCTGACAATAAATACTCTATCGTATATACGTCCGGGGTAACAGGAATTGCATATAACAAGAAGTATGTGAAGGAAGAAATTACGAGCTGGGCGGATCTATGGAATCCTGAATATAAGGATAAAGTCATTTTACTAGATGATAACCGTGAGGTCATTGGTATGGCGCTCAAAAAGGCAGGACTGACCAACAGTTCTACGGATGAGGCGCAAATTAATGCAGCTGTGAGTGATTTGAAGGCATTGTTGCCTAGCGTATTGGCTTTTGATACGGATAACATTAAGCAAAAAATGATTCAAGAAGAAGGTTGGATCGCTACAGTGTGGTCCGGCGATGCTTCGGTTATTGCTAAAGATAACCCAGATGTTGCATATGTGATCCCTAAAGAAGGCGGAACGATCTGGTCGGATAACTATGCCATTCCTAAAGGCGCGAAGAATAAAGAGTTAGCCGAGAAATTCATTAATTTTATGCTTGATCCTGAAATTAGCGCGAAAAATTATGAATCTATTGGTTACAGTGATCCGAATACAAAAGCAGCCCCATTTCATAGCGAACAATATAACAATGATGAAATGATTAACTTATCTGCAGACGAGCTCTCGCGCACAGAATGGCTTGGTGACGTAGGAGATAAGCTTCAACTTTATGATCGCTTATGGACAGAACTGAAGAGCGGTAGAGAATAATACTTCTAAACAGACAGTGATGAGCATTTTGCCCCCGGGCGAGATGGCATCACTGTTTTTTTATGCACTTTTCAAGAAAAGGCATTATTTCGTACAGGACGGGAAATAATTGGAGTATCCTATGAAGGGGGACAACGATGATCATGAAATTGAAGACTATGATGATGTTTAAAATATTAACGATATGGATCACGGTATTCTTGTTAGGCAGTCTGCTGTTTTTTCCAGCGGGTATTAGTAAGGTATGGGCAACAGAGGAATCTGGACAGACTCAGATGGTTACCGTCACCTTAGACGGAAAGCCTCTCAAGCAGCAGGGTATTCAAGGCAAAGAGGGTGTATTAGTTCCATTGGAGTTAATTCGGAAGGGATTGAAGCTTCCTGTTAAATACGATGCTAAGAGTAAGCAGTATACGATTAAAAGACAAAATGTAATCGTACAGCTTCAGCCTACAGAAAGTGGGGCTAATGCTACGGTTAACGGGAGTACGCAGATTCTACCGTACGAATGGAAGGTGATTGGGGATAAGCCATATGTTTCGGTTAAAGTACTGACCGACCATTTAGGATATACATCTTCGTGGAATGAAGAATCGAAGACACTGAATTTGGTACCGCATCGTATGAATGATATTAAGGTGAGCACACGGACAATTAACGAGTCGATTCCAGAGGCAACGATTAAGGTGCAATATCCACAGGTCAGCGGCTTGCGCAGCAAAGAAGCTGAGAAGAAGATCAATACATTACTTCAGTCTAAGGCTGATACTTTTGTAAAGGATGCACTCAAAGAAGCCAAAGAGAGCCAGCCCTCTCCAAATGGGAGTAAGTATGAATATCAGGCAAATTACACCGTGACCTACAATAGAAATGGTGTACTGAGCATTCTAGAGCAGACCTATGCTTACACAGGAGGAGCGCACGGAAATAGTGTTCGTGATGGACTAAATTTCCGTTTGAGTGATGGAAAATTACTGACGTTGGATGAATTGCTTCGTGCTAATCCTAAGTATCGCGAGATCGTCGATCCCGCTATTAAGAAGAAGTTCGAAGAGACTGAAGGTTATTTTGGCAACTTCACCACGGTTGGGCCTAACCCATCTTACTACTTAAAAGATGATGGTGTCGTTATCTTCTTCCAGTTGTATGAGTATGTACCTTACGTTAACGGTTTTGCTGAATTTTACTTCCCGTTTACAGAGTTACTACCGGCGGGGGCTAATCCTTTTGACTTTAAAGACTGATCATGCTGACGGAAAACGTAAGTAGATAAAAACGACAGAAGCTGTTCTCTAAGTAGATTCCTTCTACATGGAGGCAGCTTTTTTATTTTATTACGCAATTGCTTTCTCGTGCTGAATATTCATAATTCAACCATTAAATCTCATGTAGATTTAATGGTTTTTTATTTATTTTGAATTTTAAGAGCTTTACGAAAAGCAGAAATTGATTTAATTTTCGACAAATATTTTATATCTAAGATGAATGTGAAGGGAAAATAACATTTTGATAAATGTGAAGGAAATCCTACGAATGGGAGAAGTGGACGCAGCTATGATTCAGTACTTATGGTTCGACCTAGGATACACCTTGGTCAAGACAAATCGAGAAGAGGTCTATCAGAAGACGCTGGAAAGGTTTGAAGCCATCAGAACATTGGATGAAATTACGATGGCATATCATCAGGCAGATAAATTATTTATGAGAGAGTATCAAGGTGTTTTGGGTAAAGACAGCAGGGTGTTTATGCCTTGGTACACAGGTACTTTAAATTACTTCTTACAGCTCTCATTACCTATTGAAGAGGTAATCCAAGTTCACATGGTTATGACAAAGGAACAACCGGTTCAGTGGCAAGCTTTCGATTTCACCAAAACAACACTTCGTCATTTAAGAGAACTAGGCTATAAGCTGGGTTTAATCTCGAACTGGAATCATACGGCTCGTGAAGTGCTTACGCGCAACGGACTTGAAGAGGAATTCGATGAAATTATTATCTCTTCAGAAGTAGGGGTTGAGAAGCCTGATTCGGCGATTTTTGAATTGGCTTTCGCAAAAGGTAATGTAACAGCGGGGCAGTCCTTGTATATAGGTGACAATTATTATGATGATGTTATGGGTTGTCAGAAAGTTGGCATGAACTGTCTGTTGATTAATCCTTATGAGAAACAAGGTATCGAGGAATTAGACTACAAGCATGTAGTTTCTAGCATCCAAGACGTGGTCTCTTACTTGGGGCACTCTCAGGTTCCCCTTGAAATTAAATAGTTTGGAGCAGTCAGGATGGCGACGATTAAGGATAGGATACAGGAGCAATTTGAAACGTTAAGTTCGGGGCAAAAAAGAGTAGCCCATTATATTCAGAATCATATGCAGGAAGTCGCGTTGCAATCAGCGCATAAGATCGCGATGAAATCGGGGGTTAGTGAGGCTACGGTTCATCGGTTAGCCCAAGCCCTTTCGTACTCTAGCTTTTCTGGAATGCATCAAGATATTCAGCAATTTGTGCTTAGGGATCAACGGGCCGTTAACAATTTTGTGCACTCAACAAGTCAGCAGGAGGAAACGTGGTTAGAGAAGCACTTTACACAGGAGATTGAGAATATTCGTGAAACGATGCTGCAGGTGGACAAGGCGCAGATTCATCAGGTGGTCAAGTCGCTGCTGCAAGCGGATCGGATATGGGTTGCTGGGTGGAGAATGGGCTTGTCCGTAACTTCATTTTTCAGTTTTGTTCTGAAATATATGTTAGGGAACTGTGAGTTGATTCCTCAAGGAGGTGTTGCGGAATACGCATCATATATTCAAAAAAATGATGTCGTGTTTGCATGCGGATTCCCAAGATATTGTACTAGAACATTAAAAGTATCCAAATTAGCGAAGGAACAAGGGGCAACAGTTATTGTACTTACGGATTCAGACCTCTCGCCATTCGCAAAGTTAGCTGATCTGACGCTATTGGCGAAATGCAAATCAACGGGTTTCTTAGATTCCTATACGGCTTCGCTCTCGGTAGTCAACGCAATTATTAATGAAATCTCTTATTTGGAGAAAGATCGGGTCAAGCACAACATCGAAAAGATGGAGCTTATGTTTCAGGAGTTCCAGGATAGTTTCGAGTGGATGAGTAGAACGAAGTGACCTAGAGGGAAGGACATAGTATGGAGTTTACAGTTATCGGTCATTGGGGAGCATACCCCGAGACAAATGAAGCCACTTCTGGCTATTTGATAGAGCATAAGAGCAGCAAAGTTTTGTTGGATTGTGGGAGTGGCGTGCTGTCGGGACTGCAAAATTATGTGATGCTTGAAGATTTGGATACGGTGTTCATTACCCATTTGCACGCAGATCATATTGCAGATATGTATAGCTTGGAATTTGCCACTCTGATTCTGATGCAGATGGGGAAGCGTACAACACCACTGGATATCTATGTCTATTGTAAGGATCTAACTAAGCTCGATTTTTGTTATCCGGAATATGTGAAGGTTCATCCCATTGATCTTCAGGCAACTGTTGCTATCGGGGACATGACCTTTACATTTTCTGAAAACATTCATGATGTTCCAAGTTGTGCGGTGAAAGTCAGCTCCTCGGAGGGTAAATGTCTTGTTTATTCCGGTGATACAGGGTATTGCCAGAGTATTATTGAGTTCTCGCGAGGTTCAGATGTACTAGTGCTGGAAAGTAGCTTCTACAATGTTCAAAAGGGTTTGAATAACGGTCATTTGACGGCTGGAGAAGCAGGGGATATTGCAGCTTTGGCACAGACTGGACAATTGATACTAACGCATCTCCCCCATTATGGAGATCATAACCAACTGGTAATGGAAGCCTCTAGCCATTTTGACAGACAGATTCAATTAGCTTATTGCGGTATGAAACTGACTATTTAATTTTGAAAGGGGTTCTCAATCTTGACAACATTTAAGAAAAAATTTGCTCTTGGTCTATCGACGCTTTCCATTTTGGCAATCATTATTTCGGGGTGTGGTAGTAACACGGGGTCAATCAATACTTCGAATGGTGCATCCGCGGAGAGTGAAACCAATACGGGAACGGCACAGAATACGACTGGCAAGGTTATGGCGGGCGGTACTGTACGTGTTGCGATGTCGACCGAGCCGGACAATCTCGATCCATACCTATCCGCCGCAACGGATACCCAATCCATGATGGACAATGTGTTTGACGGGTTGTTTGAAGCGGGTGAGAATAGCGATCTGATTCCTGCCATTGCATCATCCTATCAAGTATCAGATGACGGATTGACTTACACATTTACCTTGAATCAAGGGATTGTATTTCATGATGGATCTGAGCTTACCGCTGAAGATGTGTATTACTCGTACGCTAAATTATCCGGTCTAAATGGACAAGAGCCGCTATCATCAAAATTTTCTTCGATTACGAGTATTGATACGCCTGATGACTATACGGTTGTTATTCAATTGAAAGATAAGGATGCAGCCTTTCTAGCTGCGAATATTGTCGCGATTGTACCCAAGGATTATGAACAACAAAGTGAAAAGCCGATTGGTGCTGGACCATATAAGTTTGTTGAATATAAGCCAGGACAACAACTTGTTCTAGAGAAAAATGAAAACTTTTACGATAAAGAGCATGCTCCAATGCTTGATAAAGTCGAATTCAAGATCATGCCTGATACAAATTCGGCGGTACTTGCACTGCAGTCTGGGGACATTGATATGATTCCCGGCATTACGGCACAAGGAGTACTTCAATTAGGCGACGGTTATACGGTTGTATCTGGGCCACAAAATATGGTGCAGCTCATGGCATTAAATAACTCCGTCAAACCGTTAGATGATCTAAAGGTTCGCCAGGCGATTAACTATGCCATTGATAAGGATGTCATTATTCAGACTGTTGCTGAAGGAAACGGGACGAAATTAGGCTCTAATATGAGCCCCGCGATGAAAATGTATTTTCAAGAGGGCTTAGAAGATTACTATACGCCAAGTATCGATAAAGCTAAGGAACTATTAAAGGAAGCGGGTTATGAAAATGGATTTGATTTAACCCTAACGGTTCCATCAAATTATCAATTCCATGTCGATACGGCTCAGGTTATCGCAGATCAACTTAAGAATGTAGGGATTAAAGTCACCATTAAGCAAATTGAATGGAGCAGCTGGTTAGAAGATGTATATAACAACGCCAAGTACGAAGCCACGATTGTTGGCCTGACGGGTAAGCTTGATCCGCATGAAGTATTAGGCAGATATGAAACAACCTATGCTAAGAACTTCTTTAAATTTAGTAATAGTGAATTCGATAAGCTAGTCAATCAAGGAAAGACAGAAATCGATGAGGCTAAAAGAGTTGATTTGTATAAGCAAGCTCAGACCTTATTAACTGAACAGGCAGTGGCTGTCTATATTATGGACCCTAGCCGAACTGTAGCGATGAAGGGCAATTTGCAAGGTTTCAAGATGTATCCGGTGCAAAAATATAATTTCGCCGAGATGTACTACACAGAATAGAAAAGTAGGGGAAATGATCCTTGAGATTTTATATTCGAAAGCTGGTTGCATTTGTATCTACACTCATCCTTGTTTCGGTGATTACTTTCCTAGTGTTTCAAGTCTTGCCTGGCGATCCAGCGCAGATCATCTTAGGCGTTGATGCAGACCCTCAGCAGATAGCCGCTCTACGAGAAACAATGGGACTTGATCGATCAGCGGGTGAACGATACCTAACGTGGGTCAAGGATACGTTATCTGGTGATTTCGGAGAGTCCATTCGTTATCACAGACCGGTAGCAGATATGTTAGTCGAGCGCTTACCGGTTACGCTTTCGCTAGCTTTGTTCTCCCTAGGGTTGACCCTCCTCGTAGGGCTTCCCTTAGGGATTTACATTGCTAGAAAGGATGGTAAATTGTCGGCACTGCTCTTATCACTCTTTACTCAGCTGGGTGTTTCTATACCTTCATTTTGGTTAGCTTTTATTCTTATTTTACTATTCTCCGTAACGCTCAAACTATTTCCAACCTACGGATATACTCCTTGGAGTGAAAATCCGATCGGAGCGATTAAATCATTGTTCTTACCTTCGCTTGCCCTGGCTATCCCAGGGGTTGCCGTAGTGATTCGCTATTTAAGAAATACGCTACTAGACCAATCTCGTATGGACTATGTACGAACTGCAAGAAGTAAAGGTCAACATGAGAAGGGGATCATGTATCGTCATATTTTACGTAATGCACTTATTCCGGTCATTACTATTGTAGGTTTATTAATTGCGGATACACTGGGAGGCAGTATCGTGGTTGAGAACGTATTTGCACTTCCTGGAATCGGGAGTTTGCTCGTAACTTCAATAGGTACAAGGGACTTGCCGCTAGTTCAAACGATGGTGCTATACATTGCAATTATTGTCGTCAGTATCAACTTTATCGTCGATATTCTCTATAAGGTCATCGATCCTCGTATTCGATTGAAAAGGTGAAGGCTATGAACTTTAAGCAATTATTCAAAAGTAAGCCGTTGATGATAGGAAGTTCTTTAATTGGAGTATTGTTGCTGCTGATGCTAATCAGTCTGTTCTATACGCCGTATGGACCTAACGAGATGAATGCTAGCATGCGTTTGGCGAGTCCGCAGCTGGCACATCTATTCGGGACGGATAACTTCGGTCGGGATATCTTCAGTCGAATCATGAACGGGGCGCAAACGGCATTTCTTATCGGTTTTAGTTCCGTGGCCATCGGATTAGTATTTGGGGTATTGATTGGCGCGATTGCGGGGTATTTCGGCGGTTGGTTGGATGAGATTATTATGCGCATCATCGATGCGATGCTAGCATTTCCAGGTATATTACTGGCAATTATGCTAGTTTCCGTGTTTGGGCCAGGGCTTAACAATACGATAATCGCATTAGGGATTATGAGTATCCCTTCATTTTCACGGATTGCCCGTAGTGGCTTTATTCAGTACAAGGAATTTGACTTTGTCAAAGCATCTATAGCTAAAGGAGCAGGACCACTGCGTATTATCTTTTATCATATTCTTCCGAATATGGTGTCGTCTCTTGTTGTTGCGACTTCACTAAGATTTTCGGGATCGATTCTAGCGGAAGCAGGATTAAGCTATTTGGGACTTGGAGTACAGCCTCCTAATCCAAGCTGGGGCAGAATGCTGAATGAGGCACAGCCTTTCATGATTAATGCTCCGTGGTATGTCTTAATTACAGGCGTAGTGATTACAGTTATGGTTCTTGGCTTTAATTTAATTGGCGACGGAATTCGTGATCTTTACGACAGGAAGGGATAGGGGGAATGATCGATGGAATCAGCTCTATTGGCAATGCAGGATGTAGAAGTGGCATTTTCTATTGGGAAGAAAAGCTATCCTGCGTTGCAGGGCATCTCTTTTCAGGTCCGGGAAAAAGAAGTCTTAGGTATCGTTGGTGAATCCGGTTGTGGAAAGAGTCTCACTTCCTTATCCGTGATGGGACTATTGCCTGGCACGGCCAAGATTACTAAAGGCAAGATTGTATTAGGTGACTCGGATGTGACTCATTTGACGGCGGAGGCCTGGTGTCAGATCAGAGGACAGCAAATATCAATGATCTTTCAGGACCCTATGACAGCCTTGAATCCGTTGGTTCCTATAGGCAAGCAGATTGAGGAGACCGTTCGAATTCATTCGGCTATCTCGAAGAATGAGGCCAAGCAGCGAACTCTCGAAATGATGACTAAAGTTGGTCTCTCTAGAGTGGAGCAATTATATCATGAATATCCTCACCAGCTTTCCGGTGGCATGAGACAAAGAGTCATGATCGCCATGGCGCTCATTTGCGAGCCGCAGCTATTGATTGCCGACGAGCCTACAACAGCTCTGGACGTAACGATTCAAGCACAAATTCTTGATTTGCTTCGGGACATGAACCAAACGACAGGTACTGCGATTATTTTTATATCTCATGATCTAGGAGTCATCCGTGAGGTATGTGATCGAGTGATCGTAATGTATGCCGGATATATCGTAGAGGACGCTCCTGTGGCGGAGCTATTAGAAGCGCCCAAACATCCTTATACCCTCGGATTACTACAGTCGATTCCAGATATAGAGAAGAGGGGCCAACCCTTGCATACGATATCCGGGCGCGTGCCGGCAATTACCGAACGGTCAGCCGGATGCCCATTTGTGGGACGTTGCTCAAGTGCTTCCACTAGATGTGAACGAAGTGTTCCTGATCTTACACCTGTGTCGGATACTCATCGTGTTCGCTGTCATCTGTACTCAGAAGTAGGTGCAGTTATATGACGGAGACTTTACCTTTGGTCCGAGTAGAATCTTTATCGAAACATTACGAAGTATCAAGACAAGGACTGCTGGAAGAAAAACAATATGTTAGAGCCGTGGACGACATTTCTTTTGACATTGGCCATGGGGAGACCTTTGGTTTGGTTGGTGAAAGTGGCTGTGGTAAATCAACAACAGGTCAAATGCTTGTCCATCTGTTACAGCACACAAAGGGGAACATCTACTTTGGAGAACGGGATATTACGAATGTCTCGAAAAATGTGATGAAATCCCTGCGTCAGGAACTACAAATCGTATTCCAAGATCCGTATTCTTCGTTAAATCCAAAAAAACAAATCGGCTGGCTCTTAGAGGAGCCCCTAATTATTCATAAAATTGGTGATAAGACAACGAGACAACAAATTGTAGCGGAAGTGCTGGAACAGGTTGGATTGGACCCAAGCTATCTCAAACGGTACCCTCATGAATTAAGCGGTGGACAAAGGCAGCGGGTAGGGATCGCCTCCGCTTTGGTCTTGAATCCTAAGTTTATCGTGATCGATGAAGCGGTATCCGCCCTGGATGTATCGGTTCAGTCACAAATCCTAAATCTGCTGAAGGAGCTGCAGCATAGACGAGGATTAACCTATCTTTTTATTTCGCATGATCTCAATGTCGTTCAATATATGAGCGATCGGGTAGGCGTTATGTACCTAGGAAAAATAGTGGAAATATTCGATGTCGAGTCAGGTGAAGAGCCCCTTCATCCTTATACCCGGGCTCTATTCTCAGCTATACCCAACGTGAAAGGTGAAAGGAAGGAACGGGTCCTGCTAAAAGGGGATGTTCCTAATCCAATTCATCCGCCGAAGGGGTGTACATTTCACCCGAGATGCCCATTTGCGATGGAGAAGTGTAAGCAGGAGGCGCCCCAATTACACCCGTTTGGATTAAATCATCAAGTTAGCTGTCATTTATATGAGGAGGCGAAGGTTAGCCGATGAAAATAGGTGTTATATCAGATTTACATGTCGATCTAAACGAGCTGCCCGGAGAATCCCTTATTGAGGAGATATTGTTACAAGTAGTACGTTCAAGTGAACTTAATTATCTTATTATAGCTGGAGATATTTCCAATGATGTCGGCCGAAGTCTCGCTGTACTCAACATGCTGCAGGCACAGTCCGGTATCCCTGTTCTGTTCGTTCCAGGGAATCATGATTATTGGAGTAAAGATAACGGAGTGACGGATACATGGGAAATTTACAGACAATTTCAGTCCTTTGCAGGATGCTTGAGTGAAAAGCCGTTTGAGCTAGGGGACGATTGGGTCGTGATCGGAAACTCAGGTTGGTATGATTATACGATGGGTGAGCCGAAATACAGCTTTGAAGATTTTGAGAAAATGCATGCGATGGATCGGACATGGCAGGACAGTATTTATGTCAAATGGGATATGAGCAACCGTGACATTCATCGCTATTTCTATCAACATCTGGAGAATGAACTGGAGAAATACCGTAACAAGAACATCATTATGGTAACGCATATGCTAACTCATCCTTATTTCAAGGCACCTATTGATCACCCGCAGTGGCAGTATTTTAACGCCTTCCTAGGAAGCAATGAGTATACAACACTGTACCACAAATATCAGGTGCGTTATGGAATTATGGGACATGTCCACTACCGTAAAACATATACCGAACAGGAGACAGAGATGATCTGTGCCTGCTTAGGATATCGCAAGGAATGGAGAGGGACAGAAGCAATCAAAGAAATCCAGGATTGTCTGCATATCATATCTCTTTAAGAGCCCTTATTCGATAATAAAAATATAGAAGCTGCCTCTAGTAGAATCTACATGGAGGCAGCTTCTTGTGTGCTGGGGGATTTTATTGAATGAAATCCACCATGGATCGGATGATAAGATGTTCCGCTGAAGAAGGAGAGAATGGCTTACCTTCCTTGCCCCTTGCCTGGAATTGCACAGTGACAGGTTGACCTGGAATTAGGTCAAAAAAGTTGTCGCTAAAGATGCCTTCAGTTTGGGTCGTCAACCATACTCCTCTGGCAAGAACATCACTTTCTAGCGTGTAGATACCATTGGCTTCATCTTCTACTTTGCATGTAATGTTTGCACTTTGAAGTGTACAGTCATTAGTGGGGACAAAATAGTGCATTTTGCGATCCAACACTTGACCGTCTTGTTCCAATGTTGCTCGAAGCACGGCTTCTTGATGGTTACTATTCTCGATCCAATCCGCTTTGGATTCAGATCTAATTAGAGCTGCAGTATTTGGTTCCACACTCAGTGGCTGTTGCACCTTCTTTATCAAACGACCATGGAAGTCAAATAGTTCAAGCACAAGTTTGCAGTTCGTAGGTGTGAGGACATCGGACGCAACATGAACATCTGCACGTTCTGGATCACTTCCGTCAATGGAGACCATGATGTCACACATGCTGTTCTTGATATAATATTGAGCGGCTTTCCAGCGACCATGATAATCGATACTTGCCCAAGAGGCTACCGGCCAGCAATCATTGATTTGCCAGTATAGAGAGCCCATGCAATAAGGCATGTTCCGACGGTGGGCTTCGATCGCTGTCTTCATGGCTTCTGCCTGAAGGATTTGGCTCATGTAGAGGAAGGAGGAGAAATCCTTCGGCTCCGGTAAATACATATCCATGTATTGTTTGATCAGTCGATTGCCGTCATTATTACGTTGGTGGCATAGCATGACAGCAGACTCCAGCTCCATATCAGAAGGTTCGGCATATGTGTATACGGATTTCTCCTCCGGGAAGGATTGGAAGCCGTATTCACTCATGAACCGTCCAACTTTAGCATTGTAATTCTCAAATGGCTCCGCTGCATGCCATACTCCCCAATAATGAATGTCGCCTGTGCTAGACAATGCATGTGAATGCTGATCTTTATTCTCTGTTAAAGCTTGCAGCGGTGAGGAAGGCCAGTAGGCTACATTGTGATGTAACTTGCTTACCGCTTCGGGTAGCAACTGATGGAAGATAGCTTCATAATCAGACCAAATTTGCTCTCGCTGCTGCTCGTTATAATTTTGCTTCCAGCCCCATCCGGCATTCTCGTCAAAATGTGCCCAAGCGGAATCCATCTCGTTGTTACCGCACCATAAGGCGATAGAGGGATGGTTCCGAAGACGTTTGATATTCTCCTCAGCTTCGATCAGAACGTTATGAAGAAAAGCTTCGTCTCCAGGATACATGCTGCAGGCGAACATGAAATCTTGCCATACGAGTATTCCGTATTCATCGCACAATTCATAGAATACATCTTGCTCATAGATGCCACCGCCCCATACGCGAAGCATATTCATGTTGCTCATTGCGGCACTGGCGATTTCGTGCTCGTATCTTTCTTTAGTCACCCGCGAAGCAAAGCTATCATTTGGAATATGGTTAGCGCCTTTGGCGAAGACCGGAACACCATTCAACTCGAAGTAAAAAGAACTACCCTTCTCATCCTTCTTCCGAATGAGGTTGATGGTTCTCAGACCGGTTCGTACAGTCCGTTCTGCGAGAGAATTGCCCGCGTGAGTAAATTCCACTTTGAATTCGTAGAGATGTGGATCTCCTAACCCACGTGACCACCATAATTGGGGGTTAGCTATTTCGAATTCGAGGTTGATGTGGTTGGTTCCCTGTCTGAGATCCACATCTAACTCCCATTCTAAGCTTTTGGCAGACAGTCTAATTAAACCTGAGTAGGCCTGATCGCTCTCTATTTCGATGACAGCAGTCAATTTCGCCAGCTGAGGGGTGACCTCTTTTTGCTCCATGTATAGATCGTTGATCTTCACCTCGGACCAAGCTTCGAGCCGGGCCTCACGCCAAATACCACTCGTGACAAATCGAGGGCCCCAATCCCAGCCGTAATGATAAGGGGCTTTACGCGCAAATACGCTGACCTTTTTATCGGCTAACCCTCCACCTTCCGACTGGTCGTTAGGTGCTGGCAAAGCATAACCCAGAGCTTCGAGTTTCGGTAAGTCCTCAGCAATAGGTGAACGGAAGGTGATGTGAAGGTGATTGTTATGTTGCTGCAATAGGTCCTGCACATCTACTTTCCAAGTACGAAACATATTGTCGGCAGAAAGTATGGCTTTACCGTTTAAAGTAACATCTGCGTAAGTATCGAGTCCTTCAAAAATGAGCTCCACGTGCTGGTGGCTCAGCAGTTGTTCATCGGCATCAAACAGCGCCTCGTATTCCCAGTCCTTCTTGTCGATCCACTGTAAATTTTGTTCATTTATTCCGTAAAAGGGGTCAGCAATAATTCCGTTATCCAGCAAATCAGTATGTACACAGCCGGGTACGGTTGCCTGGAGCCACTCTTGATCATCACATGCTTTAAACTTCCAGTTATTCAGGATTAGCTTCATCGTTGTCATTTCATCCTCCCGTAGTAGTTTGAAGTGACATCATTATACAACGCACCTAAAATAACGTAAACTCAATTTGTAATTATTATGTTCATAATGTAAAGTAAGTGTATATAAAGTGAAAAAATGAAGCGTTTATCATAAATATATCCATTGTTAGTTAACAAAATGAACATTATCTTGTTGGGAGTTGTAAATAGTGAAAAGGAAAATGACTTCGCTGGATATTGCCAACCGCCTTGGATTGTCACGGACCACGGTCTCCAAAGCCTTAAATGGGCATGAGGGAATACCGGATTCGACACGTGAACGAGTGTTAAATGTGGCTGCTGAAATTGGGTATAAACACTATGGGAGAGAGATGTCTCTTGGTGTTGATGGCTCTAAAGCTAAGGCGGTATCCGGTATGCCGGATGCATCTCCAGCGGCATTACGAACGATTGCTCTCCTTATGGATAGGGGGATGGCCCAGCAAGGATATTGGGTAGATGTGCTAAGAGGAGTGGAAGAAGCAGCAAGTCAGAACGATTGCACGATGGTATTACACTTTATTTCACCTCAAGATTGTATGGAATTGAAGATTCCTCATTCTTTGGGTCAAAGAGAAATCGATGGAATCATTGCCGCGGGGTTATTTTCAAAGGATTATGTCAAAGTTTTAACAGCGTTAGGTCTTCCAACGGTACAGATAGATTGCCATGCTGATGTCCACACGAAGGATATGATATGTGATACGGTGATGATGGAGAGTGAGCAAAGTGTATACGAACTTACCAACCATTTAATCTCTCTTGGTCATACCAGAATTGGATTCATTGGTGATATCCAGAATTGCCTTTCATTTCATGAGCGATGGTTTGGTTTCACGCGGGCTTTGATCCATGCTAACTTACCTCTGTTACAGTCATGCTGTGCTATAACACCTGTACCTGGGCACTATTTCGATATTCAGGAGGTTAGTGGTTCATTGGAAGTCATGCCGGAGCTTCCGAGTGCATTCGTATGTGCGAACGATCTGGTTGCTAGACAGGTAAAGAAATGGCTGTTGTCTCAAGGTCTTAGGGTACCTAGAGATGTATCGATAACTGGTTTTGATCTGCTGAGTACTGGAGAGGAATCCGGCGGCGGTAATGAGCTGACATCAGTTAGGGTAAACGGCAGCAATATTGGCGCAAGAGCGTTTGAGCAACTATTATGGCGGGCTCAGCGTAGAAATCGCCCAGCCGAGAATATTCGCCTTGCTTGTTCTGTGGAAATAGGAGACTCAACCTCATTTATAGCTTCAAATCCGAAAGATTGAATTTCTAGCAATCAAAGAAAAAACAAGCCCAGGACAACTGCCCAGGGCTTGTTTTTTGATTGGTTGTTATTCCGTGATTTCAACTGGAATGAGCTTGAATTGAGTGACATCAACCAGCCCACGGTTTGAAATGCGGATTTCGGGAATGACAGGCAGAGCGATCAGTGAGAAGGTCATGAAGGGTGCGTTCATGGAACAACCAAGTGTTCTCCAAGCTTCTTCTAATTGATTAACCTGTGCTACAACGGTCTCCAAAGACTGATCTGATATCAGACCAGCGATGGCCATAGGTACTGCAGCGAGGATCTGACCGTCTAGAACGACGATCATCCCACCACCAAGCTTCGCGAGCTCATTGGCGGCAAAGGCCATATCTTCAGGATTTGTCCCCATAACGATCAGGTTGTGACTATCATGAGCTACGGTTGAGGCAACCGCTCCTCGTTGAAGCTTGAAGCCTCTAGCGAAGGCTAGTGAAATATCGCCCGTTCCCTTATGACGCTCTATGCAGGCCAATTGGATCACATCTGCTTCAAGGTCCGGTTGAATGATCCCACCAGATACCTTAAGCGTTGCAGTCGTCTTGACTGTCCGGGCACTGTTCTCGATAACATCAATAACATGAACCTTTGTTTCTCCTTGTTCTATGTCGCTGGAGAGCAGGAAGTCAGAAGGTTGAAGCGGCCGTGCTAAATGAATGGAATCGAGGGCCTTATCGGGATAGACGTAGGTTGGAAACTGGGCTTTAAGTTCGCCATGATCAAATACAACATCACCATCCGTGATAACCGTTGAGGGTTCCATCTGGCGTAGATCATCGATCAATAGGATGTCGGCACATTTACCAGGTGCTATACCGCCAATGTCGCCATCTAATTTGAAATAGCGAGCTGTATTGATAGTCCCCATTTGAATTGCGGTAATGGGGTCAACGCCTTCCTCGATTGTCCGGTGTACAACATGATTGAGGTGGCCTTTTTCAACCAGTGTTTGTGGGTACGCATCATCTGTTACGAGCATGATGTTGTCGGAGCGTACATGATCCTCAGTCACAACCTTGATGACTTCCTTGACGTCTTGCCAAGCGGAGCCTTCACGAACCATAAGATGCATTCCTAAGCGAAGCTTAAGTAACGCCTGTTCTTTGGTTACAGTTTCATGACATGAGCTTGCGCCACTAGCGATATACGCTTGCAACATGGGCTCATCTTCAGCAGGAAAATGTCCGGTTACGGTCTTGCCTGCTTTCAGAGTTGCTGCGATTTCTCCAGCCATTTTAGGATCGCCATAGACTACACCGGGGAAGTTCATTACTTCACCAAGACCCTCAACGCCGTCCCAAGTCATACCTTCGGTGATATCGGATACTTCTAATGTAGCTCCTGCATCTTCCAAGTCGTCTGTGGCAGGGACACAAGAAGGGAAAGTTGTGTATACCTTAAGAGGGAGTCCGCGTCCTTCCTCGTGCATCCATTTAACACCTTCGGTCCCAAATACGTTAGCGATCTCGTGCGGATCCATGAATATTGCAGTTGTACCTTTAGCTAGCGCGGCTTTGGCGAATTCAGTAACGGTAAGCATCGTGCTCTCAACATGCATATGGGCGTCCATAAGGCCTGGGGCAATAAAGCGCCCAGATGCATCAATAACAGTAGTATTATCTCCGATCGTATGAGAGGCATCTCCGACGAATGCAATTCTTCCTTGGGCTACTGCTACGTCGATGTGGCTCAACAGTTCACCTGAGTATACGTTAACCAATGTTCCGTTCTTAATGACGAGTTCAGCTTTACTTTTTCCTATAGCTACATCAGCTAATACGTTACTGACGTCATATAATGGTTTTCTTTGCTGTGCATTCATAATTTATAAAGGGCCTCCTGTAAATAATATTTAATAAAGGTTAACGTATATATCGTATTAATTCAACAAAAGGCTGTCATCCAAGCAGATATTTCACCTGCTTGGATGACAGCCTTTATGTGGTTAAGATCCCTTATACTCCTTGTGGAGGAGTGATCTTCTCAATAACTTTGTCTACTAGTCCGTACTCTTTTGCTTCTGCTGCACTCATGAAGTAGTCGCGGTCGGTATCCTTCTCGATCCGTTCCAACGGCTGTCCTGTACGCTCTGCCAAGATATGATTCAGCTTGTCGCGCATCTTCAAGATGCGGCGTGCACGAATTTCAATATCTGTCGCTTGTCCTTCGGCTCCGCCGAGTGGTTGGTGAATCATAATTTCACTATTCGGCAGCGCATAACGCTTGCCTGGTGCACCTGCATTTAGCAAGAAAGCTCCCATTGAAGCGGCGAGCCCCACGCAAATTGTGGATACATCAGATTTAATGAACTGCATGGTGTCGTAGATAGCCATACCGGCTGTAATCGAGCCACCAGGGCTGTTGATATAGAGACTGATATCTTTGCCCGGATCTTCCGCATCCAGGAATAGCATTTGAGCAATAATGGAGTTAGCGACTACGTCATTGACCTGGGAGCCGAGGAATATGATTCGGTCTTTAAGCAGTCTGGAATAGATGTCGTAGGCGCGCTCCCCGCGGTTACTTTGTTCGACGACCATTGGAATATAACTCACCGATAAAACCTCCTTAAATTTGGATGAGGCATCGCAGGCCCATTTGTTCAAATGGGAGAATCGCCTGTTGCTCTCCATATCGTATTGAATTAGTCACATCAATCTCATAATAGACGAAATCGATTGATATTATCCTCATCATAAACAAATTCAAACAGAAAGTCAAAGATAGTCAAACTAAGGGTAATAAAAATCCCCTAAACGGGGATGTAGTTTAAATAATATGGCGCGCCCGCGAGGAATCGGACCTCGATCTCAGGCTTCGGAGGCCTGCGTCATATCCATTGGACCACGGGCGCAAATGAAGAGTAGCAAAAATGATTATATGATATTGACATGTAAATTGCAAGCGTTAGTTATAGGTTAGAGCTTATACAAAAACAGGGAAAGGTTAAGAATGACGAGATGAAATTGTAGTACGAGTGTTTTTAATATATTTATAGAAGAAATTTTTTTACTCTCAGATCGCATTCATAATAATAGTAATGATTCAATTGCTGTCTTTTTGTTTAATGTGGGTGAATAACCCAGGAAGGTCATGGAAGCTGGAAGAAAAGGATATTTTAAACTTTTAGATTATAGGCAAAGAGTGCCTTAAACATAGTGAAATAGAAATAAAAAAATGAAGTGTTGAGGGGAAGACAGGGCAGATATAGCAGCCCCTAACTGCAATAACTTTATCTAGATGTATAAGAGGTAAGCAGAATGTGAATTATACGAACGTCAGACTTGCAACAGAGAGAAAAATTGGTTAGAATGTAAGTGGGACTTAAAAAGTTTACCCGGGACATTTAAGGGCCATAAAGAGAAGCAGAGAGAAGACGAAGCTTGCAGGAGTTGAAGGCATGCGTAATATTTTAGAAATGCAACAGCAGCTTCTTCCTGATCTCATGGAAATTCTCAAGAAAAGGTACACCATACTTCACCAGATCATGTTATCTGACGTAATTGGCCGTAGAACTTTGGCAACCTCACTGAACATGACGGAACGTGTGTTACGTGCTGAAACGGATCTCCTGAAGGCTCAAGGCCTGATTGAAATTGAGAATATAGGCATGAGAATCAGCGATTCGGGCAGGACACTGCTGGAGAAACTGGAACCGGTAGTGAAGGATATTTTTGGCCTGGCTAATTTGGAAGAGAAGATTCGTAAGGCCTATGGCCTGCAGAAAGTAGTAGTTATTGCAGGTGATTGTGAGACTTCGCCACTTATCAAGCGTGAGCTTGGGCGGGCAGGAGCGAAGGCGCTATTACGAGTGATGCAAGATGGTGACGTTGTTGCCGTTACTGGCGGTTCAACAATGGCAGAGGTCGCAGAACAATTAACACCTTCGGCTAATGCAGTGCTGAAACAAAGCTGGTTCGTACCGGCAAGAGGCGGACTCGGCGAAAGTCTTGAGATTCAGGCCAACACGATTGCTTCCGGAATGGCAAAGAGACTTGGGGCAGGCTATAGTCTGCTACATGTACCCGATTTGTTAGGGAAGGAAGCCTATCAGTCGCTTGTGCACGATCCAAATATCCATGATATTGTGGGCATGATCCGTAAAGCTAGAATCGTAGTTCACGGTATCGGAGACGCCATGGAAATGGCACGACGTCGTAAGATGGAGTTGCCGATGGTTGAGGATTTGCAGAAGGATGGCGCTTTGGCGGAATCATTTGGCTACTATTTTGACGAAGAAGGCGTTGTGGTTCACAAAATGCTGACCCTGGGACTCCGGTTGGAAGACATCATGAAGACTGACATCGTTATTGGAATCGCAGGCGGCAAGAGTAAAGCGAAGGCGATTCATGCCGTACTGAAGTTCGGTCATGAAGGCATTCTTGTCACTGATGAAGCAGCAGCGATGGAAATCGTCAGTGAACTGGAGAACAAGAACAGACAGCAAGAGCACAATGCAATGTGATATTTTTTGATACAATTATTGTTTACTACCGTTTACTCACGGCGGGCTATTCGGTCTGTCTTGAATAATAAAAAAAATGAACATTTGGGAGGAACTATTCAATGAGTATTAAAGTTGGTATTAACGGTTTCGGACGTATTGGACGACTTGCTTTCCGTCGTATTCAAAACGTGGAAGGTATCGAAGTAGTAGCTATTAATGACCTGACTGACGCTAAAATGTTGGCTCATTTGTTGAAATATGATACAACTCAAGGTAAATTTGACGGCGAAGTTGAAGTTCATGACGGATTCTTCAAAGTAAATGGCAAAGAAGTTAAGGTTATTGCTAACCGTAACCCTGAAGAATTGCCATGGGGCGAGCTTGGCGTAGACATCGTACTAGAGTGCACAGGTTTCTTCACAACTAAAGAAGCTGCTGAGAAACACATCAAAGCTGGCGCTAAAAAAGTTGTTATCTCCGCACCTGCTACAGGCGACATGAAAACTGTTGTTTACAACGTTAACCATGACGTTCTTGATGGTACTGAAACAGTTATCTCTGGCGCATCTTGCACAACAAACTGCTTGGCTCCAATGGCAAAAGTTCTTCAAGATCAATTCGGTATCGTTGAAGGCTTGATGACTACAATCCACGCTTACACTGGCGACCAAAATACTTTGGATGCTCCACACGGCAAAGGTGACTTCCGTCGTGCTCGTGCAGCAGCTGAGAACATCATTCCTAACACAACTGGTGCTGCAAAAGCAATCGGTCTTGTTATCCCTGAATTGAAAGGCAAACTTGACGGTGCAGCTCAACGTGTGCCTGTAGCTACAGGTTCTTTGACTGAGTTGGTAACTGTTCTTGAGAAGAACGTAACTGTTGATGAAATCAACGCAGCAATGAAAGCAGCTTCCGATCCTGAAACTTTTGGATATACTGAAGATGAAATCGTATCTTCCGATATCAAAGGTATCACTTTTGGTTCCCTGTTTGATGCAACTCAAACTAAAGTATTGACTGTTGGCGACAAACAATTGGTTAAAACAGTTGCTTGGTATGACAATGAAATGTCCTACACAGCTCAATTGGTTCGTACTTTGGAATTGTTTGCAAAAATCGCTAAGTAATATTTTGAAATTCAAACAAGGCAATCAAAGAGGAGCACCCTTACCCAAGGACTCCTCTTTGGTTCATGCTTAAGACTATATATAGCTTCAAATCGACATTCACACACAAATGTTTGATATATAGAGATAATGTTTTTCTTAGGAGAGAAACAATAAATATGGATAAGCGCAGTCCTTTATATAAAGAGACGCGCACCTAACATTAGGAGGAACGTGGGGATGAACAAGAAGAGTGTACGTGATGTAGAAGTAACTGGTAAACGCGTATTTGTCCGCGTTGATTTCAATGTACCGATGCAAGATGGAGCAATTACGGACGACACTCGGATTCGTGAGACGCTTCCAACGATCAAATACTTGATCGAAAATGGAGCAAAGGTCATTTTGGCGAGCCACTTGGGACGTCCAAAAGGTCAAGTGAATGAATCCATGCGTTTGACTTTGGCAGCTGAGCGTTTGGCTGAGTTACTTGGCAAACCTGTAGCTAAAGCAGATGAAGCAATTGGTGAAGAAGCTAAAGCGAAAGTAGCAGCTTTGAACAATGGCGACGTGCTTGTACTTGAAAATGTTCGTTTCTATCCAGGTGAAGAGAAGAATGATCCAGAACTCGCGAAACAATTCGCTGAGCTTGCTGATTTGTTCGTGAACGATGCTTTTGGCGCCGCTCACCGTGCACATGCTTCGACTGAAGGTATCGCTCACTTCTTACCAGCGGTATCTGGCCTATTGATGGAGAAAGAATTGTCTGTACTTGGCAAAGCATTGTCAACTCCAGACCGTCCTTTCACTGCAATCATTGGTGGTTCCAAAGTTAAGGACAAAATCGATGTTATCGACAACCTACTTAACATTGCTGACAATGTATTGATCGGCGGAGGTCTTGCTTACACATTCTTCAAAGCTCAAGGGTATGAAATTGGGCAATCCTTGCTTGATGATACGAAGCTAGATGCATCTCTAGGCTTCATCGAGAAAGCAAAGAAACTAGGTAAAAACTTCGTGCTTCCTGTTGACGTTGTTGTCGCTGATGACTTCAGTGCGTCTGCTAATCATAAAGAAGTTGACATCGACAGCATTCCTGCTGACTGGGAAGGCGTAGACATCGGACCGAAGACTCGTGCTATGTACGCTGATATCATTAAGAATTCGAAATTGGTTGTTTGGAACGGACCAATGGGCGTATTCGAAATTGATATTTTTGCGAACGGTACGCATGAAGTAGCTAAAGCTTGCGCTACTACAGAAGGTTACACAATTATCGGTGGCGGTGATTCCGCAGCTGCTGCAGAGAAATTCCACTTGGCTGAGCAAATGGATCACATTTCCACAGGTGGCGGAGCTTCCTTGGAATTCATGGAAGGTAAGGCACTTCCAGGCGTTGAAGCTTTGAACGACAAGTAAGAATTAATTATTGGGAACATAGAAGGAGTGAGCCGCATGAGAACACCAATTATTGCAGGAAACTGGAAGATGTTCAAAACCGTTTCCGAAGCGAAGGAATTTTTCGAAGCGGTGAAAGGTAAAGCAGAAGTTGACGGAGTAGAGAGCGTCATCTGTGCACCATTCACTAACCTTCCAGCTTTGGTTGAAGCAGCTAAAGGGACGTCAATCAAAATTGGCGCTCAAAACCTGCACTTCGAAGATGAGGGTGCATTCACCGGAGAAATTAGCGGGGGAATGTTGAAAGAACTAGGCGTGGACTACGTTATCATTGGTCACTCCGAGCGTCGTGCTTACTTTGGCGAAACGGATGAAATTGTTAACAAAAAAGTTCATGCTGCATTCAAACACGGTTTGACTCCGATCCCATGCGTGGGTGAGAAGCTTGAAGAACGTGAAGCAGGTCAAACGAAAGATGTCGTGAAAGTGCAAACAGAAGCGGCTCTTAAAGGTTTGACTCCTGAGCAAGCGGCTCAAGTTGTTATTGCTTACGAGCCAATTTGGGCAATCGGTACTGGCAAATCTTCTACTTCGCAAGATGCGAATGAAGTTATTGCTTATATCCGTAGTCTCGTTAAAGATTTGTACAGCAATGACGTGGCAGACAAAGTACGCATTCAATATGGCGGTAGTGTAAAACCTGAGAATGTAAAAGAGTATATGGGACAAAGCGACATTGATGGCGCACTAGTTGGTGGAGCCAGTCTGCAACCTGTATCTTATACTCAGTTGGTTGAGGGGGCAAAGTAAGATGACTGCTCCTAAACCTGTAGCACTGATCATCATGGACGGATTCGGACTTCGGAATACAGTAGAAGGAAACGCGGTAGCACAAGCTAATAAGCCAAACTACGATCGTTACCTGAAACAATATCCGAATACGACTTTGACCGCTTGCGGCGAGGCAGTAGGTCTTCCGGAAGGTCAAATGGGTAACTCTGAAGTAGGTCACTTGAACATTGGTGCCGGCCGCATCGTGTATCAAGATCTTACTCGGATTTCCAAATCCATCCGCGAAGGTGATTTCTTCCAGAACCAAACGTTGGTTGAAGCCGTTCGCAACGCGAAACAAAACGGTAAGAAACTTCATTTGTATGGTTTGCTGTCTGATGGCGGCGTTCATAGTCATATCGATCACTTATTCGCGATGCTTGACCTTGCTAAGAAGGAAGAGCTAAACGATGTATATATCCATGCGTTCCTGGATGGCCGCGACGTGGCTCCAGATAGTGCAAAAGGATTCATCGAGCGATTGATCGCTAAGATCGAAGAAGTTGGCGTAGGTAAAATTGCTACAGTCCAAGGACGTTACTATGCTATGGACCGTGACAAGCGTTGGGAGCGCGTCGAGAAATCGTACCGCGCGATGGTATACGGCGAAGGCCCTAAATATACCGATCCAATTGTAGCTGTTACGGAATCATATGAGAAATCGGTATTTGACGAATTCGTTATGCCGACCGTAATTGTTGATGGACATGATCAACCAGTTGCTTTAGTTGAGTCTGGTGATTCGGTAGTCTTCCTTAACTTCCGCCCTGACCGCGCTATTCAATTGTCGAACGTGTTCACGAACAAAGACTTCCGTGGTTTTGATCGTGGCCCTAAATTCCCAGAAGGATTACATTTCGTTTGCTTGACTCTGTTCGCAGAGACGGTTGATGGTTATGTAGCTTATGAACCTAAGAACTTGGATAACACATTTGGTGAAGTGCTTGTTCAAAATGGTAAAAAGCAGCTTCGGATTGCGGAAACTGAGAAGTACCCACATGTTACTTTCTTCTTCAGTGGAGGACGTGATGTTGAGCTTCCGGGTGAAACACGGATCCTGATTAATTCACCGAAGGTTGCTACGTATGACTTGCAACCTGAGATGAGTGCTTATGAAGTGGCAGAGGCTTGTGTGAAGGAGATTGAGGCTGATAAACATGATGCCATCATTCTTAACTTTGCCAATCCGGACATGGTAGGACATTCCGGTATGCTGGAGCCAACGAAAAAAGCAGTAGAAGTAACCGACGAATGTGTTGGTAAAGTTGTAGACGCTGTAACTGCTAAAGGCGGAGTTGTTATCATTATCGCTGATCACGGTAATGCCGACATGGTATTCGATGAGAATGGCCGTCCATTTACTGCACACACAACGAACCCAGTACCATTTATCTTGACGGACGAGAACGTTGTGCTTCGCGAAAGCGGAATTCTTGCTGACGTGGCTCCAACGCTTCTTGATCTGATGGGATTGCCAAAACCAGCTGAAATGACGGGTACATCTATGATTGCTAGTCGTAAAGCGTAATATCTTTACTTGATTCGAACTTAGCTAAGTTTAACATCACAAATTTATGACCATAAAAGGAGACTATACAATGACTATTATTTCTGACGTATATGCTCGCGAAGTCCTTGACTCTCGCGGTAACCCAACTGTAGAAGTTGAAGTATATCTGGAGTCCGGTGCAATCGGACGTGCAATCGTTCCTTCCGGTGCATCCACTGGTGCCCACGAAGCAGTTGAGCTTCGTGATGGTGACAAATCCCGTTACCTTGGAAAAGGTGTACTTAAAGCCGTTGAGAACGTGAACGAAATTATCGCTCCTGAAGTTATTGGTATGGACGCACTAGACCAAATCGGCATCGACAAATTGATGATCGCTTTGGATGGTACTCATAACAAAGGTAAATTGGGTGCGAACGCTATTCTTGCAGTATCCATGGCAGTAGCTCGTGCAGCTGCTGACGCTTTGGATCTTCCATTGTACGTATACCTTGGCGGATTCAACGCTAAAGCTCTTCCAGTACCAATGATGAACATCATCAACGGTGGTGAGCATGCTGACAACAACATCGACGTTCAAGAATTTATGGTTCTTCCTGTAGGCGCTCCTAGCTTCAAAGAAGCTCTTCGTACAGGCGCAGAAATCTTCCACAACTTGAAATCCGTACTTCAATCCAAAGGCCTGAACACAGCTGTAGGTGATGAAGGTGGTTTCGCACCGAACCTTGGTTCGAACGAAGAAGCAATCACTACAATCATCGAAGCGATCGAAAAAGCTGGTTACAAACCAGGTGTTGACGTATTCTTGGGTATGGACGTTGCTTCCACTGAGTTCTACAAAGACGGTAAATACACACTTGCTGGTGAAGGTAAATCTTACACTTCAGCTGAGTATGTTGACCTTCTTGCTTCATGGGTTGAGAAATATCCAATCATTACAATCGAAGACGGTATGTCCGAAGACGACTGGGAAGGTTGGAAATTGCTTACTGAAAAATTGGGCGACAAAGTCCAATTGGTTGGTGACGACTTGTTCGTTACAAACACTGAGCGTCTTGCAACAGGTATCGAAAAAGGTATCGGTAACTCCATCTTGGTTAAGGTTAACCAAATTGGTACATTGACTGAAACTTTCGATGCTATCGAAATGGCTAAACGCGCTGGTTACACAGCAGTTATCTCTCACCGTTCTGGTGAATCCGAAGATAGCACAATCGCTGACATCGCAGTTGCGACTAATGCTGGTCAAATCAAAACAGGTGCTCCTTCCCGTACAGACCGTGTTGCAAAATACAACCAATTGCTTCGCATCGAAGATCAATTGGGAGATCTTGCTCAATATAACGGCTTGAAATCTTTCTACAACTTGAAACGTTCATAATTCGAACGCTTTAGCTTATAACCCGGCCGCTATATGCAGCCGGGTTATTCTTTTATTGGTATGACTATCGTAGTAAATCTTCTCCAAATTGATGGAATAAGGTTGTTATTCCAAGGTGGACATGGTACAATAATAATGCTGTTTTTGTATAGTTTAATGATTAAATGAATGCAATAGATTAAGTAAGTTCCGTCTTAGGAGGTGGATTGAATGGATATCTTTTTGAAAGTGTTGCTCATTATTTTCTCTATCGGTCTGATTGCGGTGGTTCTACTGCAGAAAGGGAAGAGCGCGGGTCTTTCCGGTGCCATCTCCGGAGGGGCGGAACATCTTTTTGGCAAATCAAAAGCACGTGGCATGGAACTCGTCCTGGAACGAGTAACGGTAGGTTTAGCTGCTGGCTTCTTTATCTTGTCGATCGTTGTTGCTATTGTATTGGAATAGTATTAAGAAAAAAGGCTCTCGTTTCATATGAAACGAGGGCCTTTTTGTTGTTTTGTTTATCATACCCAGCATATGTTGATATATAGATATTGAGGTCAGTTCGTAGTGTCAAAAGAATCTTTGTGATGATCTGCCCTGGGTCATTCTGACCGAAACGGATGTGAAGGGTTAATTTCGTGTATACTAAGGGTATAAACGAGGGGTAATTCATGGAAAAAATTAATACAAAATTCATACTGGCTTGTCAGACAAGTCGGCCGAGGTGAGACCATGATTAATGAAACAGAACTTTTGTCTTTCATGCGGGAGACCGCTTATAAACCAATGACGTATCAAGAGCTCGAAGAACACTTTCAAATCTCAGATGCTGTGGATTTTAAAGAGTTTCTCAAGCTATTAACACGCTTGGAACAAGAGGGACAAATTATATTAACAAGAACTCAGCGCTACGGCGTACCTGAACGGATGGACCTAGTACGTGGGCGTTTGCAGGCTCATGCCAAAGGTTTCGCATTTTTAATTCCCGAGAATAAAGAACATCCTGATGTTTATATTCATGCGAATGATTTGAAGAGTGCCATGAATGGGGACATCGTATTCGTGCGTGTAAGTTCCAAGAGCGTCGGAGGTGGCAAGCTAGAAGGGGAAGTCGTCCGGATTATTACTCGGGCGGTGACGCAGATCGTAGGTGTATTCCAACATCACGAATCTTATGGGTTTGTTGTACCGGATGATAAGCGGATTAATCGGGATATATTTGTCCCGAGTGAAGCCTTTCAAGGCGCAGTGGACGGGGACAAGGTTGTTGTTCGCATTGTAGAGTATCCCGAGGGACGGGCTGCGGCGCAAGGCGAAGTTGTCGAGATTTTGGGTCATAAGGATGATCCAGGGGTAGATATTTTATCGATTATTCGTAAGCATCAATTACCTGAGGCCTTTCCAGAGGAAGTAATGGAAGAGGCGATAGCTGCACCTGATGTCATTGATGAAGCAGAGATCGCTAAGCAGGGACGGCGAGATTTACGTGATAAGGTCATCGTGACGATTGATGGTGAAGATGCAAAAGACTTGGATGATGCGGTGCATATTGAGAAAATGCCAAACGGTAATATTCGATTGGGCGTTCATATCGCCGATGTAGGATATTATGTTCGCGAGAAATCGGAACTGGATCAGGAAGCCTACAACCGTGGTTGCAGTGTTTATTTGGTAGACCGAGTCATTCCGATGTTGCCTCATCGGTTGTCTAACGGCATATGCTCATTGAACCCGAAGGTGGATCGCTTCACGTTGTCGTGTGAGATGGAATTTGACGAAGACATGAAAGTAGTAAACCATGATGTCTTTACAAGTGTGATTCGGACGAAAGAACGGATGACCTATACGAATGTGCGCAAAATATTGCAGAATGAGGACCCCGAGGTCACAGAGCGCTACAGTGATCTAGTTGATATGTTTAAGCAGATGGAAGAGCTAGCGCTGAGACTACGCGGGAACCGGATGCGGCGCGGCGCTGTCGATTTTGACTTTGTAGAATCGAAGGTCATCGTGGACGAGAACGGTAAAGCAGTAGATATTGTGAAACGAGAACGTTCAATTGCTGAGCAGATTATTGAAGAATTTATGCTTGCAGCGAATGAAACGGTGGCAGAGCATTTCCATTGGCTGAAGGTACCCTTTATTTATCGGATTCATGAGGACCCAGATCAGGAGAAACTAATTAACTTTATGGCGTTTGCGGCCAATTTTGGTTATAAGGTGAAGGGCGGTAAAGGCGATAAGGTGCATCCAAGAGCGCTTCAGAAGCTATTGGAGGATATACAGGGTACCAAGGAGCAAACCGTTCTTAGTACCATGATGTTACGTTCGATGAAGCAGGCGAAATATGATGCGGAGAGTACGGGACACTTTGGTCTTGCGGCGGAGTTCTATACTCACTTTACTTCACCTATTCGCCGTTATCCTGATTTAGTTATCCACCGGGTTATTCGCGAAGTGATCGAAAGTAACGGTGTACTTAGCCAGAAACGGCAGGAATATCTGGCCAGTCGCATGGGAGATATTGCGCAGCAATCCTCTGAGCGCGAGCGGGTTGCCGTAGAGGCAGAGCGTGATACGGAGCAACTGAAGAAAGCGGAGTTCATGCTCGATAAAGTCGGTGAAGAATTTACCGGCATGATCAGCAGTGTAACGAGCTTTGGGATGTTCATTGAGCTGGATAACACGGTTGAAGGGTTGATCCGTCTCAGTGCGATGACTGATGATTATTACCATTTCCATGAGCAGCACATGGCATTGGTCGGTGAGCGTACATCGAAGATTTATCGAATCGGCGATGAGGTGAAGATTCGTGTCGCACGCGTGAACATGGATGATCATACGATTGACTTTGAAATGGTGGATATGAAGCCACACCGTCGTGAGGGTGGATTTGAGGGTAGCTATGGGCGCAGCGGAGGTTATGTTGGGGGGCGTCCTGGTGGAAAATCGGGCAAGGCTGGCGCTAAAGCTGGTAAAGCGGCTGCCAAGGCAGGTAAGTCCGGTAAGGCTGGAAAATATGGTAAAGCCGAACGAGGTAGTAAGCCAGGCGATAGTGGCAAGGGTGGTAAAGCTGTGCCAGGTGGAAACGGCGGCAAGTTCAGCAAAGCTAGACCTGAAGGAAAGAGTGGCAAACCGGGTAAAGGTGGAGCCATTAGAGTTGACGGCGTAGATATTTCTACGGCGGAAGTTAAGGGCAGAGCCGATGTTAATGGCGGCGCAGTTAGTAGTAAGCGCGGTAAGCGGAGCGGAGCCGGTAGAGCGGGGCGGTCGGCAGAGCCTGCGTTGCCGACAGTGACCTTTGGCTTTGGTTCGGGCAAAGGCGGCTACGCCTCAGGCCCGGCGACACTCAGCCGCGGCGGCAATAGCCCGGCCGGCGGCTCTGGTGGTGGAGGCGGCCGGCGGAAGAAGACCTCGCCGAGCGGGATCTTTATTGGCGGAGGCGCAAGCAACGTCGCCGAAGGTGCAACAACGCCAGCGCGAAAGAAGCGCAAGGGCGGCAAGGGCAAAGGCGACGGGAACGGCGCTACGCCTAAGGAGTAACAAGCGATTTATCTGAAGCATTAGGAGATATCGGTAATTTGGGGCCTAGGTAACAAGGCTCTGAATTACCGATATCTTTTATGGAGCAAAACCAAACCTAGCGCTTGACCTCAATCGAAAAATGATCACCAATCGTTGTGAAGCCCTACCCTTACGAGCCAATGTGAACCACTGTAACGAATCTCAGCGACCTTATTTGCAGTTTATTTGATTGTTATGGATTTTAACGAAACCAGCAGGCGTTATTTCATCATTACTCTTACATGAGAACATCATTTGGAAGAAATAAGGTCTTTCTGTTTCGTTAGAATTTTAATGGCCCCCAAAACTTAAAATAAAGGTTACTACTTTCGTTAGATTATTGTCTGAAGTAGTGAAGTGCGCTCGTTCCTTGATTTTGCACTACATAGTTGATACAATAAATTTCTGATATGCTGGAGCACAGAGCTTGGTAAAGGATCGTTTAAGAGGAGGATGAACATGGCGAAGAAGAATGATGGGAATAAGGTATTGGCGCAGAATAAGAAAGCTTCCCATGACTACTTTATCGAAGACACCTTTGAAGCAGGCATGGTGCTGACGGGTACGGAGATCAAATCGATCCGTAATGCCAGAGTTAATATCGGAGATGCTTTTGCCACGATTCGTAATGGTGAGATTCACATTCATAACATGCACATCAGTCCGTTCGAGCAGGGAAATCGGAGCAATCCGTCGGATCCAACTCGTACGCGGAAGCTGCTGATGCACAAGGTTCAGATCCACAAGTTACTTGGTTTATCCAAGCAAGAGGGATACTCCATCGTGCCGCTCAAGATTTACATCCGTAATGGTTATGCTAAGCTGTTGTTAGGTCTTGGTAAAGGGAAGAAACAGTACGACAAACGTGAGACTGCAGCCAAACGGGATGCTCAGCGTGATATCCAACGTGTTCTGCGTGAGAAGCAAAAAGTGGCACGGTAGGTTGAAACTGCTCGGAGCTGTTCAGATTGCCTCATTTTCCAACAACTCTACAGACATTAGGTTTCGAAGATGTGGTATACTGATTAATGTAAGTTATGTAACAATAGATCACCTTGCTTGACGATCTGATCAATCCAGAACCCTTTTTATTAAGGGGGCGTTCTTTGGATTCGACGGGGGTAGTTCGAGCAGGGGTAGCGGGTAGTGGGGACGCGTCCGCTTTATCAACGCTAAAGCCTATTAAACGGCAAACAACAAAACAACTACGCATTAGCAGCCTAAGAAACTGTTAGCGTGCTCCTACCCAGCATCGCCCATGTGACTGGACTAGGGGCTAACATGTAGTGGGATACGCTGTCTCATCTCCGCCTGCGGTGAGCTGAAGAAGATAATCAGGCTGACCCAACGTATAGCCGGTTACGGGGCGATACTCGGGTGACATCAAAACCGTGACTACACCCGTAGACACCTTTGTGGCGTTGCCTTCGGACAGGGGTTCGACTCCCCTCGCCTCCATTTGGAGCACATAGAAAAGACACCCGAGAGGGTGTTTTTTTATGTTGATTTTACAAGACACGATAGGGCCTCGAAGTAATCTTCAGGTGGATTAAGTAAAATTTAAATGTCCCTGTTCACTTTGGCACAACGAAGAATGCAGTATTTAATCAATTGTTTTCTGCACTCAAGTCGTACTTCCCGATCGTACGGAGCAGTTTGCCCAGTACAAAACGCAGCATGACCCTTCCGGACTTGCGAGAGTCCGTAATATTCGTCAGATTCAGCTTAATATAACGGAAGAAATACTTCTAAAAGATGAATTATTTAGTACTAGGGAGGTAAGAGGCATTGTAGTTAGTGAACTGATGCCACATTTTATCCACAGCAAACTGAAATTTGTTGGGTTGCCCTCAATACAACAAACACCCTCACCTTGCACACTCGGTGCAAAGGGAGGGTGTTTTAATTCCAAATGCTATTGACTATCATACTTGACCGTATAGCTTACAGGTTAAGCCCCAGGTCAAGCACGATGTTCAGCATCCGCATGATGATTGCTACCGACTGATCACGGGTAGCGGTGGCTTTCGGTGCGAACTTGCCGTCGCCGACACCGTTCACGATACCTGCTTGGCTAAGCTGATTAATATAGTCAGCAGCCCAGTTACCGTTGATATCAGAGAATTTCGTTCCGTTAGCTGCGCTCATATTCAGAATACGAGCTAGGATTGCAGCCATCTCGGCGCGAGTGATCTCTTGATCAGGATTGAACGCGCCATTGCCTGTACCGTTCACGATACCTGCACGATGCAATGCTCTGATATAGTCAGCAGCCCAGTGACCATCCGTGTCAGAGAAGGAACTGTCCTCTCCTGTCGTATCAATACCTAACGCACGGATGATCATCTCAACGAATTCAGCTCGTGTTACATTATCCGAACCTTTGAACTCACCGTTAGGCTCGCCTTTGACAATACCAAGCTGCGAAGCAAGCTGTATTGCCTTAGCAGCCCAGTGCGTAGCAGGTACGTCAGAGAAGTTGACTGGTTCGTTCGCTTGAAGCGCTTGTTGCACAGCGGATTTCAATTGCTTTGCGTCTACAAGTTTACTATTCAACAATGGCTTCTCCGGAGTTGGTGTCTGCTCTGTAGAGCCAGAATGCTCTGTAGAGCCAGAATCCGCTCCAGAACTGGAGCTCATCGTAGCGCCGGAGCCATTCGCCGGTGTCGTGTCCGTTGAAGTATAGCGCGTGACCATGATCTTCAGATCAGCAGTGTTGCCCGCACTGAATACGAAGGTCAGGACATCATTGTTCGACAATGTCGCCAAGTAGCCCTTCTTGATTGTAACAACTTGCGTACCGTTCGTCGAAGCAGCAGCTACGCTGTAGTCTTTGCCTTCAACAAGCGCAACATCGCCCTTTTTGATTGCGCTGAGCGTGTTGCCCTTCAAAGTTACGTTCACCTTAACGTCAGCTTGTAAATTCGTATAGAACGTAACTGTTGCTGGTGAAATTGTAGAATTCTCTGTTGGTGCAGCTAAACCTATAACCGTCCAAAATGCCGCCTTAGGAGCATAGCTGTTGTCGAACAGCACAGGCATACCCGAACCGCGCCAGCTTTGTATATCGGCTTTGCCCCAGAACGTAACGCGGTCGATATTGTCGGCATATTTTTTGTAAATTCCAAACAATGTGCCATACAACTCTGCTTGTTTCGCTTGTTTTGCTTCGTCAAGGTGATAATTGTTATTTCCCGCGAAAGGAATGTCAAGCTCAGAAACGGTGATTCTTAAGCCCGCTTGAATGAAGCGTTGGATTGTCGTTTCAACTTCTGTTACGTCAACATCGGGGTCTTGACCAACCCAGAAGTGTGATTGCATACCGATACCTTCTACAAGCAAACGCCCGTCGTATCTTGCATCAGCTTTCCACTTCGCGTTAAGAGCTTCTGCCATTTGCGCGATTTGCTCATACTTATAGGTTTCGTTATAGTCGTTGTAATAAAGTGTTGCGTTGGGGTCAGCCAAGCGAGCGGCTACAAACGCATCGTAGATATAATCCGCGCCGCTTTCGCCTTTACTTGCGTCAGCGCCGTTGGCATAAGCTATATACCAAGGTGAATCTTTACGCAAGCCTGTTGTCCAGTCGCTACCGTCAAAGTTTTTGGTAGTGTCGCTGAACGCTTCGTTTACAACGTCCCATGAAATTACTTGACCTTTAAAATGCCCTGCTACGTCAGCGATGTAGCTTTCAAGGTTCGCTTTTGCGCTTGCGCGGTTTGCGGCATCGCCCTTATTTAACCACGCCGGGGATTGTTGATGCCATACAAGTGTATGCCCGTGAACGGCTATGTTGTTAACCTTTGCCCAAGCGATTAACTTATCTGCTAAGGTGTAGTCGTAAGTGTCTTTTGCCTTAGAGATGTTTTCAGGCTTCATTATGTTTTCAGGCGTAACTACGTTATATTGAGCCTTAAACATTGCTTCGGTTTGAGAGATAATGCTTGCGTCTTTCAATGCCTTGTCCGCTTGGTCGTTTTCTTGACCCCAAGGCGTCGCGTCGGCATTACCACCCCAACCAAGAATGTTACCGATTAAGAAATATTTACTGTAAGCGTCTTTAAGTGACGGAAGGGTTAAATCCCACTTAGATTCTGGCCATATATAATCATCAGGAACAAACGGAGCGGCTGTATTTGACCATTTAACCAAAACATTGCCGCTGTCGTCGGTAATTTTAAGGTTGTTGATTGTGAAATCGTTATTGCCCGATTGCCCACGAATGCCAATATTACCAACAAGTCCGCCTGCAACTTCACTACCGCTCATTCTGAAATCAACTGCATAATCTTTAGTTTCATCCTTTGCAATAGTACTTTGGAAGTATGCTGGAACCTTAGTAGCTACTTCATCTGCTTTATAAACATTGTCGTTTACATGGGCTGCATCGGCATCGGTGTGTGGGTCATAACCAACATCGTTATACCAACGCACACGAAAGCCCGATACACCATTTGATGTCACATTAAATGTAAGGTGGTATGTGGCATTCTTTTCTGGCACGAAGGCTACAACAGGGTCATCATCTTGGCTATTTGTAGCAAAAGGCCATACTTTGTTATCAGTACCTAAAACAATCGTTGCACCAGTATATTGCGCTCCGTTTTGACCACTTACAGCTATAACAACGCCAGGAACAGTCGGTAACGGTTTAAGCGGCATTTCAATTCCGCCTTTAACCTTGATGATAAGGCTGTCAATTACAAAATCAGCTATGCCCGCGCTGTCTTGTATTCTAAGCCCTGTACCTGAATCCCAAACGCCCGCATAGCTTAGTGTGAAAGCTGATGTTGCGTCAACTGATGTTAATGTATCATATGTGCCGCTTGCAAGACCCAAAACGATTTTCGCGCCGCTTGGAATAGTGACTCCGTCAGGGATATGCCCGACTAATTCAACGCTATATTCCGCATCTTTCGCTAAGCCTAATGCGGCGGCTTTAACATCAACGCCATTCCAACTCTCTACACGGTTAGAGATTTCAAGGGCTACCGAGCCGTCAGCATTTGATATCGGTGTAAGTGTAGGGCCGCCAGCGCGTGCTAAATAATTGGTTCCGCCATTCGTCATTATGTCAACAAGCCCAGTATCTTCTTGAAGGTCGTAGGCTACAACAACCTCATCCGAAGGTGTTGTTGGGGTAGTTGAACCACCAACGCTAGTGGTGATCTGCAAATCCGTGAGGTATACGATGATGCCCTGCGCCGTACTGCCCGTGTCAATCTGCAGGTTGCCGCCAGTGGCGCTCTGCGTCCATGTATACGTCACCGGGGTAGGAGTCACGCCAATGCTTGTTGATTTCCAATCGTCGTTCGTAGCGGTTTTTTGGTTGCCCCTCACACGTACCTCGCCATTGTCGGACGCTACATAGACGCTAAATGTAACCGAATACGTCTTGTTCGCCTTTGCAATAAAACCGTTGTTGCTGTAATAATTAGTTCCGCCTACAGTGGTTCCGGTTTGGATATTGATCGCCTTATACGTACCGCCCGACGGGTTAATTCCTAACGAGCCGCCGTCATACATCGCCATGGACGATGAGTTCTTGTCGGCCACTTGAATACCAGGCTGGTACATGCCATCAGTGCCTTGTAAGTACTCACCGTCGGGAGTTGTACCTGGAGTTCCCATCTTGCTCGTGTCCAGAGACCAGACAACCGTGTCAGCCGGAGCCTCATTAGGAGTAGTGATCTGCAAATCCGTGAGGTATACGATAGTGCCTTGCGCCGTGCTGCCCGTGTCAATCTGCATATTGCCACCAGCTGCCTTCTGTGTCCAAGTATAGGATACTGGAGTTGGCTCCTTGCTGATGTCTGTTGTCGACCACGTGCCGTTCGCGGCGGCGTCGGTCGCTTTGTTGCCTCTCACGCGCACCTGACCGGAACCGTCCGCTACATAGGCGTTGAACGTAATTGTATACATTTTTCCCGCCTCAGCTACGAAACCGTTGTTCGTGTAATAATCAGTTCCTTGTACAGCGGTTCCGGTTTGGATATTGATCGCCTTATGCGTACCGCCCGACGGGTTAATTCCTAACGAGCCGTCGTTATACATAGCCATGGACGATGAGCTCTTGTCGGCCACTTGAATACCAGGCTGGTACATGCCATCAGTGCCTTGTAAGTACTCACCGTCGGGAGTTGTACCTGGAGTTCCCATCTTGTTCGTGTCCAGAGACCAGACAACGTTACTGCCGGAAACTTCAGCCGATGCTGAAAAGGGCACTGACGTAAAGACCAGCACTAGGCTGCACAGCATAGCAAGGTAAGATTTCTTTCCCATACGTTTCTTTCTCATTCGTTGATTCCACCTCCTAAAGTTTTGTGTAGCACAAAGATGTAACCGCATACATTCGTGGTGATAATCTATGTATACCAAAAAAATGGAGGGATAGCCTTGCAGTATATGCACAATAGATATCATGCCTACGCAGAAGGAACCCGAATGGTATAACCTATGAAATATACTGCAAAAATCTATTCAGCATGACAACCGCTTCTACGCGAGTAGCCTTGCTGCTAGGTGCAATCTTGTTGTTCGGTGTGCCTTGGAGAATACCTGCGTTCGCTGCGCCTGCAACTGAATTCTTCGCCCAAGCGGACAGCTTTGCGTTGCCCGAGAAGGCAGTGAGCTTAGACTTGTCAGTATTCAATGGTTTACCTGCGAAGACGATCGCACGCGACAGCTGTTAACTGTAATCTGGTAGGTCGCGTTGCGATCCAGATTTAAGGCTGCGGCGTTCAAGTCTAGCGCATCCCAGTTGTCTTTACGGTTGCTAATATAGAAGGACTTGCTGTCTCCGTCGTTCACGACTTTAATGTCGGCCCCGCCGGATCTATTCCGGTTATTAACTATTGAATTGTCGATCTTGTCACCTATATTGAATTGCACCCAGTCTACCGTGTATACGGTATAGTCCGCTGCAGCAGCGGATGCGCCTACCGGGCATAACGAGAAGACCAGCAGGGCACAGAGCAGGATCAAATAAGATTTCTTTCTCATGCGTTGATACTACATCCTAAACAATATAGAATAGTACTAAATGTATAATCGCCTTCAATATCCGAAGAAAATCTATGTATATCAAAATAAGAGAAGGCTAGCCTTGCAATATCACGAGAGATATCATGTTCGCGCAGAAGGGGACTCTAACCGAATTGATGGGATGGGGAAAAACATATGAATTCAATGGATCGAATTAATAGTGCGATTGATTATGTTGAAGCCCATATCACAGAGGAAATTGACTTTCAGCAGGTCGCGAGAAGAGCGTGCTGCTCGGTATACCATTTTCAGCGTATGTTTTCCTATATAACGGATATCTCACTCTCCGAATATATTCGCCGCAGGAGGCTTACGCTGGCAGCGTTCGAGTTGCGAGAGGGTGGAGAGAAAGTCATCGACTTAGCTGCCAAGTATGGGTATCAGTCGCCGGAGGCTTTCTCCCGGGCATTCAAAAGTATGCACGGCGTCATGCCCACGATGGCACGGAACCCAGGCGCGCCGCTCAAAGCTTATCCTAAGCTCTCCTTCCACATGTTTATGGATGGCGATAGCGAGATCAGGTACCAGATCATGCAAAAGCCGGCTTTCGATGTATGCGGGATTAAAGCGGATATCGTCGTAGATTCGGAGCGGATGTACGCCCAGATCACTAAGTTCTGGGAAGATAATATCGACAGTGGCGTCGTGGGTCAATTCCACCGTGATATCGGACTGGACTATAATACTCCGCTTAACGCAGCGCTTTTCAATTATTCGCCGAACATGTTCTCCTACATGATCTGCTACGATTCGCCAAGCGGCAGTGTGCCTACCGGATACTTCGTGCTACCTGTTCCGCCGCTTACCTGGGCGGTGTTCTTTACCGCTAAGCATCCTGGTCATCTGACCACAAGAGTTGTTCGTCGCATGCGCGAGCGTATTTTCCTGGAGTGGTTTCCAACGTCTGGCTACACTCAAGCTGTGGGCCCGGAATTCGAGATGTTCAGTCAGGACAATGGCATCTTTGTTGTGGAGGTATGGATTCCGATTACGAAAGCAGATACTTTTCTATGAGTCTATCGGTTGATAAATGAAATCAAGCTCCGGCCAATTGTGGTTTTGCACAGCCACGGTTCGCCTTCATTAAAAGAACTCGCTCATTGAGCGGGTTTTAAAATTATTTTTTTCCTTCCCCAAAACTGGGGATAACAGGGGTTCGACTCCCCTCGCCTCCATACTGAAAACCCGCTCATAGAGCGGGTTTTTTCATGTTTATGGACTTAATTGTAGACAACTTGTAGACATGAAATTACTGGGGAGCTATTTGTTCTGTTTATTGTAGACATTATGTCTCCTACAGTTATTGAAACTATTCTTAATAACTTTGGGGTAAAGGATTTCTTTAAACTGTTACACTTGTCTTCCTTAGATATTGTGTTTGAAAATAATAGCTCAGAGACATTAGCCTTTTTTGAAGAGTTAAGGAATTATACAATACAAGCAGTTGCAAGTTTTCCATATAATATAAATTTAGAAAGATACAAGATTTCGATCAAGGATGGAAGATTACCAAGAGAAGATTCTTTATGGATATTATTCATAGACGAATTGTTAAGGAAAAGACACTCTATTGCGCATGGTTCGAATTTTCAAAATAAGATATCTATAAATGAGCTTGAGGATGCAAAAATAAAGGTCCGGATACTATAATATTCTACAGCACTGGTATTATATTTGAACTTTCATATCTCGGGGAAGGGTACTCTTTTAATAGAGTGTCTTTTCTGATTTAAAAGCAGCACTAGCAGACGAAGAATAATATATTGGCTAATCAGCATAAATGTGATGATCACAACCCATGTAGCTGAACATACGGTGAATAAGCTGTGAGAAAAAGCAGTAATCGGGCAGAGAAATCCATTGCCGTTGGTAAATGTTAAAGGTGCTATGGGCCGACATTTGATTACTCAGCCCAATAGCACGTGTAGAAACTTCGGAATTAATTCATACGTGTAGGAAGTAAGTTAAATCCTTAAATTAAACCCTTTCATAATAAGATCCCAATGATGGTCTGAGCCTCTCCAATCCCTGCCTGATGGAATTGTGACAGAAGAAATGCGCTGCAATCCCCAATCTTCATAAATGACGCCCTTTCCCCACTGCTTATGGAGATTAACTATGAGTATCCTGAAATCTTTGTGCGAGATGTCATATAAAGCTTGTTCCAGAAGTCGTGCCTCCGAGCTTGAAGTGTGTGTACGCACGAAACAAACAGGGGCGGTTTTTATCGTTTTTAAAAATCTGGATATCCTACGGTCGACTTGCTCTTTAAACTGGGGGTGCAGTTGGTTGATATTATAAGGAACGGGGAAATCATGATACGAATCTACCTGGTATGTTATATCACGTAAAACATAATGATTATCGACTATGTTTATAAGACGCAAATTGTTTAATTCCATAAATCCATTGAACCTTGACTTGAGAAGATGGGAAACTTTCGGGGAAGAAGCGGAAGTAAACCAATCAAGTGGACCACTAAATCTGCGGAGTCCCAATCTACGTAATTGATAAGCAGTCTGGCACATTGCTCCAAGGCTGATAAAGGCATGGTAAGTTCCTCTGTTTTGATTCCAATCCAAAGACCTTCACCTCAAATTCATATAATTTCCTTGAATACATAGAATTTCCTCTATTCTTCTATTGTATGGGTATTTAGGAAATTAGTTTGTTCAAATGCCTAGATGATAATTTTTTTGATATGCCAAAAAAACGGCGAATTGTGGTTTTGAACAGCCACGGCTCACCTTCATATGGAGCACACAGAAAAGACACCCTCTCGGGTGTCTTTTTGTTTATTCTTTATACGAATATTTGACGAAGTATCTCACTATTTCAGATCAAATCCTTTGCTTTTTACGTATTCCGTATACCCGCTCAACGGCAAATCTTTATCCAGCATGGCGATGAATTTCCCGGACCAGCTTGCCTTTTGTTTGTTATTCGTTCGCGCACTGTAGTACTCCTCGATTTCCCGGTCATATCTTTCGACCTTTGCTTTAAGATCGGGATCATACCGGTTTTCAAAAAATACGGCAGACTGTGGCAACCGCGGTTTTTGCTCGGGGAACTCGTCGGGAACACCTACTGCAAGACCGACCAAAGGAATGACGAAGTCCGGCAGGCCAAGCCATTCATCCAGTGCAGGCAGGGCCTCATTAATTCCGCCGATAATCACGGCTCCGAGCCCCATCGATTCGGCCGTCACATTGGCATTTTGTAGGGCAAGTGCTGCACTCAGCACAGCGGTTTGGTAAAAATACGAGAAGCTTAGGTTGCGACCCATTTTTTCTTGTTGGTCCGGGCCGGCGGCCAACATCATCCGATGAAGATCGGCGCAAAAAATAAAAAAGTACCCGCATTGCTCAATCGATGGATTTTTCGAATACACCGCAATCTTCTTCCGGAGTTCCTGATCGGTAACGCCGATGATCGAGAACGGTTGCATATGCGCCGAGGTCGGTGCCATTTGCGCTGAATCGACAATGGCTTCGATTTGCTCGCCAGTTAACGGAATATTTTTAAATTTACGTATGGAGCGATGCTGGCGGATCACTTGCATGACCTCATTCATTAGGATTCCCTCCAAATAGATGGTTTCTGTAGAAGCTGTATGAAGACCGTATTTTTCAATATGGTTTCCATGGAAACCATCATAACAAGAAAAAGATATCCTGTCAAATCGTTTCCGTGGAAACCATGATATAATGAAAAGAAAAAAGGTAGGCTTGCCTTATGCCAGATATGAATGATGATTTGCTTCAGCTCAAAAACCGCATCGAAAAGTCAGTGTACCGGATCCTCATCAGCGAAACCGACGAGGACCAAGATCGGCTTTGGCTCATGGAGCATATCTCCGACGACCGGCTAAAAAAGCTGCTGCCTCGCCTATCCGTCTCAAGCCTGCATGTTTTGGACGTCATCAATACGCATGAAGGCATTAAAGGGATCGATATCGCCCGCGATATGGAGATAACCAAAGGCGCAGTCTCCAAAATTACCCGCAAATTGCTGGATCAGGGCCTGATTCGGAAAACCCAGCTACCGGACAACCTCAAAGAAATTTATTTCTCCGTGACTCCGCTCGGCGCCGAATTAGCCGAACTTCATCGGGTATTCCACCAGGAGAAGGATCAAAAAGCGATGGAATTGTTAACAAGTTTCGATGAAGCGTCGTTGGAAATCGTGGCAGACTTTCTGGAGAAGCTGGCCAGCTTGCAATAGGGCACGGTGCTCCGATAGGGAACGGTTTTGCACAACCACGGTCCGCCTCCATTATAAGACTCAAAAATTAACGCCTATTACTATGGTAGAGAATTTGCTGTAACAGTTCGGTATAAAGGATATGAGAAGTGGGCTAATCAATTAATGATTAGCCCACTATTCGATTTCGCTCCTATAAGGGGCATATCACTGGACACGCCTACTAACCTTTAGATCAATGAACTATAAAAACATATATATCATTCGATAATGGAGGTAATTCAACTGTTGCTTGAAGCGTCAAACCAAAGCGATTAGTTGATATAGAACTGATAGTTCCAAGGCTAAAACCTGCGGGATACCTTGATTCGTCTCCTCCATTTGTTTTAACCGTGTCATTTATATTTATTGTACTATCTTTTGAAATTCTATTAATGAATGGTATATTCTCTAGAGGATCATATTCTAGTACTCCAGTTGTTGAATGTTCTCCTACTTCTACCGATATACCTTGATTTTTTAAGAATGCTTCTGAGTTTATTAGTCGTATAGTAGATGTATGGTCCTTTATCTCTGTAACAACACCTATAAGATACTGATCGAGTGATATAACGGATTCATACTCTTTTACTCCATCTAACCTACCAAGATCAATGATAATGGATTCAACTTGTACATTGTTTTCTAATGGTGTTTTATAATCAATAATTCTAGCGATTGGATATGAATATGAAGAAGGCAACTGTTTTTTTGCTTCAGCAGCTTTGACCAATTGCTTATTATCGAATTCCATCATTTTTAACTTCATATCTTGAATTTTATTTAATTCAATTGACTCTTTAAGTTGTTTATTTTCTATGTATATAGATACTAAATTGAACACTTCATCCTTTAATAACGAAACATATAATTTATAATATGAAGTTGCAATCACTGACCCAGTAACAAAAACAATAACAGCAACGGCAACAATAACTTTACTCTTTTTAAGTTTTCTTTTATGCCTATACAATTGGAATTTCCCCTTACATATTAATTGAACTAAAGAAAAGAGAGAAGATAGGCAAGAGAGTTGAATTCTCTATAAAAGACACCTTATAGAATATTGAACCAAGTTGAAATGTTTCTGAAGAAGTAAGTGTTCGCTCTTGAGGTAATTTATACCATAATTAAATTGATTATATCATTAATTGATATACACAATTGAATAAAGAAGGAGGTTAGATTAAATGCGATGTGCTTTTTCGGGATATCCGAGCAACAAATCTACTTCTGCTGGCCCCATAAATGCAGGATACTGGACACCCGAATGGGTGTTTTTTTAATTCCTTAATTAATACCGATTTGTAGTTATAGAATTTTGGAGCACATAACTAACAGAGCAACCAATGTACATTCAGCAAACTTTCAGTTCTATATAAGTTTTGTTTCAGAATAGAAATGTAAACTAATTGTGTACAAAATCTTTTGAAAGGAAGTGATATCGTATGCTGAAGCGTACAATGTCTCTTATGCTTGTCTTCATCTTGACCATGACTAGTGTGGTGGGGATTGCTTCTGCTAGTACGGCTACGCAGGAAATCGTTATTAAACTTTCTGATACAGGAGTAACAGTTGATGGACAAGAAGCGTCAACCAGTTCATCGGCTGCTGTGTATACTGGAGCTAACATTGTATATTATGAGGACGGACATGACAGTAGCTATGGAGAAGGTACAGATTCAGATGCGCACAGTGCGGAGGAAGCAGCCGAGCATACAGTTGTGACCATTACGAAGCCTGGAATTTATCGTGTATCAGGTAAGCTATCAAAAGGACAGCTTGCCATTGATTTAGGGGAGGATGCAGCTTCTGATCCTACAGCAGTTGTGACACTTATTTTAGATGGAGTAGATATTACGAGTACAGTTGCTCCGGCCGTTATTTTCTACAATGTGTATGAACCATACTCAGACACGGAAGATACTAAAGGAATTGTTGATCTGAGTGAAGCAGGAGCCCAAGTTGTATTGGCAGATGATTCTGTTAATACTGTAAACGGTGCTTATGTCGCACGAATTTATAAAGAAGGTACAACGAAAAAGCTGCATAAATATGATGGGACCTTCTATTCTAAAATGTCCATGAACATTTCTGGAGAAGCTAAAGGAACGGGAGAGCTACACATTACTGCTACTAACGAAGGGCTCGACTCTGAGCTGCACTTAGCTCTCAATGGTGGGAAGGTGTATATTAAGTCTCAAGATGATGGAATCAATACGAATGAGGATGGAATTTCGGTTACAAGTATCAATGGTGGCTATCTTCACGTGAATGCAGGTCTAGGAGCTGAAGGGGATGGGATTGACTCCAATGGCTACTTAACGATTAACGGTGGAACTATTGTTACTATGGCTAACGACCGTAGCCCTGACGGTGGTATTGATGCTGATAGTGATATTATCATTAACGGCGGGACAGTGATTGCACTTGGAACGCGTAATGATGCGTCTTCTTCTACTTCTAAGCAGCCGTTCATTGAGTTATCTTTTGCTACGACACAAGCGAAGGGAAGTACGATCAAATTAACAGACGCGGAAGGTAATGAGGTCCTAAATCATACTGCGGAAAAGAACTTTCAAAGCGTAACGTTTTCATCTGCTGACCTTAAACTCAATACTGAATATCATCTGTACATTAATGGTGTAGAGCAACAATATACAGGAAATTCTTTTGGTATGATGGGTGGCGGCTTTGGCGGTAACCGACCTAGTGGTGATAACGGACAAGCTGGACAAGGAACTCCTCCAACGGGAGAACGTCCAGAAAAGCCAGAGGGCACGCGTCCTGAAATGCCTGAAGGAACGACACCTCCTGAACTTCCTGATGGTATGCAGGGAATGCCGGAAGGAGGCTTTAATCCAGGTGGACAAAACACAACTGAAAATGGAGAAGGCTCTACAGCATTCGTATTAACGGATTCTGTTCATAGCTTTTCAGGTATTTCCGAGGCAACTGACAATAGCGATAAAACAAAAGTTACCTTTACTGTTAATGGCGGTGCTGGCATTCAAAGTGTAGCTTCGGGTGAAAGTATTATATTTGAGGGAGTTACAGCAAGTGCAGATGTTCCTGAAAGTGATATTCAGCTAACCGTAACAGATGTACCTTCAGAGAACTATTCTGAAACGTATCTTTTATCTGAGTTGAAAGGTGATTTATCCAAGATTATGCCCGAGGAGGATGGACAATACCGTCTGACCATTGCGGTAGTGTCTTCAAACGAAACATACACTGGGGTATCACAATGGCAATTTGCAATTGGTGTACTACCTTTCACGGATGTGCAGCCAAATGACGCTTCTTATAATGCCATTAAGACTTTGTATGAAAAGGGAATTATGATTGGGACGAGCTCGACGCAGTTTTCGCCAACTTCACCAGTAACACGCGCAACTGCGATTACAACTCTTGGTAGACTTCTCAATATAGAGCAAACTGAATCTAGCTCCTTCAATGATGTTGTGAAAAATAGCTGGTATAGTGGATATGTTGGTTGGGCTGTGGAAAATGGACTTGTTATTGGCGATGGAAACGGGAATTTCATACCAAATGCTAATCTGACTGCTGAGCAGATGAAGCTTGTTATATCGAGATATGTAGAATTGAGTGGATTAGATATTTCAGTAGACGATCTCTTCCCAGATACGCTTACGGGTACAATGACTCGTGCAGAGCTTGCGACTCTATTAAGTAAGTTACTATAATCGATAGGTTCAAATCCCAAGTGTCATCAAAAACACCATTCGTATAAGGATGGTGTTTTTGGTGTGAGAACCGACTTCTATGAATTTGATTTATGTAGTAGTTCTTTTATTTCATGAAGTTGTTCTTCAGTCATTTGTTGTGATTGATGAATTGTATTTAGCTTATCTTCTATCTTTTCTAATCGAAGTTGAGTTTCATTTTGAATTTTCTCGGTATCTTTTTGTACTTTGGAGTTATCCATGACGACTAAAATGGTAAGGCCTGCACTAAAGATCGTTAATCCTCTAGCTATTTGATTTAAATCTAGTTGATTAATGGCAAATAGGCAATCAGCAAATCCTGCACCTATGAATAGGCCACCGATAGTTACAATCCCATTCCATTTCCATTTGTCTGAAATAATATTTAATGTGTGTTTCATTAAGAGATCTCCTTCAGTAGGGTAATATAGTGGCGGTGAATATCAAAGCATATATTTATAATACATTAATTTCAAAATACCAAAAGAACGTACACCAATATAGAGAGATTTAGCATTTAGGGACCCATCGCGAAGTGCAAAAAAAGAGCTAGAAAAGAATAAGTCGCTGCCCCCGAATTGTATTTCAATTCAAATAGATCGCATACATTTATCTACCTATAGTCAGGAATGGAATTATAGGGATTACTGGTGATCTATCAGTTACAATTCTAGTTGATCTCGCATTCTCTATAGTAACTTATTAAGAATGCGAGGTGATATATATGACTTGCATAAGAACTGATGTGGTAACTATTAGGTTTAGACGCAGCACAGTAACTGGACGCAGAATTATCACAGCCGTCAGTATAATAGGAAGTGCTAGACCGTGTAACCGATTCTTGGTTATCGGTAGACGTGTGATTTTTGCTGAACGTTGTCTTTTGATGCACGGATTTCGTCTTGTGACATCCAGACGGAATACTCTGGTTTTTGAACGCAGGATCTTCTAACAAAAAGAAGCGGCAACTCTAAAATGAGTTTCCGCTTCTTTCTTTTTGAGGATCGGTAACACCCTTGCTGGGCATTATATCGGTCCGGAACTGCTGCTGTGGATGTTGCTTCTTGCGTTGGCGGGTTGTATCCTTAAGTCGGTGCAGGGCGCGAGCTTTTTGACTCGCAGCTTGATATTAGAGCGTTACAAGGTCTACTTCGCCAACAGGTTGTACAGCACTTGCGCCATTTCCGACCTTGTAGTCGTGCTTGTAGGGGTGAGCTTTCCGGTGTTGCCATCGATGGTTCCCGTTTCAACCAGTAGTGTCATGGCTTCTTTCGCCCAAGAGTCGATCAAGCCGGCATCGGTGAAATCAGAGATCGTCTTGCCGGAATTACCTTGCGGCAATTCTCCGATGAGCTTCAAGGCATTATAGAGCAGAGTGAACATTTCCTGGCGCGTGATTTCCTTTTCCGGTACGAACTTATTGTTGCCCGTGCCTGAGGATATGCCGAGCCGTTTTGCCGCTGCAAGATAACCGGTATAGTATGTGTTGCCGGCGTCGGAGAAGTTATCCGTCGGATTAGTATCCGCAGCTATACCATATGACTTCATCAGCATGACAAGGAAATCCCCACGGATCAGTTTTTTATCTGGATAATAATTCCCGTTGCTTGTGCCTGTGGTAATCTCTCTTGCGGCAATAAAGGAAACGGCTTCGCTAAACCAAGTGCCTGCCGCCACATCCTTAAAGCTAACTTGATTGTAGCTTACAGCGTAGTTGCTGAAATGGGTGGTGGAGAAGGTCACGGTTTGTGTGACTGGGTCATAGCGCCCGTTTGGTACAGAGATCGCCTTGCCACTGTCGTCGATGTACCAGATGACAATGCTTTCTGGGTGTACAAGTTCGGTCGCTGTTGGTGTATAGGGTATGGATATAATGACCGGTGCCTTGGAATTATTCCACTCGATCTGCTTTCCGTCTATACTCATTGCCAATTGGATCAACGGTCTAGTACCTATTGCTGTGTTTACGCTGTCAGGCAGATCTGATCTATCGCCTTGACCAATGGTAATTTCGGCTTTGTGCCCTTCCATCCCCTCCATACTTGACAACATATTCGTTGGAAGGGTTATGCCGCCTATATTGGTGTTGAAGACCAACGTACCTTTTCTATCTGGCGTGGACAGGTAATCAGCAGGAATCCCCAGTGTATAGGTATTCACTCCAGGGATGGCCGGCATGTTGATAACAATCGGTTGTTCACCTTTGGATATATATTCTGTCACAGTTCCCAAGTCTACCGCAGCGCTGCCGACATACCTATTTGTAATGATAGGTAGGGTGGTTCCTGATATACCGGTTACTGAAACATCCGCATAATAAGTCGATGTGACAGGGGGATTAATGTTACTGCTATTGCTACTACTACCGCTACCACTACCGCCTCCACCATTGTACTTCCACTTAGCAAATAGGGTTAAGTCACCAGTTACAGTGTCTATGTTGAAATCCCATGCGTTAGCATATGATGATTCCTTATACCAGCCAACAAATGTATAGCCTGATAATGTAGGCGTGGCCGGTGCGCTTATTGTGGATCCTGAGGTAACGGCGCTTATATTTGATACAGAACTACCACCCTGAGAATCAAAGGTGATCGTATAGGTTAAGGATGGGGGAGTTACCGTTACCGATGCCGAATTGTTGCTTGTGCCTGGGTCGAACTGGTCAGCATGCGATATAGCCGCTGTGTTTGTTTGCGCATTCGGCGAGACAACGATAGCTTGAAGCGTGAGAGTTTCAGTCGAAGCTACTGGGACGGTTCCGACAGTCCAAACTCCTGTTGTTGATGCATATGTTCCTTGACTTGGCGTTGCAGAAACGAATGTCAGACCGGCAGGCAGCAAATCGGTTACAACCACACCTGTAGCATTGTCAGGCCCATTATTTGTGACAGCGACGGTGAAGGTTATCGTGTCTCCAACATTTGGTGTTGCGTTACTCACCGTATTTGTAATAGCGAGGTCAGCCTCTGTCTGTTTGAGAGTGGGTGTTACAGTAGCTGATGACGTATTGTTACCTGTGTTTGGGTCGAGCTGGTCAGCGTGCGATATAGTCGCTGTGTTTGTTTGCGCATTCGGTGAAACAACCATAGCTTGGAGCGTGAGAGACGCATTTGAAACTACTGTGACTGTTCCGACAGTCCAAGCTCCTGTTACGGAATTGTAGGTTCCTTGACTTGGAGTTGCAGAAATAAATGTGAGACCGGCTGGTAGCAAATCGGTTACAACGACACCTGTAGCACTGTCAGGCCCATTATTTGTGACAGCGACGGTGAAGGTTATCGTGTCTCCAATATTCGGTGTTGCGTTACTCACCGTACTTGTAATGGCGAGGTCTGCCTCTGCCTGTTTGGGAGTTACCGTAACAGAACAGTCGCTGGAAGAGGTGGAAGTGATGTTGTTAGAATCACCTGAGTAGAGTACATACCAGGTATACGTGCCGGTTACCGCATCTGAGGGGGTAAGTGTGAATCCTGTTGGAGTTGTATAAGTTCCATTTCCGTTAACGGCGACTGTCTCAGTATCAACAACGGCTCCGCCGGGAGCATGCAGATTGAACGTAATCGTACCGGTCGGGTAATACCCTCCGGCTAAATCCACGGAAGACTTGAGCACGGTGGAAAACGATCCGACCGTGGCGGAGGTGGTGGTGGCGGCGTTGGTTGCAAGGGTAGTATCTGCTGCGTAAACGGTAGTTTGAATTTGATTACTGACAGCATTATTGCCTGAATTAACATCATCATCGGTATAGGTTGCAGCCCAGGTATACGTGCCGGCTATTAATCCAGCAGTGGGAAGAGTGGTTGATACAGTAAATGACTTATTCCCAGTGACATAAAGGGAACTAGTTAATACACCGCCGCTGGGTGTAGTTAGTGTAGTCTCAATCGAGCCTGTAGGGGCGGCCCCCCCAGTAAAAGTCACGTTCGCAGAGAGCGTAACGGTACCGCTGCTGGGCAGCGTTACGTTGGAGGTTGTAGTAGTAATAACAAGTGACGGAGTGGCTGCAGAAACCGTGCCGGTTACAGGAAGTGCTATTGCAAGTATCATTAATAATGCAAGTATTTTTCGTAGACTCATAGTTGCTTTAAATAGTTTCCTTTTATTTTCCATAATAATTCCGCCTTTTTCAATGAGGTATACAAGCTAGTTTTTTTGAGCACTGAAATTCGTGGAATTCCGCAATATAATCCTTTTTTCCTCCACGCAAAAACTCAATATTATTCGATTCTACAAGGCATAATATAGCAAATCATGGTAGGGTGTAATCCTACTAAAGGACTACGAGGTAAATAAAGATGAAGAAAGTGATCAATATCGCGTTGCGATTAGCTTGAATCTCATGGGTAAAATCAGAATGTCAGGTTTATGGAGTGCGAGATAGAGGAAGGGTCAGGCGTAGTGACAACCGAGTAGTACCCATTGGGGCAGTATTATTATCCATCATCTGAGCTTTGGTGCTGCCGCTCTTGGCGATGTCGTCTATATGGATCGCAATATCCGACAGATCGAGTTGCGCGGACAAGTGAGGAATGCAGAAAGCGATGAGGAATAAAATTCTCATCGCTTTTTTGTGTAAGCAATATTCAAGTTTTTTTGTTGATTTCAAAACCCGCCATTGTTGGGTTAATTAATCTTTAAGTTTATTAATTAGAGATAGTATTCGTTTATTCTTTGTGTCTTCCTTTTTAGCAAGTTCAATATAATTAATCTGCTCTCGCTTAATGTAATCAGGCTGCTCTAGGAATGTATTTAAAATGTTGTGCTCTTCAAGGCTTATAGTAATATAATCTGGCACAACAATTTTACGATTATCCTCACATTTCTTAAGTATTACATGAAGGCTATCACCGAGCTCTTTATGTACTGCTCTTCGCATGAATTCATTATAAACAAAATAATGCCCATTCTTTGATGGCAACAACTTATGGTCAAACTCGTGCCCGTCAACGAAGATTTGAATAGGTACTTTACCATTCGTATTGAATATCTCCCTTACTGAATAGGGGAAATAAACCACTTTCCATTTCATTTTTCCTTCCAGCAGCTTTATCTCACTATCAAATTCATACACCATATTGAATGACACTCCTCATTGTTAAGAAGCCAATTTCGATCACTAACGTTATCATAGCCACTTTACTGTTTCTAGGTGATTCGTGTTCAAAATATTGTTGCAATAACCTATATGATGTTGAACATGCCTTATCTGCATTAGGATTACATCTGTTTTAGTTATTTCTTCGTATAGTACACAGGGTTCCAATAATCTGCCGTCAGTAAGTTCATCAAAAAACGCTCGAGCCACACTCAATATATCCTCTACGTACTTCGTCATTTCCCCTTTAGTAGGGTAGTCAGAGCATTCCTTATCCAAGTCTTCTATAACATCCTTACCGAAGTCAGGTATCATGAATTCTTCATCCTTCTGCTGCCTAAACCAAAATTTCATACTGGTTGTAGCATGAAATATCTGCTTCCAGTATTTTTGCTTGGGATCCATCCAAAAATCATCAGGACATACTTCGATAAGATTCTTTAACATTTCTACTGTCGGATCAAACTGTCTTCTTAAGACAGTTACCATCTTGTCACTCATGCTCATCAACTCACTTATCAAAATTTAGAATCTTAACTTTATTCTTGTTTACAATAACCAAAACCTTCCATTTATTAGTGGCGTTTTTGGAAAATTTGTGAAATATGGAACATTGGGTGAGCGATGATATAGTACAGTGGGAGCGGAAGTAACGATCATGCTGTAACATCTGTTGAAGAAGTCTGATTTGATTAAGCTTGCCCCTGAGATCGACTTTTTGCGTTGTGTATAAGCCGAGTTAGCTGGCTTACGAATCTATATAATCTTATTTGCTCTGTTTTGCCCAAATAAGGTTTGGTAGTTTCCTTAGCGATGTAACCTATGAATCTCTGGGTCGTCAATGGATGAGAATATTAGTAGCGATAGAACAATTTTATGCTACTTCACGTAATACCTCTTTCCCACCAAATAGATCGATGCAAACACAAGTTGTATCCGCTATACTGCTAGTTACGAAGGAGGATGACACGATGGGCTATATTGATGAGGTATCGAAGGAGCTGTACAGCTATCTTCCCTCTCTTACGAAGCAGGATGACTTTGATGAGTTCTGGGAGACCAGCATTAGGGAGGCAAAGGAAGTCCCGCTTGACCCGCGCAGGGATCGAATCGATTACCCGGCTCGCCATGCGAGGGTATACGAAATTTCTTATTACGGGATGGATGAGACGCGAATTCACGGTTGGCTGATCATTCCCGCTTTTACGCAGAAGGAGAAGTATCCGTGCCTGATCCATTATCACGGCTTTAACGGTAGCAGGGGGAAACCCTCGGAGCATATGCATTGGGTGATGATGGGAATGGCCGTGTTGTCCGTGGACTGCCGCGACCAGGGAGGACGGACAGGCAACAACGCTTCTTACTCCCACGGCTATTCAGTAAATGTAGCCAGCAAGGGCGTACATAACAAATGGGAATATTATTATCGGTATGCTTATATGGATGCTTTGAAGGCGATCGATTTCGCCTGTGCTCAGGAGGATATTGATGCATCGAAGATTGTCATCGAAGGTGGTAGCCAGGGCGGAGCGCTTGGTACAGCGGTATCGGCTTTGGACGACCGCCCCGTGCTCTCGATGGTAGACGTGCCGAGCAACAGCAATATCGTCTGCCGAATCGAAGGCAATCACGGCGCTTTCGAAGCAGTAGCGGAATATCTGAAGAAGCATCCGGAGCAAACGGATCTTGTAATGGACAACCTGAGCTATTTTGATACGATGAACCTGGCGGATCGCATCACTTGCCGGGTATTAGCCAGTGTCGGGTTAAAGGATGAGACGTGTCCACCGCAGATGTACTTCGCCACCTATAACCGAATCACAAGCAGTAAAGACATCATCATTTACCCTTTTAACGGGCATGAAGGTGGTGGCGCCGGTCAAACGGAGATCAAGCTAAACTATTTGCAACAGCATTTTCCGGACTGGTTCGAAGAATAGATTAAATTCAGGGAAGGCGGTGCTGAAACCGGCGTCGTCTTTCTTTTTTGCTCGGAATATGTCAATAGAACATTTTGATGCAATTGATCGACCCTGAACCCTACATATTTATACTATTACACGAACAACGATATTTATGGACAACGAGTGAGATATAATGGGAGAACCAAGAGTAAAGGAGTCCTCCAGATGCGGAAATGGCTTACTCACCTCGTTCCCTACAAGTTGAAATACCGGTTGTTTGCCGTGTTTGCACTCGTCATTTTACTTCCATTCAGCGCGCTGAACATATACAACTACCAAAAAATCGAATCGCTCGTCCAGAATAAAATCAGTGAGCAGAGCCATGAGCAACTGGACAATCTTCACCGCTCGCTCGAGGATCAGCTTAGTATCGCGTTTAAGACACTGATCTTCTTGGAACAGGATTCGGAAATCAGGCGTATCCTGCATAAGCCGGAGGAACGTTCCGTCTTGGACAACAAGGAGATTATGGAAGACAAATTTAAAGGGCTCAACAACAGCTTTTTCCTGTACAATCCGTCCGTATATTTCACGCTGCTCGACAATAGCGGCCATGTATACACGTCTTTCCCACCGAATAAGTCCCTGAATTATGACCAGATTGCTTCGAACCCGTCGTTCAAGGCGCTGGAGGAGGGCAAAAATTCCTACCTTTGGGTATCTGACGACGCCAATTACGTGTCTCGGGATATCAGCAAAAGCCCAACGTTATTATCTTTGTACACCGAGCTGCGCGACAGCAGAAACCAGGCTTACGGCCTGGCGCGCATCAGCATCGATTTTTCGTTCTGGTTCCAATCTATGCTGCAAAAATCCGATAGCGACCAAGCGTACTTCATCATGAACCGTTCTGGAGAGGTGATCGCAAGATCGATCCCTGATTCTACACTGTCCGTAGGGGCCGTGCAGGAAATCGCAAGCCTGCCACAGAACGGACATTGGACCGATCAGCAATCCGATGCACTCGTCAACTACAGCTATCTGTCTTCCCTGGATTGGTACCTTGTGGACCGAATTCCGCTCCAGCTGCTATTCTGGGAGATCGAAACGCTGAAGAAGCAGTATTTCGTGACCTTTTACGTTATCACCGCCGCGTTTATAGCGGTTGCGTTCATGATTGCCCATACGTTCACGAGGCCGCTATCCCATATGCAACGGAAGATGAAGGAGGCGGTCCGCAAAGATCTTCGGATCCGGCTGCCCGAGAAGCGCTATAAGGGTGAAATTTTGGAGCTGACGCGAACGTTTAATACGATGATGGTTGATATGAACGGACTCGTTCAACGACTTCGGGTCGAGGAGCGGCAGAAGGACGCGGTGCATTTCCAAATGCTACTCGCTCAGATGAATCCCCATTTTCTGCTGAATACGCTGAATACGATGAAGTGGATCGGGCTGCGGGGAGGAAACGAGGAGATCGTGGAAATTTGCCTCTCTCTCGGGAAGCTACTGGAGACAAGCTTAAACTCCGATGTGGACCTGATTCACCTTCGTGAGGAAATCGAGCTGACGCGCGCATTCCTCTATATTCAACAGGTGAGATATGGAAATCGCTTTCATGTGGAGTTCAGCTATGATGAAGAGCTGATCTACGCCCTGGTGCCGAAACTGAGCCTGCAGCCGTTGGTAGACAACGCGATTAAGCACGGTATCGGCAATATGGCTGAAGGCGGGCGGATTCTAATTCGAATGGGACGTAGTCCCCAGCAACCGGACCAGCTTACGCTGGAAGTCGAGGATAACGGCGCTGGCGTCGGGCAGTCGGATAAGGATCAGGGCGAGGGACGTAAGCGTCCAGGCATCGGGCTACAAAATGTAAGGGAGCGGCTGCGCCTGTTGTTCAAGGACAAAGGAGAGCTTGAAATCATTTCGCTTGAGCAGGGTACGCTCTGCCGTATGCATTTTCCGGTGCTGCTGTCTGAGCCGTATGACCAAGGCCGGCAATCCGATATCATCTAACTAACCGCGAAAGGGTGAACGTGTATGTGGAAAGTACTACTGGTGGAAGACGAAACGTTCGTGCGAGAATCGGTCAAGGAGATCATTCGTTGGGAGGAAATGGGCTTTACACTCGCCGGCGAGGCCAGCAACGGAATGGAAGCGCTACCAATGATCAAGGATAATCCGCCAGATCTGGTGCTATGCGATATCGTCATGCCGCAAATGGACGGCCTTGAGCTGCTGCAGGAGACGCGGAAAGCCGGCATTGCATCCAAGTTCGTCATGCTAACCTGTATCGGCGATTTCGAATCGATGCGTAGAGCGATGGAGTATGGCGCGTCTAATTATATTCTGAAGCTGTCCATGAGCGTCAAAGATCTTCGGGAGACGTTGGTGAAGGTCAGCGCGGAGCTGTCGGCTAAGCCCTCCCCTACTGAGCATTCGGCGCGTTTGGCCGTGGTAGCTAAGGAGAAGATCACCCATCCCGAAGTAAATAAAATCATAGACTATATCGAACAAAATTATGACCAGGACATTACGCTCAAATCGCTCGCCCGCTATGTCATGATGGGGGAGAATTACGTTAGCGCCCTGTTCAAAAAGAAAACCGGTGAGACGCTGATCCATTACCTGCATCGGACGAGAATCGAGAAAGCGATCGAATATCTGACGACAACGGATCTTCCGGTCAATCGGATTTGCCAGAACGTCGGATTCATGAACGATAATTACTTCATTAAAATTTTCAAGCGGATGACGGGGATGACGCCGAGCCATTACCGGATGAAGCAATAGAACAAAATGCTTCTCTGTGACCGGCAATAACCTACAACTGCGTATATCTGTTCCATGAAATCATGATTCTGTTACTTACGGTGTTACCTGCTGCTTTGCTATCCTTGAGCTGCAACATACAATTCCTATTTGATGCGGGGGGATTCAATTGAGAAAAAAAGGTTGGTTAGCGGGATTCGTATCGTTGGTACTGATCGCTAGTGTGATGTCGGGTTGCTCCGGCGGTGGAAGCAATGGGAAAGCTGAGTTGTCGGACGCGAAAGCTGCTGGCGCCGTCGTTAAGCTGAAAATGTGGGGAGGCGTTCCGCCAGAAGCCGGGCCGCAAGAGGTATTGGACGACTGGAACAAGGATCACCCGGAAATTCAAGTGGAGTACGTGCGGTACGTGAACGACGATGAAGGAAACCTGAAGCTGGATACGGCCATTATGACCGGTCAGGATGTAGACCTGTTCGTCAACTATTCCGCTTCGCAGGCGACAAAACGGGTAACCTCGGGGGTTGCGGCTGATCTGAGCACACTTACCGACTATAATATCGATGAGAAAATGGGCCCGGAAGCCGAAAACTGGAAGATCGACGGCAAATTTTACGGCGTGCCGACGACAAAAAGCTCATACTTCGTTGCACTAAATAAGGATGCCCTAGATGCTGCTAATCTCCCGGTTCCGAAGGATTGGACCTGGGAAGAGATGATGGAATACGCCAAAAAGCTGAAACAAGGCGACGGATACGGCTTCATTCAAAATACAGAGCCGTTCGTTGACCCAATCGATTCCGTACTAGCCAAAGAAGGCTATACAAAAGCGGACGGGACGTCCAACCTAGATCACCCGCTGGTGCGCAAATGGCTGGAGTCCTTGAACGTCATGATGAAGAATGATGCAACGACGGCACCGCTCGGCGAGCAGTTAACGTCCAAAATGCCAGTCGAGCAAATGTTCCTCAGCGGTGAAGTACCGATGCTGAACATCGGAGCGTGGTTGCTCCGTAGCTCCAACAATTTCACCGATTATCCACGCGATTTCAAAATCGCGTTTGCACCGGTGCCAAGACTGGCAGAGGATGCAGCGAACCACATGACCCGAGGCGGTCTGGGAGACTATATCTCGATCAACGCCAAGTCAAAGCATCAACAGGAAGCGTGGGAATTTCTGAAGTGGTATGCAGACGGTGGTATGTCGCCGATGGCGGCAGGCGGGCGCCTGCCTGCATCCAAGGATGCCGATCAGGAAGCCGCTCTGAAGAGCATGCTGGGCGACAAAGGGGACACCTACGATCAGGAATCCTTGATGTACGTCATGTTCGACAACAAGACGCCAACCTACGTTCGTACCGTTCCGCAGGAAGTCATGGACCTGCGCTCACAGGAATACGAAAAGTACTTCCTGGACTCGCAAGATATTGACACAACGATGGCAGAGATGGTCAAACGTCATAACGAATATTTGAAATCCAATCCGCAAAAATAACATATCACTTTAGATGCTAGACGCACATCTTAAGTCAAGGGACGGCCAAGTATAATGGCCGTCCCATTTTTGCGATTCGATCATTCATTATAGATAGAACAAATTGATGACGAAGTGCCAGGTGGCAAGCTGCACGGTATTTTTTTTGCATCATTTTGTAGTATGAAGACGATGGTTTTGTTCCTTCTCGCGCCCCCTTCCGACTTGCTAGACTGAGGACATCAAATCAAGAAATGAGGGGAAACGCATGACAAACAATTGGATGAGAAGGCAGCAGAGGCTTGGTTACATCTTTATCGGACCCAGCATGATCGGCGTGCTGTTGTTTTTTCTCATACCGGCCGCATACTCTCTGGGCCTTGTCTTCACAGATTACAAATTCATGAATCCCAATGTCGGTTTCGTCGGTTTCGATAATATTAACCGGATGCTGCACGATAAGCTGTTCTACCTGTCGCTGAAAAATACGGTCATCTTCCTCTTGGCGGTACCGGTATCTCTCGCGCTCGGCTTCGTGGTTGCGGTCATCCTGAACCAGCGGATCTATCTGAAAAAGGTGCTGCGCGCTTTGTACTTCATGCCGTACATCACGAGCGGGGTGGCCGTCTCCTTCGTCTGGATGCTGCTGTTCCAACCAAAGCAGGGACCAATCAACGGATTCCTCCGCGCCATCGGCATCGATCATCCGCCGGGCTGGCTGTCGACCACCACGTCTTCCATGTTTGCCATCGATATTATCTGGATCTGGTTCCTGATGGGCTACAACATGATCATCTATTTGGCTGCATTACAAGAGGTTTCGCCGGAGCTTCTAGAAGCAGCGAAAATTGACGGGGCGCGTCCGGGACAGATGCTCCGTAAAATCATCTGGCCGCTCGTCAGTCCCACCTCGTTCCTGCTGCTCGTGACCGGTATGATCATGACGATCAAGACGTTCGGTATCATACAGGCGACGACGCAGGGCGGTCCCGGAAACAGCACGACCATCTTGTCCCTCTACGTCTATCAGAACGCGTTCCGCTATTACGAAATGGGTTATGCTTCCACGATCTCGTGGGCGTTATTTATCATCATCCTGATTATCACCGCGATCCAATGGATCGGGCAAAAACGTTGGGTCCACTATTAAGAGAAAGAGAGGCCTGAAGCATCATGAAAATCAAAAAACAACTGATCGCCGGTACGCCGGGTAGGCTGCTTGCAACGTTGGTCATGCTGGTACTGGCTATCGTGATGGTTATGCCCTTCTTATGGATGATCAGCACGTCCCTGAAAACGCCGGCTGAGGTATTCAAATACCCGATCGAATGGATTCCCTCGAATCCGACCTGGGAACATCATGTGAAGGTATGGAGCGGTACTAAGAGCTTTGGTACCTATTATCTGAACTCGCTGAAAATTTCCCTGATCGGGACGATTGGAGCCACGTTCCTGTCCGCTTTCGCGGCATACGGCTTCTCCCGAATCGAATTCAAGGGGAGAAACGGGCTGTTCATGCTCTATCTGTCCATGATGATGATTCCTCCACAGGTACTGTTCGTGCCGAAGTTCATCATGTTTGAATGGGCTGGTATTTACAATACGCATTGGGCACTGATCCTGCCCGCCATGTTCACGATTTTCGGTGTATTTATGTTACGCCAGTTCTTCCTGTCTATTCCCCATGAGATTTCTGAGTCGGCTTTCATCGACGGGGCGGGGCATTTCCGGATCTTCTTCCGGCTCGTTCTGCCTCTAGCTAAACCGGCGCTGGCCACTTTGGCTATCATCGATTTCTCTTGGCATTGGAATGATTACGAGAATGCGCTGGTATTCCTGATTGACGAGAATCTGTACACTATTCCGCTTGGACTTCAGAACTTCATTCTGGAAAATATGGTGGATTACAACGGCATGATGGCCGCGGCGTCTGCAGCGATCATCCCGATGATCGTCGTGTTCGCGATCGGCCAACGTTATATCATTCAAGGTTTGACCAACTCTGCGGTGAAAGGGTGAGAAGATGAGAACGGAAACGATACAAAGCGATGTAACGGTCATCGGCGGTGGACTTTCTGGCGTATGTGCCGCCATTGCGGCGGCAAGACTCGGTAGTACAGTCGTGCTTGTGAACAATCGCCCGGTCCTTGGTGGCAACTCTAGCAGTGAGGTGAGGGTGTGGGTGTGTGGTGCGACCGCGCACGGCACCAACCGGTACGCAAGGGAGACCGGCATCATGGGTGAGCTGTTCGTCGAGAACCAGTACCGTAATCCGGACGGTAATCCGTACCTGTGGGATTTGGTCATCCTGGAAGCGGTTCGGGCGGAGCCGAACATCACGCTGCTCCTGAATACCGATGTGCATGAAGTCGAGGCGGACGGTCCGGAAGAGAACCGAATGATCCGGTCGGTTACCGGCTGGATGATGGGCTCCGAGCGGCGTATCCGCATGGAAAGCCCGGTTTACCTAGATAGCACCGGCGATGGTCTCGTTGGCTTCATGGCGGGTGCCCGGCATCGGATCGGGCGGGAGGCCGCTCATGAATACGGAGAAGAGTGGGCGCCTGATGAAGCGGACGATATCACATTGGGCAGCACGCTGTTATTCTACACGAAGGATGCGGGGCATCCGGTCCGCTTCGTGCCCCCTTCCTTCGCCAAGGATATCACCAAGACACCGATCCCGGTCAAGCGCGTCATTCGCAGCGGTGACTCGGGCTGCCATTATTGGTGGATCGAATGGGGCGGTGAATTGGATACGGTTCACGATAATGAAGTTATTCGGGACGAGCTGTCATCGGTCATTTATGGCATTTGGGATTACATCAAAAATTCCGGCCAGTTTGAGTCGGGCAATATGACCCTGGAATGGGTTGGCTCCATTCCAGGAAAAAGAGAATACCGCCGCTTCGTCGGTGATTATGTGCTGAACCAGAACGACATCATCGCACAGGAACCGTTCTCGGATCGCATCGCCTACGGCGGCTGGTCCATCGACCTGCATCCGCCACAAGGCATGTATGCCGAAGCCAGCGGCTCAAAGCATATGCATGCGGACGGGAACTATCATATCCCGTATCGCTGCCTGTATTCGGCGAACGTTTCGAATCTGCTGTTCGCCGGCCGAAATATCAGCGCTTCGCACGTGGCGTTTGGCACGACGCGCGTCATGGCGACCTGCGCCATCATGGGGGAAGCAGCTGGAACCGCAGCTTCCCTTTGCACAGTAAAGGGCGTGACCCCGCGCGACATATACATCTCACATCTGCAAGAGTTGCAGCAGACGCTGCTGCGCCAGGACGCCTCCATCATCGGCCTACGGCATGAAGACGAGCAGGATCTGTCCCGGTCGGCGAAAGTAACGGCGTCATCGGTTCGCCGCATTATTGCCGTCGATCAGCCGGATTCCGCCGTTCAACTAAGCCGGGATGTCGCGGTGCTCTTCCCGGTGGATCCGGCAATCGAAGGGCTGGAGCTGCTTGTAGACGCGGCTGAGGATACCCGGATTATGGTGGAGCTATGGGACACGGGACGACTGGAGAACTACGTACCTCACTCGAAGGTGGCCGAAGCCGAAACGATCGTTCCGAAGGGCAAAGCGCAGTGGGTATCCCTACCGCTCGCTTGGACGCCGGATTTGCCGCAGAATGCTTTTGTCATCATTCGTGAAAATCCGAGCGTCAGCTTGTACCGGTCGGCCGAACCGCTTACTGGCGTCCTTGCTTTCGAGAAGGGTGCCATCCCTAACGCTTCGGTGGAGCTAGAAGACCATGACGAGAATCAGCTCGTCGTAGCCTGGAGCATGAAAGTGCTGATCCGCCAGCCGTTCTGCTTCAAGGTTAAGGGTACGACCGAAGCTTATGCACCGGAGAAAGCGGTCGGAGGATACAAGCGACCGTTCGGAGGTCCAAATATGTGGGCATCCAAGCCAATCGGACCGGAGCAAGAAGCTTGGCTGCAATTGACATGGGAGCAGGACATCGCCATGAAGGAAATCCTTCTGACGTGGAATGATGATGTGAATGAAGACCTGATTAACCTTCATCATCATCGTACATCATTCGAAATTATCCCCGAGCTGGTGAAGTCGTACCGGATCGAGGCCCGGGTACAAGGGCAATGGAGTACAGTGGCTTCCGCTGTGGATAATCGGCGCAGGAGCAATCGCATCCAACTGAAGGACGCAATCTTGGCCGATGCGCTACGCGTTGTCATTGAAGAAACAAATGGCACTTCTTACGCGGAGCTAGTGGAAATCCGGGTGTATTAAAAGTTGAGGCAATTTTCACTTCGTGAACATAGCTAGACAAAAGAAGCAACCTCCGTCCAAACGGACAGAGGTTGCTTTTATATTTTACAGAGAGCAAGACCGATTCAATGGAGGGGGCCTTATCCCATAATGACTCGCACGGTGTTTTCGGCTTCCATGTCGGCGGCCGGGATCAGATGGCCTTGAATTTCTTTGCCGTTCAAGATGATATGGGAAACCCCTTTTTGTACCCCGTTTTTGTTTTCCACCTGAATATTCAGCTTCTTGCCGCGGAATTCCCGTACCATGGAGAAGTCCTTCCAGTCGGAGGGAACGCAAGGGTTAATGCAAAGGCCATCAAACTGTGGTTGGACCCCCATGATGCCTTCCACTAAGGAGACCATCACCGTCGAGGCGGTGCCGGTGAGCCAGTGGACATGCGCCCGGCCTTGATATGGGCTGTCTTTGGATTCGACGAACTGCCCGTGCACATAAGGCTCAAGTTTGCGGATTTCCGCCTTATCGTTCATGCTGGCCGGGCTGCAATCGAGGAAATATTCAAACGCGCGATCCCCATTGCCAATCATGGTTTCCGCCAAAATGAGCCATCCCTGCGGCTGGCTGAAAATGCCGGCGTTCTCCTTGGTTGAAGCATTAAAAAGGACCATCCGTGCTACGGGCATCCCGTATTCCTTGAACGGCGGGTAGCATAACATGGTGCCGTATTCGGTCCGCAGATTGTTATACACTTTGTCCATGGAGAGCCTCGCCTGATCCGGGCGGGCTGCACCGCTTAATACGGCCCAGCTTTGTGGATTCAGCCAGATTCGTGCCTCATCGTTCTCCCAAGAGCCGACCGTATAGTTGTCTTCTGTAAACCCGCGGACGAATTGATCATTCTCCCAAGCATGCTTCTGAATGTTAGTATCTAACTCATCAAGCAAACCTTGTGCCCACTGAACATCGTCGGGTTTGTTCTTGTTCTGCGCGATTTCCATGAACACGTTGAAGCCCATGTATAGCTGGAAAGCGACGAATAGCGATTCTCCCTTGGCTCCAAGACGTAAGCAATCGTTCCAGTCAGCGTAAAGCCCGACCGGCATGCCATGGACGCCCATGCGATCCAAGCTGAATTGAAGCGCTTGGCGCAGATGCTCGTAAACCGTGTCCTCGCCGTGATCGGAATAAGGAATCACTTCATCCGTAAAGCCCCAGTTGCCGCTTTCCTTCAAGTATTTGATCACGGTTGGGAACAGCCACAAAGCATCGTCGGCACGATAATGGGGATGGCCGGTTTCCTGTACATATTCCGGGTCGTCTGGTGTGCCCTCATGCCCAGGGTTATGGTCGAATTTCACGAGTGGAAGACCACCGCCGATGGAAACCTGAGCGGAGATCATCAGTCTTAGACGTTCCAGAGCCATTTCATGATCCAGATGAATGATGCCTTGAATATCCTGCACGGTATCTCTATAGCCAAGTCCGTTGCGTAGACCACAGTATTGGAAGGAAGCCGCACGAGACCAGATGAAAGTGATGAAGCATTGGTATGCGTTCCAAGTATTGATCATGTTATTCAGATTGTCGCTTGGCGTCTGAACCTGGAAACGATTAAGCTTGCTATGCCAGTAAGCTTTCAGTTCTTCGAGCTCCTTGTCCACAACGGACAAATCTTTATATTGGCCAAGAATTTCGGATGCGCCTTCCTCGTCATACTGTCCTAGTAGGAAGACAACTTCTTTCTCTTCTCCCGGCTGTAATTCTACGTTAATTTGCAGGGCACCGCAGGAGTTGGTGTTATAGTTGAGCGAATTGGCACATTGGCCATTTTCGACGGAGGATGGATTGCCGTAACTGCGGTAATCGCCGAGGAACGTATCCCGGTCGCCATCATAAGCGGTCACCTCCGCACCAGCAGCCCCAAAAAATCTCCAGCATTGATCCTCGGGAACATTTTCATTAATAGACTGAAGGATCATATTGTTCTTGTAATAGGTCCGTGAAATGAACAAAGTATATTGAAGGTTAACGTTATCCTGCTCATAGTTGTTATGGTTGGTGAATTCGACATATCCAAAGAGTACCAGCTTTCGGGCTTGGGAGCCATTATTGCGGACTTTCAGGCGCCACACCTCGTAGGTTTTGTTCAGGGGCACGTAATATAAGGATTCCGTCCGGATGTTGTCATAATCCGAAACAATGTTGGTGTATCCGGTTCCATGATGGCATACCGACTTGTACTGATCCAGATCCTTGCCTACCGGCTGCCAAGAGCCGGACCAATAATCGCCCTTCTCCAAGTCTCGCACATAAATATAACGTCCTGGCTCATCCATGGAATTGAAATGGTAGCGGATATGCCGTCCGTTTGCGCCAGACTTTACAAAGCTATACCCTCCTGCATTGCCTGAGATGATGGCGCCGTATTCCGGCGAGCCGAGGTAGTTTGCCCAAGGGGCAGGTGTGTTCGGCTTCGTAATGAGATACTCCTTGTTCTTTTCGTCAAAGTAGCCGTATTGCATGACCATTCCTCCTAGAAAGTGGTGATAGCCAGGACCATAAACGCGCGTTCACAACATGGTGCAATATCCCAACCCAATCTAATCATAAGATAGTTTTAAACAACCTAAAACCCCATATTTGTGAAAAATAAACAAAAGGTTATGATATTAGTGAGGTACCTGAATCCCTGAATGCTCATTTCGATTCTTGTATTAGACTGTTTGAAAGGTCTAACCTTGACGATTGTATAGTCAGAATATAAGATAAGGGTGAATTTTTGTAATTAAAATTTAAACTATATGAAGAGGTGATGGGCTTTCAGCCGAGCATGACGTTTATCAACTTACCAGTCAAGGATTTAAAGCAAGCAATAGACTTCTTTACTCAGTTAGGATTTTCGTTTAATCCCCAGTTTACCGATGATAACGCCACATGTATGATCATCAATGACAATACATTTGCGATGCTTCTGGTTGAATCCTACTTCAAGAACTTTACCAATAAAGAAATTGTTGATGCTACAAAAAGTACCGAAGTCCTGGTTTCACTGCTAGCGGATAGCAAAGAACAGGTCAACGAAATCGTAAACAAAGCCCTCACCGCCGGAGGCTCTCCTTCAAGTGATCCGAAGGACCTCGGATTTATGTATCAATGGGGCTTTCAGGATCCGGACGGGCACATCTGGGAACTGAGCTATATGGACCCTTCTTATGTTCAGCAAGGGTAAATAGGAACGATAGACAAGCAGGCTACCTGTCGATTGACGACGGGTGGCTTTTTTTTGTTTTGATTTTTTTAAAAATGATTCAGGATAAAGCGTCATACGTTGATGCATGAATTTCCCTTTTTCTACAAACACTGTGGGAAATAAAGGGGGAGATTTTTCATGTGTCAACGATTCTCCATGGCGGCAGAGCTGCCGGAGGTGCAGGAGCATTTTCAAGTTGAACGAGTAATGTACTACTATAAGAACCGCTATAATGTGAGCCCTACGCAGCATACGCCAGTTATCTTGCAGCAAAATGGGGAGCGGATTCTGGATGAGTTCCGTTGGGGGTTTATTCCGTACTGGGGTAAAGATGCGGTCAACGCGGATCTCCGAAATGTACATCAAAACCCGACCTATCGCAAATTGGTGGATAAACAGCGATGCGTTATCCCGTGCAATGGGTTTTACTATTGGAAGCAAGAAGGCAAGAAGTCCTACGCGGTACGCGTTGTCATGAAAAACCACGACATGTTTGGGGTCGCTGGCTTATACGAAATTTGGAAGGATACACGTGGGGAGCCGCTCCGCACTTTCACCCTGGTCATGACGGATGCCAACCCGTTGATTGACGAATTCGAGAGTCGGATGCCGGCGATTTTATCGCCGGAAGATGTGGCCCGTTGGCTCGACGAGGGTACGAATGATCTCCATTCTCTGAATCCGATTTTGCGGCCCCATACATCCGTAGAGATGCAAGTTTATGCGGTAACGCCGCTGATCGATAATAACATGTACGATACAGAGGATTGCATTCAGGAAATGGACCTGGAGCGGGCTTGGGTGAAGCGCTGATTAGTTGACTCTGGCATCGCCGCTTCAAGTTTGGTTAGGCACCTGGCATCTTAGGGTGCTTTTTTTGTGTTTATCCATGTCGGTTCGGGGTTAATCCTTCAATTTTGTAAAATTATTTCCACATTGCAAACATGCCACTTCATAAAGGGTTCCTAGCTGGACTTTTCCTACCTCGCTAACCGTTTCATGACCGCATATTGGACATGGAGCCACGTCATAATGGTAGTTGCGCGGTACGGGATTTACCCTGTTATAACCGTTGCATACGCATTTTCTATTTACTATGGTAAATAACGTCTTTAAATCTGTGATGTATTCGGTGTTCCATTGGTCGTAGGAATCAAATTCTTCTTTCGTGATTCGATAATACTCAGGTACATCCGCGATCCCTGTTAGAATTTCAAAAACGTACAACCCTTCCAGAATCCCCACGCTTTGATAAGGGCCTACCTTTATTCTCTTATAGTTTTTGTAATCCATAACAACAATCCCCTAAGTTAGAATGAATTCAGATGTTATGATTATATCAAATTTTTCAAGGGTACCGTGGGTTAAGCACGTAGATTGTGGATTTGTTATTTCACTTTTGATAGGATATAAGAAAGTTTACCTATTTATGGTTGACTTTGGAATAGATCATAGGGGGAACTTAAATCATGCCGAACCGCATTCTGCTAGTAGAGGATGATAGAGAAATTAGCCAATTAATTGAAAGTCATCTGAAACAGGAGAATTACATTGTATGTACTGCGTTTGACGGCGAAGAAGCGGGCGTCCTTCTTCAAAAGGAGAAATTTGATCTTATACTGCTTGATTTGATGCTTCCTAAGATGAATGGGATGGAGTTACTGAAGCGAATACGGGAAACTAGTGTGGTTCCTATCTTGATTATTTCTGCAAAAGACAGCGATATCGATAAGGTGATGGGTCTCGGCTTTGGTGCGGATGATTATTTAAACAAACCTTTCTCTATGGTTGTATTAACAGCTAGAGTGCAGGCTGCTATTCGCAGAGTCACTCAATATATCCAAGCGGACAGCAATCCTGATCTTCAAACCATTCAGTTTAAAGATATTATTCTTGATTTGCATTTGTTCTCTGTACAAGTAAGGGGAGAGATCATACAGCTCACCTCCAAGGAATTTCAAATATTGAAACTGTTTCTATCCCATCAGTCCAAGGTGTTCACCAAAGAGCAAATTTATCAATTGATTTGGGAAGATGCTTATTTAGGAAATGAAAACGCCATCAATGTACATATTCGCAGACTTAGGGAAAAAATCGAAGAGGATCCGTCAAACCCTCAATATATTCGGACCGTTTGGGGTATCGGATATAAACTGGGAGTGTAGGGTATGATTGTTCTCCTGTGCATGATCATTGGCGTTATGGCTGTGACGATGGGGTGGCTCTATTATTCCAGAAGAAAATTACATCAGAATATAAATGAAATTACGGACAAAATAGCAGAAATCATCCAATATGAAACGGATGAGAAAGTGCTTATCCCAACCGATCAGAACAAGATTCAACTGTTGCTCATTCAAGTAAACCGTCTATTGTTTTACAAGCAGATGGTTATTGCGGATTATGCAAAGACCAAAGACAGCCAGAAGAAAATGATATCCAACATGTCTCACGATTTAAAGACCCCCCTGACGGTCATTTTGGGATATGCGGAAAAACTGAATCAGGAAAAACCGATGACTAAAGAGGAACAAACGCGTGTCATTATGCGACTGAACGATAAAGTGAATAGTCTCGTCGCTTTGATTAATCAATTTTTTGACCTAGTAAAAATCGAGTCGGAAGACTATGAAATCCCTTTAAGCAAAATATCGCTCAATGAGATTTGTCGGCAAATCGTACTTGAATTTTATGATCTGCTATCAACTAAGGGGCTTCGAGTAGAGCTTGAAATTCCGGAAAAGTCCTTCTATATTTTCGGTAATGAGCATGCACTTCAGCGAATATTCAGTAATTTAATTTCAAACTCAATCCGGTATGGAAGCGATGGTGGCGTGTTTGGTTTAACCCTTCGTGAAGAAGGAGAATTCGTTGCGGTAGATGTTTGGGATCGCGGCAAAGGTATTGCCGAGGTGAACCAGGACCGCGTATTCGAAAGACTCTACACATTAGATGATGCTCGAAATCCGCAATTTCAGGGAAGTGGCCTAGGCCTAAGCATTTCCAAACGCTTAATTGAAGGTATGAAGGGAACGATTCGCCTCAGCAGTTCACCGTTTGAGAAAACGACATTCACCTGCATGTTTAAACAAATGAAATATTAATACTTCGAAGAGATGTTCTGTTGAACATCTCTTTTTTCGTAAGGAACATGTAAGGAATGAGAAAGAGAAAAACACAATTTTTAAATTATGATAAGAGTAACAAATGAAGCGATATAAAAAATTCAGGAGGCTCAGCAAAATGAATAATATCATTCGAACGTATGATCTCACAAAGAGAATAAACGGAAAAACAATCATATCTAATGTTAATCTTCATGTAAAACGAGGCGAGATCTATGGATTACTCGGATCCAACGGCGCTGGGAAAACGACGATTATGAAAATGCTTACCGGGCTCATCATTCCAACTTCCGGAGAAATCATGTTATTTGACAAGAAACTTACGGAAGATACCAAAGAAGGCTTGAAACGCATCGGCAGCATTATTGAATATCCTATATTTTTCGAACATTTAACGGCAATGGAGAATCTTCAGATTCATTGTGAATACTTGGGCTTCTACGATAAAAAGGCGATTCTCCAAACCCTAGACATGGTCCAATTACAAGGAATCGAAAATAAGAAGGTGAAGGAATTCTCGCTTGGCATGAAGCAGCGCCTTGGGATTGCACGGGCTGCGATCACGAAGCCAGAACTGATTGTGCTGGATGAACCGACGAATGGATTGGATCCCATTGGTATTAAAGACATGAGAGATTTAATTCGGGCGTTGAACAAAGAGTATGGCATTACCTTCCTCCTCTCCAGCCATATATTAGGTGAAATTGAGCAGGTGGCAGACAGAATCGGCGTCATTCAATCTGGCAAGTTGGTCGATGAAGTAGCGATTTCAGACATCCGTCAGCAGCGGAGCGATTATATTGAGCTTGTGACATCCCATGTGCACAAATCAGTCTACCTTCTTGAGCATGAGCTTCATATCACCAATATAAAAATAGTTCAGGATGAGAGAATTCGGATCTATGATGTGGGCATATCCATCGGGGAGATTTCCAAAGTGTTGATTTCCCATGATATTGAGATCGAGGGGATCCAGAAACATTCCAGCACGCTGGAGGATTATTTCTATAATCAAATTCAAGGAGGAGATAAAGTTGATTAAGTTATTGGAGCTGGAGTGGAGGAAATTAGAACGAGGTAAAGTGATCGGGGAAATGATTATTTATTGGTTGATTATCATGTTTCTGCCGACCTTTTTTCTTACCGTCGTATTTGCTGATGAGCCGATGAATACGTTCAGCCAGAGTTATTCCAATGCACTTGGACTAATGATACCGATTCAAATGGGATTCCTATTGTTTGGGGCTTCTCTTATCAATCATGTATTCATAGAAGAGTATAAGAATAAGACGATAACTCTTTCCTTCGGATACCCGATTAGTCGAAAAAAATTGGTTATGGTTAAGGCTATGTTTATTGCAATAGTAGTTTTCTTTTGTTCGCTGGTCTCCTTTGTTCTTTCCGGGATAGCTACCTATGTGCTTGATCAGATGCTGGATGTAATTAACGGAGAACCGACGCTGGCAGATTTTATGTCCTATGCTATACGGACGGTTACTCATTCCGTTGTTATCGCACTTGCAAGTTTGATCCCGTTATTCTTATTTGGAGTCTGGAAGAGGGAGGTCATCCCCACCGTTCTTTGTGCTATTGTTCTTAATCAACTCCCTACTATTCACAATATGCTTAATCTGACGATGAACCTGGAAATTGTTTATGTGATCATTAGTCTTATGGGCATGTTAAGTGTATACCTGTCAGTTAAAATGGTGAATAGATTAGGGGATCTGTAGAACGGGTCATCGCAACATTATTTTTTATAGACGACCGCGTTACGATTTATATAATAGGAAGGGAGGTTATAGGTAAATGTATTGAGGGGAAGGTTCAATCATGTCTATGTCAGAAGCGGCACATGTCTATAAAGCAACGGAGAAGTATGTAAAAATCATCGGACGAACCTACGATTACAACGAAGTGCTATGGCTGGCGCTGTCCGGTGGAGGCGTGGAATTTTCTTTTTACGGTAAAAAAGCGGAAATGATTATAAAGGGCGATCCAATCGCGGTAAGTGGGGATAATGAGGCCAGAATCGGTATCTACGTTAACGGAATCCGGGTTATCGATGATATGGTGAATGAGCCTTTGAAACGGTATACCGCTTTTGACAGCGATACGGAACAACAAGTTACCATAAAGGTTGTTAAGCTGTCGGAAGCGGCGCTGTCGACGATTGGGATTCAGGAGATTATCGTGGACGCCAAAGAGGGGATTAAGCCAACCCCGGAAAATGTACATAAAATTGAATTTATCGGCGATTCAATTACTTGCGGTTATGGGGTTGACGATGATGATGTAGCGGGTTCTTTTTCCACGAAGACGGAGGACGTTACGAAGACCTATGCTTACCTGACATCCCAGAAGCTTCAAGCGGATCACAGCATGGTGTCTTATAGCGGTTATGGTATTATTTCTGGCTATACGGAAAATGGGGAAAAGCTCCTCTCGCAGCTTGTTCCGGATTATTACGAGAAGGTGGGCAAGTCTGAGGGGAAATTTGACGGCACAGTTGTCCCGCAATCTGTAAGCTGGGATTTCGGGAAGTTTGTACCTGATCTTATTGTCGTTAATCTCGGGACAAATGACTATTCTTATACCAAGGATGAGCCCGACAGACAGGCTGATTATACCAAACAATACACTGAGTTCCTTAAAATGGTCAGACGGACTAATCCGGGGGCAACACTCCTTTGTGCCTTTGGGATTATGGGAGATAGTTTGTATCCTTGTGTTAAACATGCGGTTAGCCAGTATACCAAGGAAACGGGTGATACGAATATCGCCGTAATGAAGTTTGACGTGCAGTTAGAAGCCGACGGTTACGTAGTCAACTTCCACCCGTCGGAAGTGACTCAGGAAAAGGCGGCAGAAAAATTGGTGGCGCACATTAAGACACTTATGAAGTGGTAGTGGGAGATTACCTCGCCTTAGGAATATTGGGGGGGCTGTCCCAAAAGTAGTTCATTAACCTTCTAACGAAGCTACATAACGTTATTTCACTGAAAATGAACCATTTGAAAATCTAACGAATCCTAGTAACGTTATTCGTTAATATGAACGCCTATTTGCGCAATTAGAGGACAATAAGATTATCCAGATTCGTTAGAGCTTGAGATTGAGCAAATCCGAGCAAATAACGTTACTGTGATTCGTTAGAATGAAATGAATAAACAGCACAAAAGGGGCTCCCCCGTCATCTATGATGACTTTTGGGAAAGCCCCTTTTAAATTTTCCAGTTGCATGGCTACATTTGGTTAATTTACAGGGGTTATACGACTTGTTCACTTTTATCCTTTGTGAATAGGATGTTGAGAAACTGTTAAAAGGAGGATTTATATGACAAGCAAAGTAAAGGTAACTCCGCAATTCACAAGGCTGTGCAATCAATTCGGAAAAATCCTGGGAGGCGAGTCTGAAGTTGATGAAGGCCCGGTTTGTTTTGTCACGCGGATGACGAATCTTAATGAGAAGATCTTGGGCAGAAGAACTCGCTCTCCTTTGGTTCAAATGCAAATGTTCTCGTTCGAGTCTCTTGATAAGTCAGGCCGCGCGTTATGTCTGGGAGAGACTGCCTTACATCAAAATCAAGTGAATCGCTTGATGTCGAATCTCCGGAAACGGGGAATCAAAGTGACTGCCCTTCATAATCACTGGTTAAAAGAAAATCCTCGCTTGATGTATATGCACTGGGAAGCCATATCGAATCCTATTGTATTCGCCAAAAACACTAAAGAGTCCATCGCATTTCTGGGTTGATGAAGATCGGTCATGAAGCTGTTCTTAATTATGAGTTGAAAGGATGAATCTAAAATGGAGGAACAAGTGAAGGCAAGTCCTCATTTTAAAAGATTATGTAACCAGTTTTCAAAGATTCTAGGTGGAACGGAACATGAAATCACCAAAGGCCCGGTTTGTTTTGTATCTAGAAATAGACGGATCAACGCCAAAATTTTGGGCAGAAAGACGACGTCTCCTCTGGTTCGTTATCAACTGTTCTCATTTGAATCTCTGGACAGTTCCGGCCGCGGCCTTTGTTTGGGAGAAACGGCTCTCTTCCAGAACCAAGTTAATCGATTACTCACCAATCTTCGCAAGAACGGAATTAAAGTAACCGCAGTTCATAATCACTGGCTATTTGAGCAACCTCGGTTGATGTATATCCACTGGGAGTCGATTGATAACCCGATTGAATTCGCAAAGAAAGTAAAACGTTCGATTGCTTTCTTAGGCTAATATAGGTTGAGTCCTTTCTGTATGGTTGGATAACCGCTTAGGAAGGGCTCTTTACTTTGCTTAAGCACTTAGATTAGACTTTTGGCTTCCATATCTATCCTTTATCCCGTTAATTATGATATATTGTCCAAAAAATTGGCAGGTGATCATCATGAGTGAACAATTCTGGCTAGTGGTACAGTATCCCCTTAAAAGCGCAAAAGGCAACGGGCGCGACTGCTGGCTAAGAGATAAAGTAATGGAATACCTGGAGAAGTCTCTAGCTGATGCTAACTTAGGTTACGTGGATGGCTTTGACATGGGAAAGTGTATGGCCGATCCGAAACAATATGCGCTTAATTTATTCTGCGTCGTCACGGATGAAGAACGCAGTATTGCTTTGATCAAGAGAGTTTTAAGAGAAAGCCGGCTTGATTATACCCGTGTAAAAATGGCTACGAGACCTTATGGGACAGAAGGGAACTATACTTTGAAGTATGCCTATAAGAAGGGGGTTAGTAGCTTTTTGTTGTAACTTGTAACCTCTCAACTTCCTGTAAATGAGATAATAAGCGTAACAGAGGAGTAAGGGGTTGTTATCATTGAGAAAAATAGCTTATATATTTGCGATGCTATACATTTTAACTGGTTGTCGGAGTCCCATTGATGAACCATCTGTTCCTGTAACGGAGAACAATCAAGATGTCGGCACATCCATAGAGGATTCGGTTGAGATAGTTTATAAACAAGTAGAAGGACTTAAACCGCTTGGACAAGCGTCTTCCTCGCAAAAGGGAGAAGTCATTGCAACTAAAAAAGTGAATAACACAAAAGTTGAGATATATCGTGTAAGAGGAGATGAGCATGTTCTGGCGGCATCCATTTCAGTGGGCTCGACCAATTATGATATTGGAGAAATCGGGTACGGAAATATGGCTGATTTTCCTATTGAAGAAGTAGAGGTATTTGGTGATAACTATATAAAAATAATTGGTGCAATTGGAGCGAACTCCCCTGTTGCTGATTATATTTTGCCTGATCCAGAGCGCCCTATGATTCTACACATAGAAGCACATACTGTTGAGGCTGATGTAGACCAAGATGGGGTTAAAGAAATTGTATCCACAGTTGGTACAGCGGCCAATACAACAATTTATAAGCTTCATAACAAGCAAATGATGGCCAGTGATTTAAATGAACTTATGAAAGCCCAAATGGTCATGTACGATCCCAAGACAAATATATTCCAAATCCAAAACAGCAATACTAAGCTTGCAGAATGGAAGCTTCAAGGGAGTATGTTGCAATTCATAAACACAAACACGACAGCCGAAGCAACCTCAACAGTTCCAACAGTACCGACAAGCACAACAGCCCCAGCAGACCCAATAGACACAATAGACTCAGCAGACAAATATCTCCCCAATAAGCACACTCCAGAGCCGCCGGTTACAAGAGAACCGGAGAAAAAAGGACATCTGCCTGAAAGTTTTGTTTACTTGGACGAATATATTCCCTCAGCGCAGCAAGTGATGGGTTATAGCGGTGAGAACAATTTTGTAGGGACGCCGATTGATGGCTATCTGGCCCCACTGGCGATCGTTACAGAAGAAGCGGCTCTTGCGCTGCAGGCAGTTAGTGATGAACTAGAGCAACAGGGACTTATATTAGTTTTCTATGATGCATATCGGCCTCAGAAAGCTGTTGATCATTTCATCCGCTGGTCGCTTGATGAAGAAGACTTATTAATGAAAGAAAGCTTTTACCCCCATGAAGAGAAAAGCACCTTATTTAAGAAAGGATACTTGTCCAAACGGTCCGGACATTCCCGGGGAAGCACCGTGGACGTGACACTTGCTTACGCGGATACAGGAGAAGAGCTAGATATGGGAAGCCCGGTCGATATGCTGGATGTTATTTCTAACTTTAATACTGAACAAATCACTCAAGAACAAGCTGCAAACAGACAGCTTCTTAAGCAACTTATGACCAAGCACAATTTTAAGTCGTATAGTAAGGAATGGTGGCATTATACGTTAAAGGCTGAGCCATTTCCAAATAAGTATTTTGATTTTGATGTCGAGTAGCATAATGTAGTATCACAAGGGCGGCCTATCATGGTCGCTTTTTGCTGGTTCTAGATCTTCTGTTCTTATCCTGTTGGGGACCTTAATACTATTAGCTCAGCTCATTAGACTAGCGGATTGAAATGGCAACAAATATTATCCAGTTACGTCTAAATATGTAGGTGAATTTCTGTTCGCTCAATTTACTCAATAAAGGAGCTATACTTATGAAAAAAGTGTTATTGGGGGCTTTTCTGGCATTCAGTCTTTTGACTTTATCATCAACTACTTATGCAGCAGGAGCAAAGATTCAACTCAAAGTTGATGGTGTTGCTATTACATCCGAGGTCAAGCCTGAAAGTAAGAACAATCGTATAATGGTTCCTTTACGTCTTATTAGTGAAAATTTGGGGGCTATCGTCGAATGGTCCAAATCCGAGGTTATTCTTGTTAAAGGCGATATGAAGGTAGTATTGAAATTAAACAGCGCTGTAGCGGAGAAAAACGGTGAGAAGATGCAGCTTGATGTAAAACCATACTTAAAGAATAATAGCGTGTTTGTTCCACTTCGTTTTATTACGGAGGCGTTTGATTGTAATGTCAGTTATAGCAACAATGTTGTAACTGTCGATACTGAACCATTGGTTATAGATGGTATACGAGTACAAGCATTGCAACAAGAATATCATATGATTATGGGGGGCATCATCTCGCAATTCTCTGGAAATACCTATAACGAAGCGGTATATAATATTTTCATGAAAAACAAAGGTGATAAGGTTGAGGCTCCTGCAAGTTATTCGTGGAATTACAACTTAGACACTCCTGGAGCTTATTATAAGAATGCGCAGTATGATTTTCTAGATCAAAAAGGGGATAGCATCGTTCGCTTTGATGTCTATACTTTAACTCAAGGTGTACCATCCGAACTCTTATCAGGATACCCGAAGACTCTGGTTCATGACGCACTTCAAGATGAGTGGTATTTGTTTAGTGATGCTGCACTAAAGTCTATCAATCAGTTAATGGATAACGCTGTGAAAAACGGTTTTCAGAAGATTATAAGTAATACAGTTGCATAAATTTTGCTTCAGTAATTTCATCTGAATAGAAGAATCCTAGTCTAAAGTCTAGTGTTCAGACACCTCCTAAGACGGTTATGTCAGGCAAATAAGGCGGTTATAATAAATTTATAAATCAGAACGTGACTTATGAAGCCAAAGGAGTGTTTGAATATGAAGGCAATAGATGCGCCTGCAAAGGTGCAAACAGGTAAGGTGAATTGGGTACTTTTTAATCCAAAAACCTATACAACGATCCTCTATTTATTGCTATCTCTCCCATTAGGGATTATCTATTTTACAGTAGCGATAACGGGACTTGCGCTATCCATCGGATTAACTCCAATATTTATCGGAATACCGTTATTCTTTGGAGTAGCTAAGCTGCTTCAGGGGATTGTGAATTTTGAGCAAAGCATGATTAGACAAATTTTAGGTTTGCCTAATCCGCCTGTTTCGTATACCAGCAATCAACAGCCTGAAGCTGGGCAGAACTGGTTGATGCGAATGGTGAGAGGTTTTGACGGTGCGTTATTTATTCGAAACCTGCTACTCGTATTACTAAGATTTGTAACAGGCATTGTATTCTTTGTTATTATGGTAACAGTGATTTCACTAGGACTTGGATTTATTGCTCTTCCAGTCGTGCATATCATTTTGATGAATGAAATGCAGCTTGATATTTTAGAGAATAGCTTGTTTAGTTACTTCCATATCGATTGGACCTATAATCAGCAATATCTGCTGTACGTAGGTGTTGGCCTTGTACTTTTTTGGATCGCACTTCGCGTTGTGAATGGGCTTATGCAAATTCAGCGCAGAATCATGTATGTAGATGAGCCCTATCAGCGGCCGTCAGTGCCAGTGGAAACTCACATGCATGCGCCTTTTCAGTCGGAATATTATGACTACCCTGAGGATCAGCCCACTCAAGGAATGATGCAGCCAGCCTATAGAGAACTTTAGAGATGCATGAATAAAGTCCATACTATATCACTAAAAAAAGCGACCGCTCAGGTCGTTTTTTTTGCGTCTATTTTCCGATACATTGTCCGTCAGATTTTTTATTGGAATGAAGTGATTTTTTATTGTTATGTTACTTAATATCTGTTAACCTTAAATTAAGTAACATTATTCGGAGGGATTCGCTGTGCAATTTGTTAATCCGATTCGGGACATGAACACCATTCAAGCGATGAAAGAAGAGTTGAGAAAACACTCTATAAGGGACCTGTTGCTTTTTGTACTGGGAATTAACACCGGGATTAGTCTCCTTGATTTACTGAATCTTACTGTACAGGACGTTTGGGATGGTCAGAGTGCTAAACAGTTTCTTTATATTAAGGATGAAAAGACAGGAGAAGAAAAGGCTCATTACTTAAACAGCAAGATCGGGGAGATATTAACTGAGTATTTATCTAGCATCGAATGGAAATCTGAGGATTATTTATTTAAATCCAAAAAGGATTGTCGTCCAATTACCCGTCAGCAGGCGTATCGAATTATTAACCATTCGGCAAGGGAGGTAGGAATATCTGAGAAAATCGGGACCCATACGCTGAGAAAGACGTTTGGTTATCATGCGTATTATAGAGGAGTGGCCATCTCCATCTTAAAGTCGATTTTGCATCATCATTCCACGGCAGAAACGCTAAAGTATTTGGGTATCGACAGGGCTGAGAAGAAACCCATCAAAGTGGATGTCAATTTATAAATGATCTGTGTTTTGACAAGAATAAAAAAACTCTCCGCATGGAAGCGGAGAGGGTTCGTTTCTTTATTAACTTTTATTCGACAGAGTCATCTAGCCCCATCGCTGTATGAATATCTACGTTTTTTAATTCGGTGACGATCCCGTCACTAACAAGCACGTGTAAAGTTGCAGCGTCTTTCATAAAGCGGAAAATTCCGTTATCGAAATCCGTATCGACTTCTTTGAAGAAAATGCCCTCATAATCGATTTGTTTTTCGTGATTGAAGCTCAGTTTATAATGCTCCCCATCTTTGATCAAATAAGCACGAATTCCCTTTTCATAAATACCTTCTTCATCCCGAATATAACGGGCAACGGAAACAATATGCAGGTCGACAAATGGGATCTCGCGTACCAAGGAATTAATGATGGATCCCTTCGTAATTTGTTCCCATCGGCTGTGCGCCGTCTGGCCAAGAATGATCTGTGTAATGTTGTTATCTCTTGCCACTTCTGCAATGACCTTAGAGACAGGGCGGCTTTCATTGTCCTTCATGATAAATTGGGCCGTTGCATGGGAGTGGGCATATTCTTTCCATTGTTCGATATAGAATAATTTCTCGGCATCCAGTTCATCGAATGGCTTGGGATCAATGGTCAATATATACAGCGGAGCTTTCATCATATTTGCAATTGCACAGCCGCGTTTGATTAGTCTTTCGCTATTGGGACCATAATAAACGCAAACAAGAATGCTCTCATTATACACGTTATTCATTTTAAGTATTTCACCTCAATGCTAATAGTAGGGCTCGATTAAACTATGTAAGACTATAGTTGATGTTACGCAAAGAGTCAACATGTAGAAACGTAAGCAAAAGTCATGAATAAGGAGGAGTGCACTTGACTATATTTTACACCTTTATTTTTCTCCCGTTGATTAGTGCAATGCTTGTACCCTTACTATATAAGTATTTGAATCGCCTAGTACATACGGGATGGTTCGTTTTACTTGTACCTCTATCTATTTTTATCTATTTGTTACGGTATATACCTGACGTTGCGGCTGGAAACACATATAACTACACATTATCTTGGATTCCGTCTCTTGATATGAACATTATCTCCTACGTAGATGGGCTAAGCCTGCTATTCGGTCTTCTAATCAGCGGTGTGGGCACCTTGGTCATTATATATTCCATTTTTTACATGTCCAAGGTTCGGGAGGCTCTCCATAATTTCTATATTTATTTGCTCATGTTCATGGGCGCCATGCTGGGGTTAGTATTCTCGGATCACCTCTTAGTGCTGTACGGGTTCTGGGAGTTAACCAGTGTCTCGTCCTTCTTATTAATATCCTATTGGTACGAACGTAAGAGTTCTCGCCAAGGTGCCCTAAAGGCGTTATTGATTACTGTCCTTGGCGGATTCGGCATGTTAGCCGGATTTATTATGCTGATCATGATGGCGGATACTTATAGCATCCGTGAAATGATCGCGAACCTGGATGTCATCCAAAGTCAAACGTTGTTTATTCCTGCTATGCTATGCATTTTGCTCGGTGCATTCACGAAATCCGCGCAATTTCCGTTCGGTATTTGGCTACCGGATGCGATGGAGGCACCAACCCCGGTGAGCAGTTACCTTCACTCGGCTACGATGGTCAAGGCTGGCATTTATTTAGTGGCTCGTATGACTCCTGTTTTCGGGGGCAGCCCCGTGTGGTTCTGGCTTGTAGCCGGTATTGGTATCATTACACTGTTGTATGGCTCGTTGACCGCGCTGAGACAGACGGATCTAAAGGCAATGTTAGCTTATTCTACGATTAGCCAATTAGGATTAATCATGTGCCTGCTTGGGGTCGGTTCTTTAGCGGTCTATTTTGGACCTAGTGATAGTGGAACTATCTTTGCGGTAGCTACATTTGCCGCCCTATTTCATCTCTTTAATCACTCGACCTTTAAAGGGAGCTTGTTTATGGTTGTCGGTATTATTGACCATGAGACAGGACGGCGTGATATTCGCTATTTAGGCGGTTTGATGCAAGTGATGCCGATCACGTTCACGATCGCTTTGGTTGGCGGCTTATCGATGGCGGGGTTACCGCCGTTTAACGGTTTTTTGAGTAAGGAAATGTTTTTTGCGGCGGTGAATGATGTATCTAAGGCCGGTATTTTCGGTTTGAGTAACATCGGTATGATGTTCCCGATCATTGCTTGGGTAGCCAGCATATTTACGTTTGTCTACTGTATGATATTCATCTTCAAAACCTTTGGAGGCAAATATCGCCCTGAAAAACTGACACGTAAAGTGCATGAGGCGCCTTGGGGTATGTTGTTTTCTCCAGCTATTTTGGGGTTACTCGTTATACTCATTTTCTTCTTCCCGAATGTATTGGGTAAGTATATTCTCACCCCGGCATTAACCTCGATTTTGCCGATGATGCCGATGTCTTCATATGACCTGAAAATTAGCGCATGGCATGGGCTGAACATGGAGCTCGTGATGACGATCGGTGTCATTGCTGTCGGTCTCCTTCTCTTCAAAACAATGAAGCGATGGATCCAGACCATGCGAAATTATCCGCAAGGATTAACCTTGAATCATTGGTACAATCAAGGATTATCGGGTACGGAGAAGCTCTCGGCGTCCCTGACGAATCGGTATATGACAGGCTCGCTGAGACATTATCTCATCTACATTTTTTCTTTCTTTGTCATTGTATTGCTAAGTTCGCTACTACTGCTCTATGGGTTCCAGTTCGATTTTTCAGGTAATGCAGCTATCAGTATTTTTGATGCGGGCCTTGTGCTCGGGATGGTAATCTCCGCATTTACTGTCTTATTTGCTGGCAATCGAATTGTGGCTATTGTTGCACTAGGTGCGTTAGGTTATATGGTTTCTATGTTCTTTGTAATCTTTAGGGCTCCTGACCTGGCATTGACACAAATGGTGGTCGAGACGGTAACAACGGTTCTATTCCTGCTATGCTTCTACCATTTGCCGAAGCTGAAGAAAAGGATCGAACGGATTCCTTTCAAACTAACGAACCTGGTCATATCGATCGCGATGGGTTTGACGGTGACCCTGTTGGCATTGTCGGCGAATGGACATAAATTGTTTGAACCGATTACATCGTTTTTTGAAAATGCCTATGAGCTGGCGGGTGCCAAAAATATTGTTAACGCTATATTAGTGGACTTCCGCGGTTTCGATACGATGCTGGAAATATCTGTGTTGGCCATTGCTGGGCTAGGTGTATATATATTGGTTCATCAGCGTTCCAAAAGGAGGGAACAACATGAAACCGAATGATGTGATATTGAAAAGTGTAACTCGAGTGGCTGCGGTGATCATATTGACCTTTTCGATTTATTTATTTATGAATGGTCACCATCATCCGGGAGGGGGATTCATCGGGGGGCTGAGTACGGCATCAGCTATTGTCCTACTGTATCTTTCGTTTGGAATCGAAAAGGTAAGGGAAAATATTCGAGTCGATTTCAAAAAGCTTGCGGCGATCGGCGTGTTGATTGCGATTGGGACCGGGACGGTGGGCGTGGTATTTGGTAAACCTTTTTTAACCCAGACCTTTGGTCACTTTGATTTACCGATATTTGGAGATACTGAGCTCGCGTCTGCTTTGATTTTTGATACCGGGGTCGCTCTGGCAGTCATAGGCACCGCAGTCAATATTATTCTAAGCATAAGTGAGGATCGCTAATATGGAGACATTAATGGTCATACTTGTCGGTATTTTAATATCCATAGGAACCTATTTGATTCTATCTAAGCAACTGCTGCGGATTGTGCTTGGAGCATCGATTGTGAGTCATGCGGTCAATTTGTTGATCATTACTTCCGGTGGGCTGAAGACGGGGAGTGCCCCTCTGCTGGGAGAGAAAGCCGCGGGCTTTGCAGATGCTATTCCTCAAGCATTAATTTTAACTGCGATTGTCATTAATTTTGCCGTGACAGCGCTAGTACTAGTCCTATGTTATCGTTCCTATCAAAGCTTCGGGACGGATGACATGGAGCAATTAAGGGGAAATGAGCATGAATAATTTATTGATCACGCCGGTTATCATTCCTCTGTTGACTGGAATGGTTCTCATCGTATTCCAGAAAAATATAAAGCTTCAGCGGATTCTTAGTCTGGTCGCCTTGTTAGCCACCAGTGTCATTTCGGTTCTATTGATGAATCAGATCAGAGATGGCGGTATTCAAACATTACAATTGGGCGGTTGGGAAGCACCTTACGGCATAAGTTTCGTGGGTGACATGTTCAGTGCTCTGCTGCTTTTGGCTACCTCTATTGTCGCGGTATGTTGCCTAATCTATGCTTTTTCATCGATTGGTCGAAAACAGGAAAAACTTTATTTCTATCCTCTATTTTTGTTTTTGATCACAGGTGTCAACGGTTCGTTCTTAACAGGGGATTTGTTTAATTTATATGTCTTTTTTGAAATGTTTCTGGTTGCTTCCTATGTACTAATCACATTGGGTGGAGCTCAGAGGCAACTACGTGAGTCGCTGAAATATATTTTTACGAACATTATTGCATCGGCGTTCTTTTTGATCGGCGTTGCCTATCTATATTCTATGACGGGGACATTGAACCTCGCCCATTTATCGATCCGGATCGCGGAGGTTGGACAGGATGGATTAATTACCACCGTCGCATTATTATTCCTCATCGTATTCGCCATGAAGGCGGGATTATTGCTCTATTTCTGGTTACCCGGATCATATAGTGTACCACCAACGGCAATCGCTGCTATTTTCGCCGCGTTACTCACTAAGGTAGGGATATACGCTATTTTTAGAATGTTTACGCTCATCTTTTATCATGAGCCACAGATCACCCATCTGTTTATCGGGATCTTAGCTGCAATTACGATGATTTTTGGCGGACTTGGAGCGATAGGTTTTTGGGATTTGCGAAAAATACTAACCTACAATGTGGTCATAAGTGTCGGATTTATTATGGCTGGACTCGTTTCTTTAACACCCGCTGGCATAACAGGTTCTATTTATTATTTGATTCACGACATACTGATTAAGGGGCTTGTATTTATGATTGGGGGAACGATCGTTCACCTCACGGGAACAAGCAATTTGAAGAATATCAGCGGGTTGATTCGGCTTCACCCCGGGTTAGGCTGGATGTTCTTCATCGCGGCTTTGTCTATGGTTGGAATTCCTCCGTTGAGCGGTTTTCTTGGCAAAGTATTTACGACGCAAGGCGTTTTTGAAGCTGGTTATTACTGGCTTGGAGGAATCGGGCTACTGGCCAGCTTGTTCATTCTGTATTCTATGATCAAAATGTTTATGAACGCTTTTTGGGGTGAAACGATTCTGAGTGTAGAGGAGGAGAAGGGTACGACGAAAGGCTTGTTGTTTCCGATCGCTCTATTGACGCTGGCTAGTGTTGCTATGGGAATCGGGGCTGAAGCGATTACGGGTTATGTAGCCCAAGCTGCGGAAGAATTGCTCGATCCAAATTTATATATTCAGGCCGTGTTTGATTAAAGGGGGGAAACAGAGCCATGCCCGTTCAGGTGCTACTCAACATATTCATTGCTTATTTGTGGATGTTTCTGCAAGAGGAAATGAGCATATTAAACTTTATCAGCGGTTACTTCGTCGGTCTGTTTATTTTACTGTGCATCCGCCGATTCTTTAAAAAACCGTTTTATCTATTTACGCTAGCCGCAGTCGGCAAGCTGTTCATTCTGTTTATCCATGAGCTGAATATTTCTGCGATGATGGTCATGAAGCATGTTCTCCGTCCTAAAATCGATGTCAAACCAGGAATTTTCAAGGTAGAAACGGATTTGGAGGGGGATTTGGAAATCACGCTCTTATCCTTATTAATTTGCTTAACGCCAGGCTCGGTCGTGATGGAGGTAACCCCTGACTCAAAGGCACTGTACATTCACGGTCTGAACATGCCCGAATCCAAGGAATCTGTATTAAAATCAAAATCTGTCTTTGAAAAAGCGATAAAGGATGTGACGAGAAAATGATATTTGAGACGGTGTTGATCACTGCTTTATGTATATTAATGCTGGCCATGCTAGCCAATTTATATCGGATTGTAAAAGGGCCGTCCAGTGCAGACCGTGTTCAAGCGCTGGATTCCGTCGGCATTAATCTGATCGCCAGTACTGCCGTGTTCTCCGTGCTGCTGCACACGCATGCCTTTTTTGATCTCATATTACTGATCGGGATCCTTTCATTTATTGGAACGGTTGCCTTTGCCAGATTTATTGAAAGGGGTGTTGTTATTGAGCGGAAGCGGTGAAGTAGTCGGGGCGATCCTCATACTCATGGGTGCTATTTTTAGCTTGATCAGCGCGATTGGGAATGTGCGTTTGCCCGATGTGTACACAAGGTCTCATGCTGCATCTAAAAGTTCTACGCTTGGCGTGCTGTGCGCGTTGGTTGGAGCATTGCTGTATTTCTTAATTTCCGACGGTTTCTTCAGCATACGCCTCATCTTGGGAATCATCTTTGTATTTTTGACAGCTCCAGTGGCCGCCCATGTGATCTGTCGGGCCGCTTACCGCCATCAGGTGCCGTTAGCTGAACAGAGCGTCCAAGATGAATTGAAGGACTATTATATGGAGGATGAGATCCTCAAGGTAGAAGATAAGGGAAGTCTTGTAACTCAGGGGAAATGAAAAAAGCGATCTCCAGGCGAATTTGAATTGACAATAGGTATAATGAGAGAGAGTATCCATAGGGTGCTCTTTTTTATACACGATACTAGGAGGGAACAATGGAACTTATCAAGAGTCAACTAGAGAGCTATGGGATGAGCGAACAAACGATTGGTTACCTTTCAAGTATGATTATGATCGTGTTTATAGCTTTGATTTGTATATTCGCTAACTTAATAGCAAAAAAAATCGTACTCAGGACGATTGTTCGTATCATCAATAATAATCAACGATATACATGGATCAATGTCATTTTGGAGAAAAAAGTGTTCCACAAGCTGTCGCATCTCGTTCCAGCCATCATCATTATTTATTCTGCATCCATCTTTCCGCTATATCGAACTTTAATTGAAAAAGCTGCAGTAACTTATATGATTATCGTAACTATAACGGTGATTAATGCCTTGCTCAATGCTTTTGATGCTATTTATCGTTCGTTTGAGATCTCCAAGATTAGGCCGATCAAGGGATATATTCAGGTTGTGAAGATCATTCTATTTATCATCGGTGGTATCGTGATGATCTCGAATCTCATTGGCCAGAATCCGTTAATCATTCTCAGTGGGCTAGGGGCATTATCGGCTGTTCTGATGCTAGTGTTCAAGGATTCCATATTAGGTCTGGTAGCAGGAGTTCAATTATCTTCTAATGATATGGTACGAGTAGGTGACTGGATTGAAATGCCCAAATATAATGCAGACGGTGACGTGATCGACATTACTTTGAATACGGTAAAAGTTATGAACTTCGATAAAACGATCACCATGATTCCCAGCTACGCTCTCATATCAGATTCCTTCAAAAATTGGAGAGGCATGCAAGTATCTGGTGGCAGAAGGATTAAACGTAGCGTGAATATCGATACAAGCAGCATATGCTTTTGTACCCAAGAAATGATTGAGGAGTTTCAGAAGATTCAATACCTTACCGAATATATCACGACGAGATTACAACAAATTAATGCATACAACACGGAACATCAAATTAATACAGAGAGCAAGGTGAACGGTAGACAGCTTACGAATGTTGGTGTATTCAGAGAATACATCCATCAGTATCTGAAAAATCATCAGCAGATTCATAAAGATATGACCCTGCTTGTCAGACAGTTAGCCCCGGGAGATAATGGGCTGCCATTGGAAATCTATGCGTTCAGCAATGATACCAACTGGAAGGTGTATGAATCGGTCCAGGCGGATATCTTTGATCATATTTTTGCTGTTGCACCGACATTTGGGCTTCGTGTCTTCCAGAATCCCACTGGCCACGATATCGCTCATGTAAAAGAAAGCACAGAATACTCGCGAGGATATTAAGGGTGCGACCGCGTACTTTACGATCCTGCCTTACGATGGGGGTCTGTTTTTTTGGTTAGGATGCTCATGGACAAGCCGTGGCATCGGTATTATCTAATTTAGAGCCTTTTGTAGTGATGATTATGGGATTAATATTACTATCGAAGCCAATTACAGGTGTAGAAATTCGCGCGGCGGAGTGTAGTTTTATTATCCGTTATCCGAAAGGAAAGAAGATATTACAGGTTATGTGTACGGGCCTTGGCATATTTGTTATGTCGATGGCGATGTAACGAAAGCTTAGATCAGGTTCATGGAATGATAAAAACGGCTCGTCCGCTTCTTCTTAGGAAGGTCGGTTCGAGCCGTTTGGCTTTAGAGCATGTATCCACTTAGGGACGACAAGGCTTAGTTATTCTTGCTGTTGCCTTTACCGGCGCTGCTATTTTTACGATCATGTGTGCGGGTTGTCGTATTTTTACGCGCATGTCCTTGCTGTTTAGCCATGAACCATACCCCCTCTCTATAGAGATAGTATGGGAAAGTGTATCGATTCTATGCTCAGGAGAGGTTAATGTATATCACCCAAAAAAATGTATATGACGAGATGCGGGAATCACGGATATACATAAAAAATGTAGATTTATTTATCTTGGGTCGGTGTGCTAGCTTGTAGGTAAGAGATGAGTCTGAATCCTCGACCATCCATTTATCAAGAATCTCAATACTTTAAAGTTCGGGCGAATGATCAAAAGATTCCCGTGATTTCTTACTTAACGGAAGAAAATTATGACTATGTGCATTTTTCCTTCTCTGGCACAACAACAGAAATTAACATTTTATCATGATTGCAGAGATTCAAACCCTCCATTAAGCCACCACCCCATAGATCTTTTGTTATAGTTACGTCCTAGGATTTATTTAGGAGGTTAGAACATGGTATTAAAGGTTGGAAATTTGTCCGTTACTTACGGTCAGAAACAGGCTGTCGATTCCATTAGTTTTGAAGTAAAGCCTGGTCAAGTATTTGGATTACTAGGTGCAAATGGGGCAGGAAAATCTTCAACCATTGCTGCTGTGCTTGGTATTGAAAAGAGCACTCATGAAGAGCTTAGCATCGTTGGTAAGTCACCATTACGCAATCGAAAGGACATATTTGAACAAGTAGGAGTGCAGTTTCAAGAAACCAATTTCCAAGATAAACTAACCGTTTCTGAGGCATGTGAACAGTGGAGATCACTCTATAAAAAAACGGCTGACGTACCTGCTTTACTACATACCTTTGGGCTTGCAGATAAGGAAAAGCAACTGGTTAAGTCACTTTCTGGCGGGGAGCGTCAGCGACTAGCCGTACTCCTTGCTCTAATTCCTGAACCGAAGCTTGTGTTTTTAGATGAACTGACAACGGGGCTTGATACCAAGGCACGTCGTATGCTGTGGAAGGAGCTTTTAACAATGAAAGAAAACGGTTTGGCGATTGTATTAACATCACATTACATGGATGAGGTTGAAGTCTTATGTGATGAGATATTAATTCTGCGTGAAGGTCAAACCACCTTTCATGGAACCATTCAGGAAGTGTTAGTCGCAAGTGGGCAACCAACGCTTGAAGATGCATATTTACATTTTGCTGGTGAGGAGGAATACTGGGGATGAGTACAATGTTTGCACTTTTAAAAATAGAAGGTAAGCTGGTATGGAAAGGTATTGATATCCTAATTTTCGGTATATGCTTCCCGATCATTTTGGCGACCTTGTTCGGTTACGTACTTAGTAAAGATGCATCGGCGGGTTCATCTACCTTTGAATTATCCTACGCTGCTGTTATAACTATTGGTGTGCTTGCAACGGGTGTAATGGGCCTTCCGTTAACCATTGCTGATTATCGACACCGCGGTATTCTGAAACGATTCCAAGTAACACCGGTATCCCCTTTACAGATTTTATTTGCTCAAGGTCTAATTCAACTTTCTTCTGCGCTTGTTTCATTTATAGGCGTTACTCTCGTATATTATTTATTTTTTGATTATCATATAGCAGGCTCCTGGCTGATGTTCTTGAGCGTATATGCCTTTGTTATTTTAGCCATGTACAGTATTGGCACTTTCATTGGCAGTGTCGTACCGGATCAAAAGTCAGCGAATATGTGGAGTTCTATCGCCTACTTTACGATGTTATTGTTCTCCGGTGCGACGATTCCATATGAAGTGATGCCGCGCTTTTTTCAATGGATCATGGATATATTACCTTTGTCACATGGGATTCATTTATTAAAGCTGGTAAGTACAGGTGGAGAAGCGTCGGGTATGACAGTACCGATTTTGATCTTAGGTTTTATTACCGTGATCTGTTTGACTGGGGCAATCAAATTTTTTAAGTGGAAGTAGGTGAAAGGGATGTACAAAACCAAAGAAATTGCAGAAATGGTTGGGGTACATCCCAACACCGTACGGATTTATGAAGAGTGGAGATATATCTCATCTGTTCCGAGAGGCGAAAATGGTTATCGCATATATTCAGACTTGCATTTATTTCAACTAAAAATGGCTAGAGTCGCTTTTCGTTGTGAAATTGTTCAGGGACTTATTCGGGCAAAGGCTAGAGCTATTGTTGAAGCTAGCGGCAAAGAGGATTTCATTCAAGCGCTAGAGTATGCGCAAAGCTATTTATCCCATCTACAAAAAGAATATAATCGAGCGCTAGAAGCTATTGAACTTTCCGAGCAGTGGATGGGTGGAATAAAATCTATATCTACGGGGACGTATACACGAAAAGAGGTAGCTCAAATTCTAGACCTCTCACCTGAAATTGTTCGAAATTGGGAGCGAAATGGATTAATCACAGTCCCTAGACTTTCAAATGGATCTCGTGTATATACAGAAAATGAAATAAAACGATTGAAAATTATTCGTACTCTAAGGGCGGCACATTATTCAATGAGTGCAATCCTTCGGTTGATGAATCAAGCAGAGAAAATGAGTGGGACTGATTTTAATATTAAGAAAGTACTCGATACCCCTGAAGATCATGAAGACATTATTTCAGTGACAGATCGATTAATCTATTCATTGGAACAAGCCATTGAGTCTGCAAATGAGCTTATATTGTTACTGAGGGAAAAATTGAACCTAGGGAAGTAAGCCTTGGGGTTAGAAACACATTCCGGTGAATTGTGGTTTTGCCAAGCCACGGTTCGCCTCCATATGGAGCGACCCAAAAGACACCCTCTCGGGTGTTCTTTCTGTTTAGAGACCAGTGCAGTTACTAGGTATATAGCGTTGCACTTCATATTACAATTCGACGTCAGATGCAACAAACTTACAAGATAATGCAAGAAAACGTATTATAGTAGTTTTAACTCTATTTCGCCTGTAATATGAGTTGTGAGAGGAAGGGGGCATACAAATTGAAGGTAATATTTGAAGCTGATGCAGGGATAGATCGAAGTGTTACCAAAGTCACAACCAATCCTGCCGAACAAGAAAATTGGATACATATTGAAGAAGCACTAAACAACGCTGAACAAAAGCTTGTAGTCATTAACGCAAAAAATAACCGTAACGTGCAAATCTTGTTAAGTTCTGTTGCAGTTATAGAATCGGAAGATCGAATGTGTAGTGTACGTGTTATTACTGGAGAAATGTTTCTTCTTAATAAACGATTAAAGTTTGTTGAAGAAAGCCTGGATTCACATTTTTTGAAAATTAATAATCAAACCATCGTTAATACAAGCTACATAAAGGAGTTCTCATCAACAGATAATGCACGAATTAAAGTGATATTAAATGACAATTCTAGTTACTTTGTTAGTCGCTTTTACATTAAAAATTTTAGGGGGAAATTATCATGATAAACCAATTGAAACAATCATTTTTTCAAGTATTTACGATGACATTATTGTGGATAGTCTTGCTTATAACTGTCTTTTTTAAGGATCAATCGATCAGTATCGTTTATATGTGGAATGTTGTAGGAATCGCTTTGATTTCAGCCGGAATATTTGGGGTTATTTATAATGCTCTATGGAATTACTTCACTTTAAAGCCGATTTGGAATATTGTTATCTCTTCAACTTTCAATATTTTAGGCGGAATCCTCGCTGTTTGGTTATTTTCAAAAGATATGTTTCATTTCATAGCACCTTGGTTTCCGGGAATGTTGTTACTATCCGTTGTATTGCATACCATTGCCTTTTATTTTTACGCTAGAATAGATAGTAAGAAGAAGGCTGAAGAGTTGAACAAGATTTTGAAGTAGAGGTTTCCAATGGTGGATCGGAATGCGCCGGTGTATTTTAATCATAAAGTGTTGGATGTAACCGTGTCGATGGAGATAGCGGTGGATACAATCTGCAATGGGTCTGGAGTTCCGGTTATGCCGCGGTGAAGGGGCTTGCCGACCATAGTGCCAGAAATGATTCGTTATGAATGATTCGACTCCCACGAAGATGTCTAGTTCGGCAGTATGCTTTATAATTAGATGAGACCAAGTTACAAGGGGGCTCATATATGATAACAAAAGTAAACCGGCAGTTAAATGATGGGCCTAAGATTCAAAAAGAACAAGATATTGTTACCAAAATGATTCGTATATATTGTAAGAAGAAACATCGTCATGAAGGACTTTGCGAGGAATGTCAGGATTTAAATGAGTATGCTCTGAAGAGGCTAGCCTATTGTAAGTTCGGTGAAGAGAAAACAGCTTGTGCAAAATGTCCTGTCCATTGTTATAGACCGGATTATCGTCAAAGAATTAAAGGAGTCATGCGTTTTTCTGGTCCGTGGATGCTACTATATCACCCCATTGAGTCGATTCGGCATATCCCACTACCAGATAAGTTGAGGAAATAAGATTCCAATCTCCAGTTCGACCTAAACTAAAATCAAAACGAAACCGCCGTTCAACACTGAAACTGGTTTGCCATTGATAAACCAATTAAAAGATTCATTTTTTCAAGTATTTACGGTGACATTATTGTGGGTGCTAGATATAAGATTTTGAAGTAGAGGTTTCCAATTCTAAAGATCGTAACGATTCACAACAAAAACAGAGCCATGACCTCCTGAAAAGGGGGCTGGCTCTTTTCGTTTTTTGAATTGGATATTGGACAATACATAGTAATCGTCTAAATCATTTTACCTAATGTGTCTATGGGTCGCGCTGAAATGGGAACAATTATGGTAAGCGCTGGAGGGCCATTGGTGATGGACAATGCACCTCTCTAATTAGGATGTCTTATTTGTTCTGATGTAAGCCATGATTTACGAGTCACTTAATGTTATAATGATTATTTACAATGAAAATTAGGGTGATCTACTACAATGAAGGAAATTCAAACAAATTCACACCACAAGCTGATTATTATCGGTGCAGGTGCTGCAGGCTTAATGGCTGCTATTACTGCGCGGGATCTGGGGATAGATACTGCCATTCTGGAGAGTAACGACCGGATTGGAAAGAAGATATTAATGACCGGTGATGGCCGCTGCAACATTACGAATGAATCCACTGCGACGGGTACAGATGAAGCCGTCGCTTTATCGCGCAAGTATCACAGTAGTCAGGCTGGATTTCCATTGACGGTGTTGCAACAATTTGGTATCCGCCAAACCATTGACTTTTTCTCAGCGCTTGGGCTGCCGCTTACAAGATTGAAGGAAGGCTTGATGTATCCGATGTCGCTGCAGGCTGCATCAGTGTTGGATATTTTTCAGCTTGCGCTGGAGGACCGGAATGTTCCGGTATACCTTAATAATAAAGTGTTGGATATTACCGTTTCGACGGAACATCCACGCTTCACGATTAAATGCCAAACGGAGACAGAGGAGCAAGTTGTTTATACCAGCGAATACCTGTTTCTATGTACGGGTGGCCTTACCGGTCCGAATACGGAAAAGGATAGTCCTAGTTATACGCTTGCCGAACGTCTGGGGCACACCTTGGTCGAGCCTGTACCGGCCATTGTGCAATTGAAGCTGCACTATCCGAATTTGAAGGCGCTGTCCAGTATTAAGTTTCAAGGACAGGCTCATATCATCGTAAACGGTAAAGTCCTCCGTAGCGAATCTGGTGAAATTGGCTTCACGGACTATGGTATTTCTGGCCCGGTAGCTCTCCAGTTAAGCAGAATTGCAGCGTATCATCTCGCAAGAGGAGAAGCTGTAACCGTATCGGTCGATTTGATGCCAGGCCGCACGGAGGAAGAGGTAATTGAATTTTTGGATATGCACTGGGAGAGCTTTGGACATCGGACTGTTATCGATTCCCTCGTCGGTATCTTCAACAAGAAGTTGGTCCCCGTCCTGCTGAAGGAAGCAGGTATCGATCAGCAACCAGACCTGCTTTGCCAGAATCTTTCGCGGAAAACCAAGGAGAAATTTTATCGAATCTTGAAGAGTTGGGAATTTAAAGTGACGGATACCAATGGCTTCGCGAATGCACAAGTGACAGCCGGTGGCATCGATACGACTGAACTAATCGAAGGAACTCTGGAATCCAAGCTAGTACCTGGGCTTTTTTTGGCAGGCGAACTGATAGATGTGGATGGAGACTTCGGCGGTTATAACCTACAATGGGCCTGGAGTTCCGGTTATGTGGCCGCAATGGCGCTTGCTAAGCAAATGTAATGAATTCATAGAAAAGAGGATGTATCGATCAATATGAATGAGGATCAGACTTCTAAGCACCACGAGTTGTTCATTATTGGTGCAGGTGCTGCAGGTTTAATGGCCGCCGTTATTGCACGGGACCAAGGTATAGATACCGCGATTATTGAAAGTAATGATCGAATTGGGAAGAAGATATTAACGACGGGCAATGGGCGTTGTAATATTACGAACGAATCTACTGCGACGGGTACGGATGAAGCGGTCGCTTTATCGCACAAGTATCACAGCAATCAGGCTGGATTTCCGCTACATGTGCTGAAGCAATTTGGTGTCCGCCAAACTATTGATTTTTTCTCCTCGCTCGGGCTTCCTCTTATAAGCTTGGAGGATGGCCGGATGTATCCGATGTCGTTGCAAGCTGCATCTGTGCCGGGTGTTTTTCGGCTTGCGTTGGAGGATCGGAATGTTCCGGTATATTTCAAGAATAAAGTGTTGGATATTACTGTTTCGACGAAACATCCGCGCTTCACGATTAAATGTGAGACGGAGACAGGGGAACAGGTCGTTTATACTAGCAAGTACCTATTTCTATGTACGGGTGGTCTTACCGCTCCAAAAACGGGAACGGATGGATCCGGCTATACGCTTGCAGAGCGTCTCGGGCACACTCTGATCGAACCTGTTCCGGGCATTGTGCAATTGAAGCTAGATTATCCGCATTTGAAGGAACTGTCCGGCATCAAATTTGAGGGACATGCCCATATTATTGTAAACGGTGAAGTCATTCGTAGCGAATATGGCGAAATTCTTTTTACAGCCTATGGCATCTCTGGCCCGCCAATACTTCAGTTAAGCAGGAAGGCGGCATATAACCTTGGAAGAGGAGAAGCTGTGACATTGTCGGTTGATTTGATGCCGGACCGCACGGAGGAAGAGGTAGTTGAATTTCTGGAAACACACTGGGCGATCTTCGGACACCGAACTGTTGCGGACTCCTTTATCGGCATCATCAACAAGAAGCTGATTCCCGTCTTGCTGATGGAGGCAGGAATTGATCCAGAGCTTCACCTACTTTGTCAGGATCTATCGTGGAAAGCCAAGAAAATACTGTATCGAATCATGAAGCGTTGGGAGTTTATAGTGACCGATACTAATAGCTTCACGAATGCGCAAACAACAGCCGGAGGCATCGATACGACGGAGCTAATCGAAGGGACGTTGGAATCTAAGCTAGTTCCAGGGCTGTATTTGGCAGGTGAAGTGATGGATGTGGATGGAGACTGCGGTGGATATAACCTACAATGGGCCTGGAGCTCCGGCTATGCTGCTGCGATGGCGCTTGCTGATAGACGCAACAGCAACAAAACCTACGTCGATCAAGATTGAAGAGTTAGTGAGACAAATAATTCAATCGTATACGATAATACAAACAAACCACTGATAGATTCAGTGGTTTGTTTTGTGATAGATAGAGATACGATCTCAAAATCTATTTGCGCGGGGTGAGATATGGGCCGAGCCCCGTTGCAATAACCTGATGTCCCCGGTCATTAGGATGGATGGGCATAAATCCGCTTAATGCATCTTCAATCTTACCTTTTTGATATCCATGAATAAGACCTGTCTGTTTTCCTTCAAACCACTTATGTGTGGGAGCTACAGTTACATCATAACTATGGGCTAGCTCGTTTATCATACGATTAAATTGGCCTATCGACTCAACTGCAACAGGGCTGTTCGGAAATGGATTGTATTGCGTGCAGCAAATGATCCGAGCGCGACTTCCTTTTTTTATTCGAGTAAAAATGGTACCTAAGTTACGTCTATAGCTGGTTACAAAGTGTTGTACAGCTAATGGTTTCTTGGATCTAACTGAAGTTAATGCCGCATTGGCTAAATCTACTCCTCCGATCCATACAGAAACAACAGAGGAATGACTGATTAATGGGGACCCTCGCCAGATCACAGCATCCAATAGATCACTGCTACTCCAACCTGGCCGAGCCAGTACAAACCCACGAGCCCTGCATGAGTCTGAATTTAAAGTGGATACACTCAATTGGGGATAAGCCTTTGCCCAAGAAGAGGCATTTTCCCCAAATGTAATGGAATCTCCAAGAGCTGTATAGATCATAAGAATATCACCAACCCCACTCTTAATCATATATACAACGTACATAGCCTGATGAAAAAACGATGTAGCGATCTTGGAGATATTATATTGCAACCATGAGCAGGTTGTGTGGACGTTAACAAATATTGCTTCAATACGAGCGGAATGAAATCACCAGCACCAGTTTAACGAACTCTCCAAGCTAAAATACCAGCATTCATACTGCGGCAAGCATTCATCGCAGCTTCAGGCGTATGGTATTGTTCTCCCCATGCTACAAGATATCGGAATTCATAGAATCCACCCAAGGTAGCTGAGAAGTTGGTTTCCCAGTAATTATTCATCGCCCAAGCATATAAATGACCGGGATCTTGCTGTAGCTTGGCATCTCCATTCAGCAGACGGAACTGATGATTTAACGATCCGAGTTGAATGAGTGGCGTATCTGGCATGGCAATAGCAACACCATCATGGTCGGTTACATACGCAGCGCCATCGCCTAAGCAATAGTAGTCTGCCAAACTGCCCGGCAATTGATCTTTGCGAGGGCGTGTTAAAGCGCCCATTTTATCGATCCATAATTCCTCAGTTCCACTTGTAATTGGACTTCCGAAAGGAAGAGAAATATATAAATTCTCTGGGTCCCATACACTGTCCTTGTGTAAACGGACTGCCACATCCACGCGAGGGTGATTCGCATAAGCCGTAACTAGTAAAGAGTAATGTGAGCAACCAGCTACCTCAAATGTCAGTTGGACTGTACCATATACATCACCTTGTGAGATGACTTCTGCTTTGGTGAGGACACCGGTAGAAATAACCGCATCAGGACCTTTTCGATTCCGTCCCATTTTCCGTCGGACTTCGTACATTTCTTGAACATTGGCCGCATGGGTCACATCATACACAGGTGTAAAGGCATGGTGATTACGGTCCTGCCGCAACATATCCTTCTTCGTATGTTTATCGATCCAAGATGTAATGCCCGCTCCTTTAGTCCACTTGATGGTTACGAACGGTGTATCAATATAGGTGGATGTGATCTTAAATGGTTGCTCGTCATTGGTTATATCCAGATCCATCATTCGATCCGATCCAACATAATCGTTACAAGTTGCGGTCTTCTTTATATTTGAATTAACGGCCTGAATATGAATAGTTTTCTCTTCTCCGGGCTGGAGTGTAACAGGAATACTTACAATAACGCCTCGTGTTGCACGGCTGAGTTGAGATGTATATAACTCACCGCTGTCTACATCGCGGACTTCAAATCCGTCTTTAATTAGATCGTAGTGCCAGCCTTCCATAATGAGCTGAGCGAAATCCTCTTGAACATAATCGAAAGGATTATACAGTTTAAATTTCATCGGACGATCCGGGGATAGAAGGGCGTCTCCCTTTTGCTCAAGAATGTCATATAACGCACGATGAGCTGCGGTGCTAGCATTTGCTGCAAATGCTTCTTTACGCAGACCTAATTCTTGGACAAACGGATTCCAAGGCTCGGTAACCGATGAATGATAACCCCATGTATGCTCTGCAAAAAGAGTTAGTTGGTATTCCATGTCCTTCATGGATTCCGGGGATACGATCTCACATTGAGGATCCAGTCGCTTTACCTTTTGATACACCCGCTGTGCTTCGCGAAATACCTGCACATGCTTTGGTGTTGAACCTACGCCATCAGTCCACCAGTCCGGCCAATCTCCGCGATGCACGGGGATGTCATCAGGGTGATTCTCCGCATGTTCACGGACTTCTGCAAAGAAATCTTCCAAGGTAGCAGGTACGATCGTAATTTGTTCCCCGTACTTGGCATTCCACTCTGAGATGAATTCCATAATTTGCGGATTGGGTGAGCCGTTGTCCGTTGGCAACCCGGAGAACATGACTGGTGCAAAACGGAATGCATAGCCATCTTGCTCAAGTCTGTCGATGTAACGATGAATTCGCGCCTCAGCGATCTCAAAGGTAACCCCTTTGCTTGTATCGAATTCGTCTTTAGTCGTGTAGTTACCGCCAATCCCAGGGATGAAGCCTAGATCATTGCCGAACATATAATGCTCACCATTCCAAGTCAGTAACCGTTCGCCACTAGGCATTTCCCACCAAAAAGGGTGTTGCTTCTTCCATAGCGGGTACATGGAATGATGCGTATGAATGCAGGTTATTAAGTTCTGAATCCCTGCATCGAGCAAGACTTGACCATATCCCCAACTGAATCCGGTAATATCGGCAGTCATGGCGGATGTCACGGGAGCTTGAATCGATTCTCCATAACTGCGAATGCGCTCAATCATCGATTCAAACAGTTCTTTTCCTATCAATTCACTCATGTTGAGGTAGGTGCCGGAGAGTCCGATATCGCCTCGGCGAACAGCTTCTGCAAATTCTATTTTCTCTTGGTCGTTTGCTCTCTTCAGAAAAGTTTCAACTGGCCAGAAGGTCTCGCATTCCCACTTAAATCCGGTCCATTCTGGACGGCGACCGGAATGAATTTCACGTAAAATGTGCAGGGCTTGGCGAATAAAGTCCACATGGTATTGCTGGATTTTCTCCTGACGTTCCGTATAGCCGACATCTGTATGGGAATGATGTATCGCATAAATTTTCCATGGTTTGTTGAAGGTCATTGTAAATCTCTCCTTTGGCTTTTTTATTGATGGCATAACATGATCAGAGCCTTGACTTCATTGTTCGAACAGACGCGAAATACCGATGAATGTATGATTCAGCATGTTGCCTGAAGTGTAAATTTGAACTTGCTGTGAATGGATGTGATCTTGAAGTGCATTGCCAAACAAATCATAGCTTTTAGAAAGTTGTCCTCCGAGAACGATGAGGTTTGGCTCGTACAGCATAATATACGGAATGAGCATTTCTGCAAGACGCTTACCAAACTCGGAGAAAACCGCTCTACCGGGACCGCTACCGAGTCTCGCTAATTCAGCGAGTTCCTTCACATCCATTCCCGGCTGTAGGGCTCCCAAATCTTGAGCAAGCTGCAGGATCCCCCTCTTGGAGAAAGCATCATCTATGATCCCATCTTGATAGGGTTGATTGTACAACCATCCATTAGCAGGAATACCTTGGATTTGGTGGTTAATCTTCGATTGATCGATAAAGGCAGAGCCGAGCCCGGTGCCCAAAGTCAATGCAATGAAGCGATCTTGAGGGAAATCCACACTTACACCTAGCGCAAACAGTCTAGCATCATGCTCAAAACGGATATCCGCACTTTTCAGGCGCTGAGCCCATACCTCGTCTATTTTCTCAAGTCGTTCGGAGAATTCTTTTCTTAAATTGATTCCATAGAGAGATTCGAATTTACCCAGTCCCTGGACATAACAAATTCCTTGCTTATAGTCGAACGGTCCGGGAAAAGCCAAGCCAATATGCCAGTGGCTATCCCGTTCATCTCCTATGAATTGTGAATGATAGAACTCGTATTGAGATCTAAAAATAGTCATAAACTGCTCGAGAATGACCTCTTTATCCTGATCTGCAAGCGAAGGAAACTCCATTTGACTAGTTGAAAGAGGGATACCATTCTCCACAAGGCATGTTTTGATGAATGTTCCTCCTACATCAAGTGCAATGACGATGTTAAGTTCCAAGCAGACTCACATCCCAAGCCTTAGATACGCCGGCTTTAATTAATTTGCATGGTTCATTGCCGAGGTTGATCATCTTATACTCTCCAAATCCAGCAGGAAGAATATAAGATTCGGCATAACTGAACTCTACATAAATGGATTCATCCGCACATGAGACGATCCTCACTTGTTCACCTTCTACCAGATTGTACATGACCATCTCATCATCCGTGTTATCTTTCCATGTATCATGCAGGTGCAACCGGTGTACATAGAACAGTAAGTCATCACGCTGGCCTAATACATACTCCTCGTTAGCCCCTTGGGTTTGCAGTAAGGTAGGGAGTGGTATTAGATTTTCTTCTACCCATTCCGTTGTTTTATAGAAATCAATATTCTCGAACGCATGATCGATGTTAATCGGGCGTGGCTTACCATCTAAGCCTTTACGGAGATAATCATAAATTTTAAAAGTAAACCACCACGTGGTGGAGGAGATTTCTAGCACTAAGTTACCTTTGCCGGATGCGTGTACAGTTCCTGTGGGAATCAGAAAAAGATCGCCTTTATCCGCAGCATAGGCATTCACATAGTCTGTTAACGCAATCGGGATGCCGGTTTTCTGAGCCGTTTGTACGGCTTCATAGAATCCTTCTTTGGAGCATTGTTCTGTCAGACCTAAGTAGACCTCGGTATCGCCTTTTTTCTCCATAATATAGTAGGATTCCTGTTGCTCCATAAACTCGTTGAATTGATTACGAACGTATTCTTGCTTCGGATGGACTTGGCATGACAAGTTGCTACCATCAATCGTATCCAAATAATCAAAACGGATCGGAAAATAATCACCGAATAGTTTGACGAGCCGATCTCCGAGGATTCTTGGGTGTTCATAATGCATTACGGTGAGAAATGGTACCTCGATCTGCTTACCTTCATACTCCAAAATGATCGAGTTCTCTGGTGCGATCGGTTCAAAACTCCAGGCACAATTGGTCCAATTCTCCGGCAAATCCGCGAATTCCTTGAGGAATTGACCGCCCCATACTCCAGGTGCAAAGAATGGTTTTACGCGCATAGGTGCTTTGGCAATGCCTAAGATCATTTGAAGTAATGTAAAGGTTGTTGTCATGACCGGATCTTCCGGTTGATTCATATCGACGTAATAATGAACAAACTCTAAAATTTGCTTGCGATAGGTTTCGAAAACAGGCCATTCTACAAACAGGGATATTTTGTACTTCTCTACATCATCCCGGTTCCAACTGAAACCGAAATTTAGTAGCTGTTGTTTGTGCTCCATCTGTTGATACTCGCGAGAGACATCCAGGAAATAGCTAATGTCAAACATGCCTTCACCAAGCCAATAGGCCCCTGGACCAAATGTGATGACAACGGTTGGCACACCGGATGGTGGAATAGCTGCTATGGCATCATTCATGATGATTGAAGCTTCATATTTGGCATCAGATCTAAAATAATCTTCGATCGTTCCTTCTGTAAAATATCCGAACGCGCGGTTGTCAGTAATATGATGATGAAAATGTTGTCGCAGTGCTTCACTTGTTTTTAAGAAACTGCTGGTTCCTAATACAAAGACGTGATGGCCCTTTTGTTCAAGAGCTTCTACAGTTTGTTGGAGAATCGGCTGAAAGTGAGCTCCATGTGTGCCGTCAAAGGCAACACGTATGATGTTGCTTTGACCCTCTTCGGCCAAAGAAACCACTGGAGCTATAATCGCTTCACACCCATGCTGCAGACCTGGTTCTGCAAAAGGAGCTTCTGAACCAGGCTCTATAGGATGATGAACGCGAACAGGATTGATGGGTCTTTTCTGAAACATTCAAGTCACACTCCTATACAGTGAATAGATTCATTGTAAGAAGTTTTGAACTTTATATCTTTAGAAATACACCCCTGTTTTTTGTACAATTCGGACATATTAGCGAGGGTGGTGGAATAACGGTGTGGTTATGTTTGTATTCGATCTTGCCTTCCATCTGCGAATTGGGATTTTCGAAACTTAGCGGGGGCGACACCCAACATTTTTGTAAATACACGGGTAAAATAATGAACGGAATCGAAGCCTGCCCGTTTGGCAATATCCTTAATGGCGATGTCGCTGTTCAGCAGCCATTCTTTTGCTCTTTGAACTCGATGTTCCTGAACATAATGCACGAATGTCTGGCCGAGCTGGGAATGAAATAGTCTGGATAAATGCCGTGAGGAAATACCGAGCTCTTGTGATACATGTTCAATTCTCAAAGGGGAGGACAAATTATCTTCAATGTATAGCTTAGCCCGTTTCAGTAGGCGATGCTCCGCCGTATCTTCATCCAGAGAATTCACACTTGAGTCCGGTAAGGGAGAAAATCCGTGTAGAAAAGAAAGCAACAAAGAGAGGACAAGATGCTGCAACATATCTTTGGAGATGGGATGTTTACTTTCGGCCATACTGAAGATCGTCTGCCAAATCTGAGCAGAGATGCTAGCGTCTTTCGATTCGGCTACGATTTTTCCACGGTGGATCAAACTTCGGAAATTCCTGGAATAGTTCTCGGAAGTCCGTGATTCGTCGATCTCAAAAGCAACAAAAAACAATGTAAGGCCTTGCTCACTGCGAATTTGATGCCATATACCGGGCCTTGAACAGAATAAGATACCTTCCTGCAATAGATAATCGACTCCGTTGTCGGAGTATTCTCCACAGCCTTCAAGTACATAACAGATTTCGAAGAATGAATGGCGGTGTAGAGAGTTATTATAATGAGAGGGCATAAACCCCCAATAATGAATGCGGAAAGAAACCTGTTCTCCGGCAATTTGCGTTATATGTTGATTGAGTAGGGCGTTCGCTCTTCTGAAATCCTGATCAAGCATGATGAACCCTCCAGATAAACTTATAATTCTATAACAATTATGTATATTATATTTGATTCTATCAAATCTGAAAGGGATGATGTATCTTTATATAGAAGTATTAATTAGGTATCGAGATGACAATCAGGAGGTAACACATGAATAGACAGATGCTAGGAGTTCCACTAGAAGGTTTTGCTGATTTTAGCAGAAAAGTAGCTGCAGAAGGTGCTGTCTTGCTAAAAAATGAAGGCCATGTTCTTCCGATTCAAGATAAAGAAAGCGTTTCAATCTTTGGCAGAACTCAAGTTAATTATTATCGTAGCGGTACAGGTTCGGGCGGTAGCGTTCATGTTACACATACAACCAATTTGCTAGATGGTCTTCGGAGTAAGCAGCATATTACAATCAACGAAGACTTAGCCAATGTATATGAAAAGTGGATTGAGACAAACCCATTTGATAACGGTGGAGGCGGATGGGCTGCAGAGCCATGGCATCAGAAAGAAATGCCTTTAACTGATGAACTGGTCACTGAGGCACGCAAGAAATCGGACAAGGCGATCATTGTGATTGGACGTACGGCAGGCGAAGATCAGGATAATGCTAATGAGCCGGGAAGTTACCAGTTAACCGCAGATGAAACAGCAATGCTGAAACAAGTCACTACATATTTTGAACAAACCATCGTGGTGCTGAATGTATCGAATATTATCGATATGAGCTGGATGAATGATGAAGGTTATGTGCATCCGATTCCATGTGTGATCTATGCTTGGCAAGGTGGCATGGAAGGCGGCAATGCGATTGCCGACGTGCTGGTCGGAGAAGTGACACCTAGTGGTAAATTAACCGATACGATTGCTTATTCAATCGAGGATTATCCGTCAACCCGTAACTATGGTCATGAGTTTACAAGCGTTTATGAAGAAGATATCTATGTAGGGTATCGCTATTTTGAGACGTTCTGCCCGGATAAAGTCCAGTTTGAATTCGGATTTGGTTTATCTTATACAGAGTTTACAATCGAGCCTGAGGAGGCCATTCTGGTCACCAAAGAAGGAGAACAATACTTCGAACTAAGTGTAACCGTACAGAATATTGGAACAACTTTTGCAGGTAAAGAGGTCGTTCAGGTCTATTATGAGGCACCACAAGGAAAGCTGGGCCAACCTGCAAAAGTTCTGGCAGCGTTCGGTAAGACGAAAACTCTTGAGCCGGGTGAATCGCAGCGACTTACGGTAAGCTTCCCTGTGCATTCTATGGCGTCCTATGATGACAGTGGCGTGACAGGGCATCTTTCTGCGTATGTCTTGGAAGCAGGGACGTATCACTTTTATGTCGGAAACAGTGTCAGAAATCTGGTGGAAATAGGCGTTCAAGAACAAATCGGTTTCGTTGTGGAAACTCTTCAAGTCGTGGAGCAGTTGGAGGAAGCGCTGGCACCAACGGAAGGCTTTGCGAGAATGAAGCCGGGTGTGCGGCGGGAAGACGGTTCGTATGAGCTCACCTCTGCAGAAGTACCAACTCGAAAGATTTCTTTGGCGGAACGGATCGAAAATAATCTACCTGGAACCTTGGAGCAAACCGGTGACAAAGGGTATAAATTGCAAGATGTTTATGACCAAAAGGTCAGCATGGAAGCTTTTATCGCTCAGCTCAGCGATCAAGATCTAGCCGCAATTGTCAGAGGTGAAGGCATGAGCAGTCCGTTGGTCACACCGGGTACGGCTTCGGCTTTTGGGGGCGTAAGCGACAGTTTATACAATTATGGTATTCCGGTTGCTTGTACGGCAGATGGTCCGTCAGGAATTCGTATGGATAGCGGATTAAAGGCGACTCAGGTTGCTATTGGTACCTTGTTAGCGGCAACTTGGAATGCTGAATTGGTTGAAGAGCTTTATGTCATGGAAGGTCAAGAATTACTTAGCAACAACATTGACGCGTTGCTTGGGCCTGGTTTGAATATCAGACGTAGTCCGCTCAATGGGCGTAACTTTGAATATTTTTCAGAGGACCCGTTGATTACTGGGATTTTTGCTACGGCATGTACTCGCGGTATTATGAAAGGCGGCTCAAATGCTACATTGAAGCATTTCGCTTGTAACAACCAGGAGAAATATCGCAGTAAGGTAAATGCCGTTGTATCTGAGCGTGCCCTAAGGGAGATTTATCTAAAAGGATTTGAAATGGCAGTGAAGCAGGGCGGCGCGAATTCGATTATGACTTCTTATAATCCGATCAACGGGCATTGGGCAGCTTCTAACTATGACTTAAATACTACTATTCTTCGCAAAGAATGGGGCTTTAAAGGTATCGTCATGACAGATTGGTGGGCTGTGATGAATGACGTTGTCCATGGAGGGGCTCCAAGTAATAAATATACGAACGCGATGGTGCGCGCACAAAATGATCTATATATGGTCGTTAATAATTACGGCGCAGAGATTAACTCTTTAGATGATAATACGATTGAATCTTTGGAAAATGGCTCCTTAACTCGCGGAGAACTCCAACGGAACGCGATCAATATTTGCGAGTTCATTATGTCCGCACCTGTGTTTTCCAGAAAACAAGTGATTGAAGAGACGGTTCATCATTTTACGGCCAATCCATCTCTTGTACCGAATCAAGTACAGGCATTGTCTCAGAATACACAGATAAAACCTGCTACTAGTGGATCGACCTTTATGAAGGTAGATGAGGCTGGTCAGTACCGGATCATTGTCAATATCATGTCTCCTGATACCAACTTAGCCCAAAGCGCTTGTAACGTGACGCTGAATGATCAAGCAATGACGACCATTCAAACGAATGGAACAGACGGCAGATGGATCAAACAGAAGCTCGTGAAAATAGAGCTGGAAGCTGGCCTTTATGAATTGAAGTTTGACTTTGTCAAACCAGGTTTGCAGATCGATTGGATTGAATTCAAACAAGTGTAAATGTAGAAATATGGAGCAAACAGAAGAGACACCTGAGAGGGTGTCTTTTTCCAATTTAACCCTATACCCGCTAATGAGTATCTTAATGGCCTTGGATGTGCTACAATAAGTTTATTGAGATAGAGACCTAAGTAATTCGCATAGCGTAGAGGGTTATTCTAGATTTAATAACCTTGTACCATATGTGAATTTTTTTTATTTTTAAAAAGATAAGAATGTCATGTAAATTTTAATTAGGTGGTAATAATTATGGAAACAGGCACAGTGAAATGGTTTAACGGAGAAAAAGGTTTTGGTTTTATCGAAGTTGAAGGCGGAAATGATGTATTCGTACACTTTAGCGCAATCGTTGGAGACGGTTATAAATCTTTGGACGAAGGCCAGCGCGTTGAATTCAACATCGTAGAAGGCAACCGCGGTCCACAAGCCGAAAATGTCGTAAAACTTTAATCTAAAGTTAAGCGCCCTAAACAATATGTTTGGGGCGCTTTTTTTATTGATGAATCCTTGTTCAGATATTGGTATATCTATCTTAGTGAAGGCGACAGCTTATTGCTTATTGCCCCAAACCTTTCTACGATGTGTTGCGGATCGGATCATAAACGCAGCGACCAAAAGGATTATTGTCGCAGTTGCCAGGACAACAGCAAATGACTTATCAAAAGCCGACTGTGCTATTTGGGCGAGAGTAGATCCAGCTGCAACGGGCATATTTTCTGCGGCCAAAAGAGCTTCGTCAAGGCTATCTTGAACGACCGGCGGTACGGCTAGTCCTTCAGGAATAACGATTGAAGCTGTATAAACGAACGAAGAAAGACTACCAAGAAGCGTAATGCTTAGGGCACTACCAAGCTCGAACGATACTTCCTCTATGGATGCGGCCATGCCTGCCTTTTCGATTGGGACATGAAGCATGATTGAATTTGAGGCAGTTGTCATTGCTCCACCAAGACCTGCACCCAGAATCATTAGGGATGCGATCTGTAAGGTTATATTTCCGTTATGGAAGAGCAGAAAGGCACCCATCCCCAAGCCGGAGACAAACAGACAGACCCATTGTACCTTCATCTTGTCAACACGATGTAACACTAACCCGATGAGTATACCTGAGATGAAGGAAGCTATTGAAGTAAATACAACATACACGCCCGCCTCTAGGGGAGAATACCCTAGGACAAGCTGGAGTCGCTGGGTCACGACCAACTCCATTCCAACAAGTGCGAAGGAAGACAGCAGTGCTGTCACCACTCCTGTAGTAAAGCGTGAATCTCTAAAAAGAGAGAAATCGATTAATGGATCAGGGTGCTTACGTTGACGACGTATAAAAAAGATCATTGCTACGATTCCAATTACGGCGGAAATCAAAGCGATTATATATGAGCCTTCACGTCTGCTGATCTCCTTAATTGCATATACGAGGCCAATGAGGCCAATCATAATCTGGACGGAACCAAATAAATCCCACTTTTTATTCTCATTCCCTTTACGGTTGGGGATAAGAAAAATGCCCAAGATCAGTGCGAGAATAGCTATAGGAATATTGATGAGGAAAACCGATCCCCACCAGAAATGTTCCAGTAAGAAACCACCAACGAGTGGACCCATACCAGCTCCAACAGATGAGACGGATGCCCAAATACCAACAGCCAGTGAGCGTTCACGCTCATCCGAAAAGGTCGTACGAATGATCGAAAGTGTTGCAGGCATCATCATGGCTGCACCAATAGCAAGCAGGGTACGTGCGGTAATAAGTACATATGGTGCCGGTGCGTAGGCCGCAATCAGTGAAGCAATCCCAAAGACAGCAAGTCCGGTAACGAAGAGTTTTTTATGCCCAAGACGATCTCCTAGTGTACCTAGACCGGGCAATAGCCCTGCCATCACGAGTGGATAAATGTTAACTATCCAAAGTTTTTCCGAAGCGGAAGCAGCGAGATCATGAGTTAGCTGCGGCAGAACCGTGTACAGAACCGTCATGTCGATGACGATCAGAAACAGTGCGCTGGACACAATCGCCAGCACTATCCAGCGTTGAAGTTTAGATAGTTGAAGTGTAGACATTAGTAATCCTCCATAGATGTATATATCAAAAGTATGTGTTCTAGCTAACCCTCCCTCAGGTAGATAGTAGCGAACGATGCTCCTTGACAGGGAATCGCTGTTACGTTATGTATTGTGAACTATAGGGTAACCCGACAGTCAAGAGGGGAGAATAAAAATGTCAACGGACTATGATCAATACTTTACGACAAGTGAATTCGCCAAGGTATGCGGGGTAACGAAGCATACGTTATTCCATTATGATGACATTGGCATATTAAAACCGGAGATCGTTAAGGAAAACGGTTATCGCTATTATTCTTACAAGCAGTTTTATACCTTTGATATTATTGCGGTCTTGAAAGGGACTGGAACGTCGTTGAATGAGATAAAGGAATATATGAAGGACCAAAATACAGAGCATTTTTTAACAATGCTCAAGCAAAAACAGAAGCAGTTGGTTGAAGAGCGAAGAAAGTTAGAGCGAATGCAGAGGCTTTTACAGGGAGCAATAGATAATACTGATCGTGCGCTTCATGTTAATTGTGGAGAGCCTTGGGTCATGGAATGTGAGGAAGAGTATTTCCTTGCGGTTAGGCTAGCGAAAGACGGTGGGGAAAAGGATCATGTCCGAAAATTATATGGGATATTTGATTATTGCGACGAACACCATATCGAATATGACTTTTCTATCGGTACGATCATTTGCAAGACCCATATAGAGGAAGGGGTCTATGACCCCGATTATTATTGCAATAAAATCAGGTATAAACATGAAGGCGAGCTAATGTATATCAAGCCAAAGGGTAGATATGTGATTATGAATCACAAGGGATCATATGAAAGTTTGCCTAAGTCTTATGAGAAGCTAAAATCATATATTGCTGCTAGTAATTTAACCATTACGGGCAACGCATACGAATATGATTTACTTAGTTATATAGCTGTTGGGGATCCAGATAAGTATGTCATTCAAATTGCGATCCAAATTTAACAGAGGAGACACCTGAGAGGGTGTCTTTTTCCAATTAAACCCTATATCCGCGAATAGGTATCTTAATGACCTTAGATGTGCTATAATAAGTTTATTGAGATAGAGACCTAAGTAATTCGCATAGCGTAGAGGGTTATTCTAGATTTAATAACCTTGTACCATATGTGAATTTTTTTTATTTTTAAAAGATAAGAAAGTCATGTAAATTTTAATTAGGTGGTAATAATTATGGAAACAGGCACAGTGAAATGGTTTAACGGAGAAAAAGGTTTTGGTTTTATCGAAGTTGAAGGCGGAAATGATGTATTCGTACACTTTAGCGCGATCGTTGGAGACGGTTATAAATCTTTGGACGAAGGTCAACGTGTTGAATTTAACATCGTACAAGGCCAACGCGGAGCACAAGCCGAGAACGTTGTAAAACTATAATTCAGAGCTTAATGCCCCAAACCTAGCGGTTTGGGGTATTTTTATTGTTCAGTTAATTTAATACATAGAAAACTCCTTTACAAATAGTTTACAAGAATAACGCTGTTAATTAACAAAACTCCTTCAGACTATAATAGTTGCAAATTGGTTGGGAAGATCGATGATTTGTGCAATTATACAACAGAGGAGATTACTACATGATGAACAGAAGATTCAAATCCTTTATTTGTACTTCACTTGCCTTACTAACGTTGTCTCAGACGATGTTGACGGCATCCGCGGCTGCAGACAAGCCAAATACGAATACCGGCAAATGGATGTCGGGTGAGTATCATACACATACGGTGCAATCGAATGATGCTTCTGAACCTAGTTTGAAACTTGAAAATGTCTTGAATGCCGCATTCCGTGAGGATTTGGATAGTCTATCGGAGGATGCAATGGCTTCATTGAACTATGGTACACCGTTTGATTATCTTGTCGTAACGGATCACCTTCGTAACTCGCCAAGAAATCCGGAGGGCAATGAGAAGGATAGCGCCCGTTGGGAAGCTATTGCAGATCAGGAGAGCAAGATTACCGAGCTGCAGAAGAGTGGGAAATATGCAGGAAAAATAATTTACCCCGGCTTTGAATGGGATATGATGGGACTTGATCATGCCTCGGTTGGGATTGTTGATTCGAAAAGTGATGCTGTGCCGATAGATGCAATTCATCAGTTTGAATATTTGTACAGCTACGATACCACAAGTGATCAATTCACTTCGAATGAAGCTCAGAAATGGGGGGAGCGGCCTACTAAGGATGAGCTCAAACCCGACAAAGATAAGAGCTTTGAAGCGGTGGAATGGCTGAAAAAGTATTATCCTGAAAGCTATGTCTTACTGAACCATCCATCCAGGCACAATGGTAGTAACAGTGGCGTAGTCACCATTGAAGACTTGCGTAAATTGAATGATATAGCCCCTGACATTGTATTCGGTATGGAAGGAATGCCAGGCAATCAGATGGCTGCTAGCGAGAATCGTTCTGAACTTGCTGATATTTACGGCGGTGCAGATGTCATGATCTCGCAGGTTGGCGGTGTTTGGGATGCTTTGCTTGGTGAGGGCCGACGTTTCTGGAATTTTACCAATTCGGACTTTCACTTCAAGGTTAGCAGCAACCGCAAGTATTCCAGCGGATACTGGCCAAGTGAATACTCCAGAAACTACACATGGGTTGAAGGGAACACCTTCAAGGATGTAGTAGATGGTATGCGCTCGGGTAAATCCTTCGCCGTCTATGGCGACCTCATCAATGCGCTCGATTTTACGGCAAGTGGAAACGGTAAGAAAGCAGGAATGGGCGAGGATTTGCAAGTGTCTGCAGGCGATAACACGAACATTACCATTCGTTTCAAGAGCCCTGAGTTCAATAACTATGCACCGATTTCAGAGCATGAAACCAAAGTTGATAATAAGGTCAAGGTGGATCATATCGATCTGATCTCTGGTGAGGTTACAGGTCGTCTTGATGAGAGCGAATATGCTAGTAATACAACGAATGATACAACGAAAATCGTAAAACGATTCACTGAAGCAGACTGGGGACAACCGGATACCGAAGGTTATTACACTATTAATTACACAGTGCCGGCAGATACCAGCCGCTATTATCGTCTGCGTGGTACAAATCTTGGCGTCGATGTAGATGGCTATACGAAGAACGGTGAACCACTGAAAGACCAGTCCTTTGATTATGAGGGAACGGCGACAGCGGAAGAGAATGAGCAGCGTTTTAATCATATCAATGATCGGAATTATACCAGCATGTGGTTCTATTCTAATCCGATTTTTGTCGAAGTTCCGGGTAGTAATTCGGACATGTCTTTCAATGATGTGAGCAGCCATTGGGCGGCTTCTGCGATCGATAATATGGTGAAAAAGGGACTGTTCTCTGGTATCTCAGAGACAAGCTTTAGCCCAAATACGGCAATGTCTCGTAGTATGTTAGTCACGGTTATGCACCGTCTGGCTGGACAACCGAGTGGGGGAACTCATTCATTCCAAGATGTTGGAACAGATACCTATTACAATGATGCAGTTGCATGGGCAAGCACGAACGCCATTGTTAAGGGTGTTGATAGCAAGCGATTTGCTCCAGAACAATCTATTTCACGTGAACAGCTAGCGGTGATCGTCTATAACTATGCGAAATTCATGGGAATGGACGTTAGTGCGACCAGTACGCTTGCAGATTCCACGGATGCCGGCAAAGTTTCCTCGGAGTCTTCTAACGCGGTGCAATGGGCGGTTGGATCAGGTCTCCTATCTGGAAAAGGGGAGAATGTACTCGATCCATCGGGGACAGTGACTCGTGCCGAGGCGGCAACCATCCTTCAGCGTTTCATACAAATAACGAATCATAAATAGTATTGCATGATATGTAAAGGGGGTATCCCATCAGCCATTTCTGGGCTTTTGGGATACCCTTTTGGTTTATAACTTGATCTTCATCGTCTTAACAATCCAGGCCGCGGCTTCCGCGCACGTCGAGATTATTTATAAGATTGATCCATGTTATGGGTTGACCTTATACTATACTTTGAATCCTTTGTATCAGATAGGAAGTGATGACGTTGGCAACTAGCCGTGAATTCGTGGAGCAAGATTATGTTATTGAGCACGTGAGACAGACTTTTCAGTGTACCGTACTATGGTGCGAAGGGCGTGCATGCCTAGAGTATGGCACTGAGGAGGAGTTATATCTTATATCTAAATACATACAAGAAAACTTTGATAAAGATCTTCTGGATGTGTTTTTTACAGCTATTGAGAGCATTCCACTGGAACCGTAGACTGCCCTGCCTTATCGCATAGTTCGCTAATATAATAGGAGAAGTCCGCCAATTAGAAGGACTTCTCCTATTTATATAGGCTAATGCAATTTCGTTCCTTTTAACAAAAGCAATCCGGAGTTGAATCGGGCGGTATTTTGGGCGTAGGATTATCGGCGTTTTCTTCGAATGCGATGAGGGCATGTGTCGCATGGCTGAGTAAGGCCCCGGCTTGTGTAGAAGTGGCGATTAATACTGCTTGGAATATTTCCTCCTGCGTGCCGCCCAGCGCTTTGCACTTCTTGACATGTACATCGATGCAATAAGGACAGCCCGTCACATGGGCCACGGCCACAGCAATGAGTTCCTTCTCTTTTGCGGCAATGATATCTGAAGCATGAAAGACATCTTGCTCGAATGCCAAAAAGGAATTGGCAGCTTGTGGAGCCAGCTTCATAAGATCAGGAATGCGTTGCAGATTAGTACGGTCGTAATAATGTGTCATCATCTACCTCCCATAAAATATTGATAAACTCAGCATAATTGTAGGAGAGAGAGGATCATTCTTCCGTGACAATGTCACACAAACCGATCTAATGTATTCTGCAAAATATGATGATCAATAATTTTAATTTTCCCTCTGCTTAACCTAATGGCACCTAAATTGACAAAATCGCGTAAGACGCGGGTGATAACCTCGCGGGATGTGCCAATTTCGATGGCAAGTTGTTCATGAGTAAGGAGTATATGGTCTGTATTTGCCGATGCTAAGATTAAGTATTCTGCAATCCGATAAGGAATGGGTTGGAAAGCGATATTTTCAAGGAGCTGGGTAACATTCGTCATGCGATCAATGAATTGCTTGTAGATGTATTGTCTAATCGGCTTGATGGTGTCCATCCAACCTCTAAATACGTGTACAGGAAGCAGTAGAACCTCCGTATTCTCTTCAATCGAGACCGATGCCTCGTATTCTGTTTCCCCTAATATGCTTGCCATCATAAGTACGCAGGACTGACCACTACTCACGCGATACAAGGTAATCTCTCTACCTGTTGGGCTTATTTTGAAAATACGAATCTGTCCGCCCATAATGAACATGGCATGCTGAAGCATATGACCTTCTCGAATGGAGTGTGGGGTAGAGGGAGTAATGGAGAGGATTTCTGCAGCATTCCAACTATCATCGGGGACATGAGAGAAAGAGGGGAACAGCTGCTGGATTTGCCGGATTTTCTGTTCAGGAAGAACATGCATAGTAGAGCTCCTTTGAGAGAAATAGTAGCTTAATCATAATTTATTTCCAGTATATAGAAAAGAACCTCGTGTTCTCTCCGCTACTTCGAGCCTAAAATGGTTAATTTTTTTCAGGATAACATAAAGGAGTCGCCCTCTAAGGAGCGATTTCTTTTTTCTTCCATGCATCATCATGGGTAAACGTTGACCTATTCATCGCGAACCATCAACTTACGCTCTACATACAATGAGTCAGGGCATAAGCCTATGCTTACGATGTAAGTTTTACTTCGTAAAACTTTAAGGAGGATGTAACCGTATGGAAATAAGGGTTCGCGGCGGTGATTCGTTCTGGGGATATAGTCAGTTGTTTGGGGTTCCAATACAGCTTCTGCTTGATTCAAATCCGGGCATGAATCCACAAGCATTAATGATAGGACAAACGGTGAATATACCGGGTTATATGACACGAGAATATCAGATCGTTCCTGGGGATACGATTTGGCAGATTGCTAGGACAGCCGGTGTACCGCAGGACACTATAATGCTGCTTAATCCATCAATTCAAGCGAATTATCTTCGTATCGGTCAGATTATTCAGATTCCAAGTCGCGTTACTAACTTAGTGGTTCAAACAATAAGACCATATGATTATGGAGATATGCTGGAGGACCTTAACAACCTCGCTGAGATTTACCCATTTATCCGCATCCAGTCAATTGGTAACTCGGTAATGGGTAAAGTTATTCCTGAAATTCGTCTCGGTATCGGTCCTAAACAGGTCCACGCAAACGCCTCTTTTCATGCGAATGAATGGATCACAACACCTGTCCTCATTCGGTTTCTAAATGAATACTTACTAGCATTAACGAATAATGGTAGCATACGTGGGCTCGCAATGAATCCATTATATGAGACGACCACGCTATCTCTTGTTCCAATGGTTGATCCTGATGGTGTCGATTTAGTCGTGATCGGACTACCGAGTGACGAACCTTATCGAAGTGATGTACTTGCTATAAATGGAGGAAGCAGCGATTTCAGTGGATGGAAGGCCAATATTCGTGGGGTTGATTTAAATAACCAGTTCCCAGCGTTATGGGAACGACAAGCGGAAATAGGTCCACAAGCACCATCTCCTCGTGATTATCCAGGAACGGCGCCACTTACGGAGCCAGAGTCGCAAGCGATGGCTAATTTAACGTGGAACAGTAACTTCAGCCGTGTGTTAGCCTTTCATACACAGGGAAGGGTCATTTATTGGGGCTTTGAAGGGCTTCAGCCACCTGAATCTGAAGTGATTGTTAATGAGTTTGCAAGAGTGAGCGGTTATGAGCCTATAGAGTATGTAGAGAGTTGGGCTGGCTTCAAGGATTGGTTCATCCAAGATTGGAGAAGGCCAGGTTTTACGATTGAATTAGGGCAAGGAACGAATCCACTTCCCTTATCGCAGTTTGAACAAATTTATCAAGAAAGTCTAGGGATATTACTAGCTTCGCTTTATATGTAATTATCATAGATTTTTTAAGTATACAAAAAAGCACCCCGAAGGAGCGACCTTTTTAGTGTCTACTCTTCGGGGTTTTTAGGGTTACTTGTTACGTTTTGATAGTGAGAAGGGAAGCTCCTGCGGTTCATAAGAACGGTAGCTTGGAGCTAATCCAAGGCGAAAATCTAGTGATTTTCCTTCCATAATATCATCGTACGTAATATACAGTTTGGTATAATCCTCACCTTCCAACTTGACGTTGGTAACGAAATTGGACTGTGGGTTATTGTTGTCGGTATGAATCTGCATTTGCTTGCCATCCGGAAGTTCAATCGTGACACTATCAAATAGCGGAATGCCGAGCACATATTCATTACTTCCCGGGCATACCGGGTAGAAGCCCATGGAGCTGAATACATACCAACCGGACATGCTGCCATTGTCTTCATCGCCAGGGAATCCGTCAAAGCCGCTGTTAAACAGATGGGTTAAAATCTGCTTGATTACGACCTGAGAGGAAGCCGGTTCGCCGACATAATTGAACAGATATGGAATGTGGAAGCTCGGCTGATTTGAAATAGCTACCTGGCCAAAATCGACGGCTGCCATTTCGCTCATTTCATGAATTTCAAAACCGTAGCCTAACACATCAAAGTCCGGCGCTTTATTGCATAATTCAGTAATTTTATCAAAAAAACGTTCCTCAGAACCATAAGCCTCGATCAAGCCTTGGAAGTCTTGAAATACCGCAAAGCTACTTTGCCATGCGCTACCCTCGGCATAGTCAAGTCCCCAGCTAATATCGTTGAAATGATCACGGAATTGGCCATGTTGGTCTTTCGCGCGCATGAAGCCCGTCTCAGAATCAAAGATGTTCTTATAGTTCAATGCACTTTGTCTATAATGCTCAGCCACATCAGCTTTGCCTAAGACCTCAGCTACGGTGCTGATGCAGTAGTCACTATAGGCGTAATCCAGCGTATGATTAACACTTTCGTGATAATGATTTGGAACGTAACCATATTTGATATAATCCAGCGTTCCTTGGCGACCGTAACAATCCTTATCGCTTTGTGTCGTTGCTGCGTTCAACATCGCATCAAGCAGTTCAGGCATTAAATGACTTCCAATTCCTTTGGCGGCAGCGTCCGCAATAACCGCATCAATAAGCGTACCTGGCATTAGGCCACGTTCATCCGGTGATAACCACTTGGGCAAGAAGCCAGTTTCGCGGGAGGAGTTCAGGAAACCTTCGAGCATCTCCTCGTATTCTTGTGGAGCAATGATAGAATAGAGCGGATATACGGATTTGTATGTATCCCAGAATCCGTTATTGGTATAGAGAATCCCTTTCTTTACGGCTCTAGCTGTAGTGTCGTAATGAATCGACTCCATATTGGCATCCAATTCATAGAACTTCTGTGGGAAGAGGAACATTCGATATAAGCAAGTATAGAAGGTCCGTAAATATTCCTCGTTCGAATGCGTAACTTGGATTTTATTCAAATAATGGTTCCAGGCTAGGGTTGCTTGTTCTTTCACTTCATTCATAGACAAATGCAGCTCACGCTGAAGATTTAACTCGGCCTGTTCTATACTGATAAATGAAGTCGCCAGCTTAACATTCAGGGTATCCTTCTCGCAGTCCTTAAATCGAATGACAACATGCTGATCCATGCCGCTTACAGCCAACTCATTGCTTAATTCGCCTTCGTTATTATAGTAACCCGATGCATCCAGATCGATGTCATGACTGAAGCTCATGGATACATACATCCGGAATTGATCATCATGACAGCCTGCGAAGTTGCTGACATAACCAGTGATTTTGCGATTCGCTGCATCGATATGAAACTGACTCTTGTTCTTCACATTCAGCACGAATCCAGCTTGCTGCTTGGAATTGTATTGGATTTGCATGGATGCTCCATAACAGGTCGGAACCAGCTCAGTTGTGATGTTATAGCGTTGTTGTTTTACTTTGACGTAGTGAGGCTTGAAAATGGCTTCTTCCGGCCGATAAGAGCTTTGGCAAGAAAACACGGAACTTCTGATTTTGTCATCAGCAATAGGTGTCATGAGAAAATGGGCAAAGTCGCCCATCCATGGACTTGGCTGGTGCGTCAAACGAATGCCTTGAAAGACACGGTCATGTGGATTGAAGAACCAACTTCCCTCATTGTTAGTCTGTACGACAAAGTGATTCATGCCGAAAGGGACAGAGGTATAAGGGAGTGTATTCCCGTTGGAATAGGAATGTTTGTTGTTGGTGCCTTGTCGTGTGTCGATATAATGCAGCATGTAGAATCTCCTTTTAGTTGGATTTAGTAATAGGCGTCATAGTCTCTTCACGGTTTGACGTTCGATAAGCTCTACCGGAACCACAATATTCTCTTGCGGTTGATTCTGAGGATTCTCTATGATCTCTACTAGGTTTTGTGCAGCCAGGTATCCCATTTGTTCAAAATCTTGAGATATCGTGGTCAGCTTAGGTTCAACAAAGCTGGAAAGGTGAATGTTATCAAAGCCTACAATCGAGAAATCATCGGGGATCGATAATCCCAGCTCTTTAGCAATTTGCATGATCTCAATGGCGATCAGGTCATTCTCAGCTACAATCCCCGTAATTCCTTGCTCCATAACGGATTGTATGAAATGGGTATAATATTCTCTTCCGTTATCGTTATCATGAATTAAATAACGCTCGGTTAAATCACTCACGCTGTGATCGATTAAGTTGTAATCATACAACGCCTTTAGATAACCAAAATAACGCTCCCTGATTGACGAGGAATTCTCGACCTTCAAAGAGGAGAGAAAGGCAATTTTCTTGTGGTTATTCTCGATCAAGTGACTGCAAGCCAGGTACCCTCCTGCAAAGTTATCGGAGACAACGGAAGGGAGCGGAATGCCCTCAATATATTTATCCATCGTTACTATCGGATATTTCGACATATGATATTGATACAGCATGCCTAGATCTGAAATGCTGTTTACGGGGTAGAAGATCAACCCCGAATTGGCGCTTTGAAGCGCAGCCTCTAGCAGTTTGTGTTGGCTGACGATCGTACTGGATTGAATGTTTAATGTATAGTCGGTCGTCTTGAGATACTCATTGATGCCCTTCTCGTAATCGCCAAGACCTGGATTGTGGTTGAACGGGAGAACGAGCAGAATCTCTTTGCTAGATTTGTTATTGGGCTGGAGGGACGGTTGCATAGCATTCACGAAGCTCCCCTTCCCTTGAACCCTATAGATCAAATTAGCGTTCTCAAGTTCTGTCAAAGCCCGCTTTGACGTAATCCGACTCACGTTGTAAGTCTTCGATATTTGTGCTTCAGTTGGAAGTTGATCTCCGATTTGTAGTTCTCCAGATTCAATCTGCGCCTTTAGAGCGTTCACGATATGTTGGTATAATGGGATTTGCTCCAAAATGATTCTCCTCACTAATTTGATATATCATATTTGAATTGAGCGAATCAATTTTTGATGTTTATTTTTCGATGACAATAGGATTTTATATGTTGAATATACGACAAAATAGGCAATTCAGCAATAGTGACTTATGATACGGCCGTAAAACCCTTTGAAATATAGAATGAATACGTTAGAATTAAAATAGGTTTTTATCTAAATATGATATATCAAATGTTGATGGATATTAATAGACTAAATTTGTAGGAGAGGTACAAGATGAATGTTAGCTCTAAACTATATGAAGAATTACCCGCGCAGAAAATCTATGAAGTCGTTCAGAAACATTTCGGTTCATCTAGCGAGATCGAGTATTCACTCTTAAAAGGCGGACTCTTTAATACAACTTACAAACTTGTTCTGCATTCACCGATGCGCGAATTCATTTTTAGGGTGGGACCCGTAAACAGGCAATTCCTATTACCTTTTGAACAACATTTAATGAATGCTGAAGTCGAAGTGTATACCTTATTTTCCAAGAATCAAATACCTTGTCCCACGGTTCTTGTGTGTGATTCTACTAAAAGTATCGTTGATAGAGACTATATGATTACAGAATATATACCGAGTGTCCCATTATCAGATGAGAGTATCCCGCAAGATGTTAAGGCAGAATTGTATGAACAAGCGGGCAGATGGACTGCAGAGATACATTCTATTATCGGCTCAAAATTCGGTAGGGTATCAGATATTCAGCAAACGGGTGGATACGATCATTGGGTTGATTTTCTACGGGCGCAGGCAATAGAGACAGGAGTAAAGTGCCTGGAATACGAGGTTTTTGGTGAAAGTGTGGTTAGCAGAATGATTAAGATATATGAAGATACTTCAAGGCTGTATGAAAATATAACGATTCCCCAACTTATTCATGCTGATTTATGGGCAGGGAATATACTTGTCAGATTAAATAAGATCACGAATAAATATGAGCTTGCAGCTATCATTGATGCAGATAGAGCGTTATTTGGCGATGTGGATTTTGAGTTTGCAAGTCCATGGATTACGAATGAATCCTTCTTAAAAGGGTACGGCAAACAGGACAGAGATCATGATCCTTTGCGTGCCTTAAAAAAAGACACATATCAATTACTCTTTCATTTTATTGATAGCTATGTATGGAAAGTGCAATACAACAACATGGTGGAATACGAGAATAATAAGCAAAGGGCAATGGATTTGTTATCTTCAATTGAAGCGGAAATATATATGTAATTATGATCCAAGGGTTGAACAACCGTAAAATCATCAACCTTATAAAATCAGAAAATTGTTGCGAGTATTATGGAGGGTGTTCCGAAGCACTAGTTGCTGGGAGTATCCTCTATTTATTTATAATTGACAATGATAATCATTATCGATATCGTTATCCTTATCCTTATCAATGACATAATGATCATCTATCAAGCTAGCACCCTATTTAAGAAGAAGTAATGGATACGGCTTGATGAACAGATATGGGATTCTGAATCAGGCAATTGCCTATATTGGAGGATGAAGAATGAACTGGGAACAGTATATCCAGCTATGGGAGCATGCATTGATTCAGCCGATGGATATTCGTCAGGTTGTAATTACTAGTGCGGGAAGGCAACAGTTTTTGCTTCCATCTAGTGGATTTATATATGTGGTGCAGGGTCAAGCTACCATTTGGCTGGATGGGGATAAGCATGTAACTAAAAGGTTTTATCTATTGCATGCGGGTAAAGGAAGTCATATCGTTGTTGAGGTTGGACAAGAGCAATGTACATATTTCTACATCTTATACAAAGGTAGTATGCCCACGAAAGCTAGAAAGAGCATCCAGAAGACTTATCTCATGAACAATCCCTTTCAGCTTCAATATTATTGTGAGCCGCTAGCACCAGTCATTTTATATCAACATGTAGAATCTATGCATCAGGGATGGCATCGCGGAGCAAGCTTGGAACGATTTCAAGTGAAAATTCGGCTGTATCAATTTGTACATGAGCTTGTCCGCCAGTTTCAACTTCAGGGGGTTACCCCCAAAAAGACGGATTTAATAGAACAGATCATTCAGTATATTCACGAACATTACTATGAACCCATTACTCTTGAGTCATTAGCTGAGTTATGGAGTTACAGCATACAATATTTATCCAAGCAGTTTAAGCAACGTACTGGTAGAAGTCCCATTGAATATGTGATACAGACGCGGATGGCTAAAGCGAAGGAAATTATGATGTGCAGTGATGTCAGTATCCAGGAGATCGCTGCGAGTGTGGGTTATAGTGACGTGTTTTATTTTACACGCCTGTTCAAGAAGCAGGTTGGAATAACGCCAAGTCAGTATAAATCGAAAGTGAAATTATTAGGTAATTCAGATAGTCCATGGAAAGTGTTCATATCCTCCATGGGCAATTCAGGCTCATCTAGCTATATTGATAATGATAATCGTTATCAATATAGGGGAGAAGGGGAAAATTCAATGCTGAGAAGTACAGGATCGAAGATAGGATTAACGCTGATGTTATGTTTTACGTTAATGCTTACTGCTTGTTCGAATGGGGGCTCTAACCAGACGAATAGTCAGGGTGTTGCAGAAGGAAAGGCAAATCAGGGAACGGAAGCTACACAAAATGGTGCTAATCACAACACAGAAGATAAGGGCATGCGCAAAATATCTACGGTTATGGGGGAAGTTACTATTCCTACCCATCCTGAACGAGTGGTTGTTGATTGGCACTTGGGACAAGTTCTGGCAGTAGGCGTCACTCCTGTTGGGGCATCCAAAACACTAATGGACTATGCGGCCTTCTTAAAGCCGTTTGTACCAGATTCTGTTCAGGAAATTGGACGTGATGGTAGTATCTCTATGGAAAAGGTTCTGGATTTGTCTCCAGACATAATTATTACTTGGAACAAAGATGATTACGAGAATTACTCCAAAATAGCCCCAACCGTGGTATTCGATACTACCGAGTATTCGTCAATTCAAGAGGAAATTACAGCCATGGGTGACATTTTAGGCCGTCAAGAGGAAGCGAAGAATTGGTTGGCTGATTTTGATAAACGTACTGAGGTTGCTCGCAACAAAGTTAAGAGCGTGATCCCTGAAGATGCAACACTATCAATCGTAGATTATGTCACAGTAGATAAATATTTAATGGTCGTGGGGAATACAGGTGAAAGAGGAGGTAAGGCAGCGTATGATATCCTTGGCCTGAAGCCAACTCCTAAAGTAAAGAGCGAGATTATAGACAAAAAAATAGACCGTCTGGAAGTGTCATGGGAGACTGTAGGAGATTATGTGGGTGACTATTTGATTGTGCTTACTATAGAGGGCAAAGAGCCTCCGCAGCTTCCGGCTACATGGACTCAGTTAGATGCGGTAAAGAACGGCCGTGTTATTGAAGTTGAAATGGCAAGTTATTTTGCCGCTGATTCATATTCCACTTTAATTCAGTCTGAAGATATTGCGGATAAGTTTACAAAACTGGCTGAGACTACGAAATAGCAACAATGAAAGGTGAAGGAAATGAGTCACAATGCCCAACCGATGATGACTAAGGACTCACAAGAAGTTCATTCACGACCTTTTGCTGCTTCTGGCATCATCGCCTTAAGTATTATATTGTTAGTTATTTCAATTTTTCTTGCCATATCTCTGGGTGCCGCTGATATTAAGCTTTCTGTTGTGTGGTCGGCTATCTTTCATTTTGATTCAAGTAATATTGAACATCAGACGATTATGGAATTGCGTCTACCACGCGTATTGGGCGGAGTTATGGTAGGCGCCAGCTTTGCTGTTGCAGGTGCGATCATGCAAGGTCTAACACGTAATCCTATGGCTGATTCAGGGTTGCTTGGACTGAATTCAGGAGCCGGGTTTGCGATGGCAATCTGTTTTGCCTTTTTTCCTGGTCTGTCTTTTATGTATTTGATGTTATGTACATTTGTTGGGGCTGGTATTGGTGCAGGAATGGTGTACGGGATCAGTTCGCTAACCAGAGGAGGCATGACACCAGTCAGGCTTGTATTGGCAGGTGCTGCACTTAGTGCACTATTCAGTGCACTAAGTGAAATCATTACCCTACACTTCAATATTGGGCAGAGTATTGCTTTCTGGTATGCAGGCGGTGTAGCTGGGACCAAGTGGTCCCAATTATTAATCATGTTTCCATGGGTCGTTGCGGCACTGTTAGGGGCTATCATCATCTCACGCTCGATCTCAATGCTTAGTCTGGGTGAGGAAATCGCCAAAGGCCTGGGACAAAGGACGAAAGTAGTGAGATTGGTTGCTACAATATTGGTACTCGTACTTGCAGGCTCTGCAGTGTCAGTAGTAGGTCCAGTAGCTTTTGTAGGCCTGCTCATCCCTCACTTAGCCCGTTATTTGGTAGGAGTGGATTACAGATGGATCATTCCATGCTCAGCTGTGTTGGGAAGTTTGCTGGTCGTGCTAGCTGACCTTAGTGCACGTATCATAAATCCTCCGCAGGAGGTCCCGATCGGAGCTCTTATTTCGCTCATTGGAATTCCGTTCTTCCTTTACCTGGCGAATAAGGAAAGGAGGGAATTATAAATGATCCGTGAGTCGATTCCTGAAGCCCTCAAGATCAGGCAGAAAAGTACGGGATGGCTTGTGATGACGGTACTTGGCCTTCTGATAATAGCGATGTTTGTACTTAGTATGAATACAGGATTTATACATCTTTCCCCATTAGAGTTATGGGAGACATTATTAGGACATGGGACCGCGAAGCAAGAATTGATCCTGTTGCAATTTCGTTTGCCGCGTATTGTCATTTCGGTATTGGTCGGGGCAGGGTTAGCTTTATCAGGGTGTATAATGCAGGGTATTTCACGTAATGCTTTAGCCGATTCGGGTATTCTTGGCATTAATGCCGGTGCGGGTTTGGTCGTGGTACTGTTTGTGTCGACCTACTCGATAACTGCGGAAGTTCCCAAATTTGCATTACCATTCCTAGCGCTGTTAGGTGGGGGAGCTACGGCGGCTCTTATTTATACTCTCTCTTATAGACGTGATGGAGGGATTCAACCCACACGGTTGATCCTCACCGGTATAGCTGTGGGTGCAGGGATAAGCTCAGCCATGATTGTATTAATGCTGAAGTTAAGCGAACAAAATTATAAGCTGGTATCTCTATGGCTTGCCGGAAATATTAGTGGAGTGACATGGAGGGATGTTGTTTCATTACTCCCTTGGATCGTCATACTCATCCCCTACGTATTCACCAAATCAAGGTTTTTGAATGTACTTTCCTTAGGTGAGGCAAGAGCTAAGGGTCTTGGAGTATCCGTATCTCGTGAACAATTGAAACTGTTAGCGGTTGCTGTTGGCCTTGCTGCTTCGAGTGTATCGGTTAGTGGAGGTATTGGTTTTGTTGGACTGATTGGCCCCCATCTTGCTCGACGTCTTGTTGGTTCCAGGCATGAACTGCTACTTCCAACATCGGCTTTAATTGGTAGTTTGCTAGTTATCACAGCCGATACCCTCGGAAGATGGGTTTTGCAGCCGACTGAAATTCCAACAGGTCTGGTGGTTGCCATCATTGGATCTCCCTACTTCCTTTATCTATTAGCTAAAGCCAAAAATTAGAGTGGGAAATAAAACAACCAAAGATCTGAAAGAGAGGTACAGCATGCTAAGGCGATTTTTTGCATATTACCGTCCTTATCGAGGTTTATTTATTTTGGATTTTTCCTGTGCTATTATCGCTGCTTTGCTGGAACTCGCATTCCCTGTAGCTGTAAATCAGGTTGTAGATCGGTTATTGCCAAGTGGTAATTGGAGATGGATTGTTTTTGCTTGTCTCGGACTACTTGTCATCTATCTAGTGAGTGCATCCTTACATTTTGTGGTTACGTACTGGGGGCATAAGCTGGGGATAAATATTGAATCAGATATGCGCAAGAAAGTTTTTGATCGCGTGCAAAAGCTATCATTCCGTTTCTTTGATAATAACAAGACAGGTCATTTGGTATCCCGGATGACCAATGATTTAATGGACATTGGTGAGATTGCACACCATGGACCTGAGGATTTATTTATTGCGGTTATTACTTTGGCTGGGGCATTTGGAATTATGCTCAGCATCAATTGGCAGTTGGCTGTGATGACCTTTATTATTGTCCCATTCATGATTTATTTGTCGCTGTATTTCAGTCGAAAGATGTCCAAGGCATTTAAGAAAATGTTCTCTGATATCGCAGATTATAATGCTCGTGTCGAGAATAATGTGAGTGGAATTCGCGTAGTGCAAGCTTTCTCCAATGAACAGCATGAGGTTGCTAAGTTTGCCGTTCAAAACGAATCATTCCGGTTAACAAAACTGCTCACTTACCGGATTATGGCTTGGAATTCTTCGCTTAGCTTCATATTGATGAAGTTCGTCTCATTATTTGTATTGTTGTGCGGCACTTGGTTTGTTCTTAATGATCGCATGACCTATGGCCAGTTTATTGCCTTTATCATGTTATCTAACGTGTTCCTAGGACCGATGGAACAGATTAATAGTGTGATTGAGACGTATCCAAAAGGGGTTGCAGGCTTCAAGCGATACTTGGAGTTACTGGAGACCGAGCCGGATGTGGCAGATCATGCCGGAGCTAAACCGGTCCAAGCAGTACAGGGGAATATTAGGTATGAGAATGTGAATTTTGGATACGAGAACAGAGATAATATTTTGACGAATCTCAATTTAAATATCTCCGCAGGTGAAACCGTAGCGTTGGTGGGACCCTCTGGAGCAGGCAAAACGACGCTATGTAGTTTGCTACCCCGTTTCTATGATGTGAATGAAGGGCGAATTACCATAGATGGGGAGGATATTCGAAACATCACTCTGGAATCTCTACGTTCAAATATTGGTATTGTTCAGCAGGACGTATTTCTTTTTGATGGAAGCATACGTGAGAATATCGCCTACGGGGACCTCGTTGCAAGTGAGGAAGACATTTTGGAAGCAGCCCGACGAGCGCAATTGGAGGAGCTCATCAAATCGCAGCCAGAGGGCTTGGATACGATGATTGGAGAACGTGGGGTGAAGCTATCTGGTGGGCAGAAGCAGCGGTTATCCATCGCGCGTATGTTCCTGAAGAATCCTTCCATTCTTATCTTGGATGAAGCTACGTCTGCACTGGATACGGAGACAGAAGCAGCAATTCAATTAGCGTTATCGGAATTGTCGCGCGGAAGAACAACTTTAGTCATTGCACATCGTCTTGCAACGATTAAGAATGCTGATCGGATCATCGTTGTTGCAGAGCAGGGTGTTATGGAACAAGGTACACATGATGAGTTGATTGGGGAACAGGGGATATACAGTCGTCTACATAGTGCCCAGTTTGGATAGATTAGCGTTTTAGAATGCTTCATCTTCTAGTAAATATCAGTTGTTTTCATATCAACCATGAAAGGGGAGTAGCTTAGGATGGAGCGACCTTTAGAATTATATGATGTTACGATTATAGGCGGGGGACCAGCCGGGATGTATGCGGCTTTTTATAGCGGAATGCGTGATCTTAAGACAAAACTCATCGACGCTAATCAAGAGTTGGGAGGACGGATGCTGCTTTATCCAGAGAAAATGATCTGGGATGTTGGGGGAGTTACCCCTACATTATGTGGAACGCTTATCAAACAGTTAGCTCAGCAAGCGCAGACTTTTGAACCTACGATTGTGCTTGGTGAACAGGTTAGCGAGCTACAAAGGCAGGAGGATGGAACGTTTATTCTCCTCTCTAATTCTGGGCATCGACATTGGACACAAACCGTTATTATGGCGATCGGTTATGGTATTCGAAAGATGGCAAAGCTGGAGATCGAGGGTGCAGACCGATATGAAGTGACAAATTTACATTATACAGTGCAGGAACTGGATATGTTCCGTGGCAAGCATATTGTCATCTCGGGCGGTGGTGACTCTGCGGTGGATTGGGCAAATGAACTGGAGTCTGTTGCTGCCAAGGTAACCATTGTACATCGCAGGAACGAGTTTGGCGGTCATGAACGCAATGTTAATCGCATGCGGCAGTCTTCAGTGAATATTAGGACGCCATATGTTGTTGAGAAGCTTCACAGCAAGGATGGTTCATTAATCGATCAAGTAAGCATCACCCATCTAGAGAGCGGAGAAACTGAGGTCTTAGATGCGGATGATGTGATTGTAAATCACGGCATGAAAAGCGATTTTGGTCCCATACGTAATTGGGGACTGGATATGGGAGAATGGACGGTCAACGTGAACGGTAAAATGGAGACGAACATTCCAGGGGTGTTTGCAGCAGGCGACTTTATTGACTATGACAGTAAAGTCCGCTTAATTGCCGGAGCCTTTAACGATGCAGTGTTGGCTGTGAATAGTGCCAAGTTATTCATAGAGCCGGAGGCGGAGAAAGTTGCTTATGTATCTTCGCACAACAGTAGGTTTAAGGAGAAGAACCTGGCACTGGGCGTTATTGAAGAGGACAACCACTAATCGTGGATGACGTGGGTGACTCTTCACCGAATCAATCGACCTAATCTAATACAAAACAGAGACCCTAAGGGGTCTCTGTTTTTTTGTGTGCCAACTTTATTGGTAGGTAAAAAAATATATCATAAAAGAGAGTGGTTTTAGTATAATATTCCGCAGGAAATATGCCGATATTAGGCGAGAATACGATCTTGAAGAGTAGATTCTTTGATTGTATTTACATCAGGATATGACAAGGAGAGGGCCAATGTGGGAGTTCGTTTGAAAGAGGGTTTGAGAAAATTAGATTCATTGAAAGTAAAGCTGACAGCCATTTTTCTTGTGTTAGCCATTATTCCACTAGCAATTGTGACCTTCATCTTGTTATCGCAATTTAGTTCTACTTTAGAATCGCAGACTAACGGTGAACGTGAGCGTATGGCTACTTTTGAGGCAAAGTCTATTGACGATTGGTTGACAGAACAAATTGCAACGGTTGAAAAAATGCTACAAGAGAATCCTGAAATGAGCAAAGGTAATCTCTCTTATATCATGCCTCAATTGAAGGTTATGACACAGAGTGCGCCTAACATTGACGTTATTTCATATGTCGATAAGAACGGATATGTGACGAGTACCCAAGGGGAAGAAGTCGATGGATCGAAGTTCGAGAATATTATAGCTGTACAAGAGAGTAAAAAATTAGTGATCTCTAATATCGTTCAGGACGATGTTACGAAGAAATATAAGATTTACTTTGATGTCCCCATTTTAAATGAACAAGGTGAATTTGTAGGGGCCATCCAACCGGAGATAGATGCAAGTAAATTAATGAATCTAATAAGTGGAATCAAAACAGGTGAGAAGAGTTATGGCTTTCTATTATCTAATGACGGCACCTATCTAGCCCATCCTGACAGTAACAAGATTGGGAGAAGTTATCAGGATAAGGAGCTATCCGCCCCTGAAAAGATAGAAGCTTTCCAAAAAAGTGTGTTTCAGCATAATGGTGGTAGTTTAGCGTACCCGGAAAAGGGTGAGTGGAAAGAAGCCGCCTTCTATACGATAGAAACGACGGGCTGGAAGTTACTTGTGACAGCTCCCCAAGATGAAGTGCACCATACGGTAGATAAAATGAGAGAGAATGCCTTCATCATTATATTCATCTCACTTATTTGCGTAGCTATCCTAGCTGTATTCATGTCATTGATTACCCTACGTCCTCTGCTGCAGATTTCGAATGTGATGCGGAAAGTAACAACAGGGGATCTAACCCAGCATTTGAAGGTAAAAGGGCAAGATGAAATGGAACAGCTCAAACAGGATATCAATAATATGTTGGCATCCTTTGCACTTATGGTTCGTAAAATATCGGAAACGACAGAGCAAGTAGCTGCTTCATCTGAACAATTGACGGCGATTGCACAAGAATCAACACAAACTGCGGAGCAGATCTCCCAGTCGGTTCATTTTGTTGTACAAGGCTCGGATATGCAGGTTGAGGCATTGGGCCAAACGAACCTCGCGATGGAGGAAATGTCGACAGGAATTCAGAAAATTGCTAGTTCGGCTGCGGTTGTTTCAGAATCGGCTTTTGTAGCTGTAGAGGAAGTTGATCGTGGTAATCAGGATATTCAAAGAGCTGTTCTTCAAATGGATCAAGTCGCAAAGTCGGTTGAGGACACAGCTGGAACGATTCGCTTACTGGAAGAGAAGTCACATGCCATTAACAAAACAGTTCAGCTCATATCCGTTGTTGCTAATCAAACGAATTTATTGTCGCTGAATGCTTCTATTGAAGCGGCAAGAGCTGGTGAACATGGCCGGGGCTTTGCGGTAGTGGCAGGGGAAGTGAAGAAATTAGCGGAGCAAACGGGGCGTGCAACGGGTGAGATTTCCAGCGTAATTAATGAAATTTTGCAAGCGATCGACAAAGCCTCAAGCTCTATGAATAATGGCATTGCTGAAGTTGCTACAGGAGTACAGCAGGTGGAAAGAGTGGGAGAAGCATTTGATAGAATTACTGATTCCATTCAACATGTAAATGAGCAGATTCAAGAGGTTTCTGCCGCTTCGGAACAAATATCTGCCGGAACAGAAGAAGTGACTGCTTCTATGCAAGAGGTTCTAGGTATTGTGAAAGAAGCTGCAACACAATTAAATACGGTATCCCAATCGGTTACCGATCAATATCGTTCTATGGAAGAGATATCGAACTCATCTGAGTCACTTAGTCAAATGGCGGGGGAACTTCAAGAAATGGTAGGCAAGTTTAAGGTGTAATTGGTCGAAATAAATATTGAATGAACATGGAGAAGACCTGCGATGCTTAGCAGGTCTTCTCTTATTTATGGATTGGAAAGCGAATGCTGCATGAATTGGAATGGGAAATGGATTCTGTTATAACTTCGGGCATCTTCTGGCCCCTACTATGAGCGGAATGTAGTGGAATCTCTTTGAGAAATAGTACAGTAAGAAGTGTATAACCTATTGGTTGGTTATTTATGTAAATTAATTTATTTTGTATGTACTGTTTCCCTTATAGAAACAGGCGGAGTAGTCGAGATTTATCTGTGCATAATGTGAACATTCTGTTAAAATATTTTTGTATATTTATGTAAGCACTCAGAATAGGGAGGAGGTTAATCGCATCGATATTATTGGGTTAGACGGCATGTCAAAGGAATCGCTAGAAATGGAATTGCAGCAAGGAGGGAAATTCGTAACTTATACGTTTTGTATTTCTATCATCTTCATGACTTTTCGTAGAAGTTCAAGTATTTACTACATAAAACCGTATATGGGCTCAGTAGGTAAAGGGTTAAAATTCACACTACTAAGCCTACTATTCGGTTGGTGGGGGATTCCCTGGGGCCCCATTTATACGGTAGGTGCACTTATTACTAATTTGCGCGGCGGTCGAGATGTTACTCAGGAGGTTTCTTATTCGTTGACTGGACAAAGAGTCGTACATACTAACGTGTAAATTTTATATGTATAACATAAGAAGAATTATCTATACAGCATATCCTCTTAGAGCACTTGAGAATGAACATTCTGATTTGTTTCTTAGGGGGTATTTTTTATTTTACAGTGGATGTATTACGGTAATGGCATGATTCATTCCAGCACTCAATAATCGAGCAAAAATATGAGGGGCATGATTATATGGTCAACTTGTTGAATAGTATGGAACAAGGGTGTAGTTTTCTACCATTAAGGGGGGATACGCTTGGAACAACGTAAATGGATCAATTCACCGTACACGTTTGCATTAGGAATGTTCGCAATGATGGTTCCCAGTCAGGCATTCAGTTCATTTTATAGCTATTTTTATGTGGAGAAGTTAGGTCTTGGGATTGGACTTGCTACACTGGCCCGGACCATCTTCCTCATCTGGGATGCGGTGAATAATCCGTTATTCGGGTACTGGTCGGATCGAACGAATACCCGCTTTGGACGCCGTAGGCCTTGGGTATTTGGGTCAATTCCGCTATTTATGCTAACTTTCATACTTGTATTTTCACCTCCAGGGGGTTTATCGGAAAATGGACTATTCACCTGGTTTCTAGTAACACTTGTTCTATATGAGGCGGTTGCAACCGTCCTATGGGTGAACTACGGCGCTTTATTCCCAGAACTCTTCCGTGGGGATCGTATCCGTGCCAAAGCCTCTGCAATTCAACAGGGCTACCAGGTTGTAGCTCTACTTATTGCAACCGTAGTGGCTCCTATTATTTACACCGCACTGGGCTTTTCCAATATGGCCATTGTGTTTGCATGTGTCTTTGGTATATTTATGTTCATTTGTATGATGAGCGTCAAAGAGAAAAGAGAACCTGAAGCTGGCGAGCCGCTTAAGCTGGTTGCAGCCTTCAAGGAGACATTGAAGAATAAAAAATTCTGGGTGTTCAACTTCTCGAATTCATTTGCCCAGACCGTGAATGGACTTGTTAGCTCAATCATGCCTTTTTACGCCAAATATGTCCTACGTATCTCAGAAGCACAGGTATCCATCATGTTGGCGGCTGTCTTCATTTCGGTCATTCCATTAGTGTTCGTATGGTACTGGATCATTCGCAAAATGGATGGGGTCAAAGCATGGCGATTGTCTCTTATCGTGTACGGCTTAGCTGTAATTCCGTTCTGGTTTAGTAGTAATCTGGTCAGCGGTATTGTAGCAGGCATTGTTTTTGGCTTTGGATTGGCAGGGTTCTTTGTTACTCCAGCAATCGTAGGCGGACGGATTATAGATGAGGACGCAGACAAAACAGGGTTAAGAAGAGAGGGTATTTATACTGCCGTCAGCGGATTTATTACACGTTCAAGTGGACTTATCTCGGCGCTTGCCTTCTTCGTTGTAGGCATGATATTCGGTTATGAAAGCGGAGATAACCCGGGTCCAGACCCAGCATCGACGTTTCGGTATTTAATGAGTATTGTACCCTTATGTTTATTAGCAATAGCTGTATTTATTTCTTATACGGTCAAGTTTGATTTCTTGGCTAATAAGCGAGGTGACCATGATCATGAGCAAAAAATTAATCATCAACTGTGATGATTTTGGGCAAAGCCCCGCTATGAATCAGGCGATCATGCATATACTCGAAGAGGGTAAAGCATCGTCTGCGACGATCATGGCGGTGGCTCCAGGTTTTGAAGAGGCTGCGGCTTGGAGTGCTCGTAGGCGTAAGCAAAATGTGGGGCTTCATTTAACGATGACAAGTGAGTTTGAGGCCTTGAGGTGGAGTAGCTTAACGGGTCATTCTTCACTGCATGATGAGAGTGGCCATCAATATAAGACGGTGAAGGAATTCGAACAGGGGGCGGAAAGTCGAGCAGTTCAGAAAGAGATGAACGCACAATATGAGCGAGCGAAGAAAGCGGGTATTACGATTAGTCATGTCGATAACCATATGGGAAGCCTATATGGGATAGAGACAGGACGTAGCTTCCTTCCGCAGATGTTCAGGAAAGTATCACGCTGGAGATTACCCGCGAGATTCTTCCGTAACATCTATGCTGAGGATCCACTTCTGGGCTCGTTGAGTAATATTGAACGTCCAGTAGCACTTGCTTCCGCCCTCGCAGATACGTTTGGAGTGCCGATTCCAGACTACCTGTTGTCGCATCCCTTTGGCTTACAAGAAGGGGAGACCTATGATAGCTTCAAACAGTCGATTATCGACAAGCTTTATAGACTCCCTGATGGTGTATGTGAAACCTATATTCATCCGGGGATTGAAGATCCGTGGATGTTAGAGAATATACCGCATTGGGAGAAGCGGGTATGGGAGTCCCGCTTGCCCTTTGACGACGATTTTTCCTATGCAATACGTGATGCTGATGTTGAATTAGTTGACTACCGGTATGTGCAGGAGCATCTAAGACGTCCGCGTGTAAGATCAGCATTCAAGTTGCTTAGGGAGCTGATAAGGTGATTATCTATAAAATGAAAAAACGGACACCTTCGGAATGTCCGTTTTTTTCATGGAGATACCTAGAACCTCCAGTTTGATTTATAAATATCCAAACGCGATAGCTTTTGCATATAGACCGAGGGTGTATGCATCATTAATCTCATGATTTAGGATCATTTTATTGAAATCTTCTTTTGTTATGAATAGTGTTGTATCAATTGCTCCACCATCTGAGTGATTCTCATTTGACGAATTCCAGATAATATTGTGAGCAAAGTATTGATGAACTTGCGAATTCATTATGGAATTTTCCGGGTGAGTACTTCCCATGTAAATGAAATCCGCCGCTGAAACGTTAATTTCTTCTTTTAGCTCCCGCATTGCTGCCTGTGCGGGGCTTTCAGCTTTATTCATAAATCCTCGAGGAACCTCAATAGAAAATGATCGTATAGCATGTCGAAATGATCTGATCAATACAATTTGTCCATCAGAATTTATAGGTAATATTGCAACCCCTTCTGAACGAGGTTCAATCCTTGTATATTCCCCTTTTTGTTCATTTGGGAAAATAACCTTGTCCTGATAAAAATCAAAATAGGGCGTACCATACTTTTTCTCCGTGCTTTGTATTTCAATCTCACCATTCGAGATGTCACCATTATAGAATTCCATTAGATCATCCTCCTAATCTTGATGATGAAAGGCCAAGAGTTTCTTTAATAGTACCCGATCTATTATTGTTTAATATTTCAATACCTGCTGCAGATTGAATATTTGATAAAGATTCAAGATACTTTTCTTTAGATGAAATGCTCTTCTCAAAAAGGTTATCTGCCATTGATAATCCAGATCCAATATAGTTTACTCCTGGAATAGGAAGAAAGCTAATTATTGTATTGGTTAGTTTAAGCCCGGTTGATGTATATTTTAATATTTTCAATTGTTTTTTTCGCTTATTTAATTGTTGAAATTTCTCTCTATTTACCATAAGTCCTAGAGTTTTTAATACTTCTTTATTGAATTGATCAAGTCTAATAATAAAATCATTTTCATGTTCAGAGGATTTCTTTTCTTCATTGTTTAAAAGTTTATTCCAAGCTGCTATAAAATTCTTATGCTCAGGAAGAGATCGAATTTGAGCGATTTCTTCATAATTCAACATGGATAATACTTCTTTGTCGAAGAGTAATGAGTCGAAATGGTCAAACAGTTCCTTAACCTTGACTTCACTTTGAGAATGATGAATACGTGATTCTTTAATTAAATCTCTACCCTCCACAAGATTTTGCTTGAGCTGTGGGTAAGCAATTTCTAAATTAAGTAAATTAGGTATATTTGTTTGATAGTTAGCGGTAATGGAACCTAAAAAAAGATTAGTTTCTCTAGGATAGGAGGCTTTGTAGGATTGATTTACAATATTAGATATTTCTAGCCGATGTAATGTTCCCTTTGATTCTAACAAGTTAAAAATGTCATTATGCAAACCAACTTTAAGTAAACTTTCAAATTCCGAATATTGTGTTGTTCCAGGTTGTATGAGTTTTAACACACTTTCAGTAAATTGTTTTTCTACAGCTTTTAAATCCCAGGACAGACGGTGTTTCTTTGAAAAGTAGTCAATATCTCTTATGTATTCTTTTGAAGAGTGGGCATCGCCCTTACTTTGAAACTGATCATGAAGTTCTTCTATAGAGGTAATATTTTGGCGGACAGCAGGGATGATAATTCCCTTTTCAAGAGCTTTACGATAACCATAACTTTCAGAGCCGAATAAGGTAATTAGATTGTTATTATTGATTAGAAATGAGTCAGGTATAACTAACCTATCTTGAAAAATTAAATAAAAATTCATTAATGATTTAAAGTTTTGGAGCTCAAATTCACCTAACGAGTTATCTGCATAAGCAAAAAAATGATCAGTATTATTTAATTTTTTTTCTTTAGCTAACATGTTAATCTCCCTATTCGTTATTTTATATATAATTTTACAACGAATGGTAGATAGAAACGATGAAAATAATTACATTTTAATAGAGTATGGTTTCTGTATCAGAACAATAGGATCAATATTTTACTACTGGATGTTGTTATATTCAGATTGAAACCGTTTTCGAATGCCTCTAAAATAGTTCTCGAAGAATGAAGTCAGTCATAGCTTACTCAGCTCTGAGAGATTATGAGAATCTATTATTAGGAGGATATTTATGTCCATTTATTATGATAACAGTAACCGGGTGTTCCATTTGCAGTCCAGCAAATCCAGTTACATCATTCAAATCGCTAAGGGTGAAGTTCCAGCCCATCTCTATTGGGGTCCGAAACTAGGAGGGGAGTCATTCCAGCAAGCACTAGATTCAGTGGAAAGACCCTCATTCAGTCCGAGTTTTCTACTGGAGGATAAGACGTATTCTTTAGACACACTTCCAAATGAATTTCCATCCTATGGGAAGGGGGACTATCGGGAACCTGCTCTAGAAGTTCATTTGCAGGATGGCTCGACAGTGACTGATTTTCGTTATGAAGGTTATTCAATCAGTAAAGGCAAGCCGCGTTTAGAGGGCCTTCCTTCCTCGTATGTTGAGCATGAGGATGAAGCAGATACGCTGGAAATTGTTCTGCAGGATGCAAAAAGCGGACTAAAGGCGATTCTTGTCTACACCGTATTTAATCATCTGGATGCAATCACACGGTCCGTACGGATTGAGAATCTGGGACAAGACAAGGTTATATTGAATCGGGTATTAAGCGCTAATGTTGATTTTCATCATTCTGACTTTGATATGCTGCAGTTGTCGGGATCATGGGCCAGAGAACGCCATGTGCATAAGAGATCACTTGTGCCAGGGATTCATCGGATTGATAGCAAACGCGGCGCCAGTAGTCATCAGCAAAATCCGTTTATTGCCTTGCTTGCGAAGGATGCGACGGAAAATCACGGTGAAGTATACGGGTTTAGTCTTGTCTACAGCGGTAGCTTCTTAGCCCAAGCGGAAGTAGACCAATATGGGATGACTCGAGTTGGGATGGGGATTCAGCCATTTGATTTTCAGTGGTTGCTTGAGCCGGGAGATACATTCCAGGCACCTGAAGCTGTACTTGTACGATCGGCTGAAGGGTTAGGTGGAATGTCACGAACCTATCACAAGCTGTATCGAACTAGACTTTGCAGAGGCAAGTTCCGTGATCAGCAAAGACCTATTCTCATTAATAACTGGGAAGCGACGTATTTTGATTTTAACGCAGATAAAATCAAAGAAATTGCCCACGTAGGCAAAGAGCTTGGTCTGGAGTTGTTTGTCCTGGATGATGGATGGTTCGGGAAACGTGACAGTGACAACTGCTCATTGGGCGATTGGGTTGAAGATCGGCGCAAGCTTCCTGAAGGACTTGGTAAGCTAGGAGAAGATATTACGGCAATGGGGATGCAGTTCGGCCTTTGGTTCGAGCCGGAAATGATATCACCAGACAGTGATCTATACCGTGCACATCCAGATTGGTGTCTGCATGTGCCAGATCAGTCTAGAACATTAGGCCGTAACCAGTTGATTCTCGACTTATCGCGTCCAGATGTACAAGAATATATTGTAGATTCAGTCAGTTCCGTGCTGTCTTCGGCACCTATCACCTATGTGAAATGGGATATGAATCGGAATATGACGGAGATTGGTTCCGCATTACTTTCTGCGGAGCGCCAACGAGAAACGGGTCACCGTTACATTCTTGGCCTGTATAAGGTGATGGAGCGAATCGTCTCCCAATTCCCGCATATTTTATTTGAAAGCTGCTCCGGCGGCGGCGGTCGATTCGACCCAGGAATGTTGTATTATATGCCGCAGACCTGGGCTAGCGATGATACGGATGCCGTTGAACGATTGAAGATTCAATATGGAACAAGTATGGTATATCCCGCAAGCTCCATGGGAGCTCATGTGTCAGCCGTTCCAAATCATCAGGTACACCGCAACACCCCTTTGGAGACGCGAGGCCATGTCGCGATGTCCGGGAATTTCGGATACGAGCTGGATCTGACCAAGCTAAGTGAGTCTGAGTGCGAAGACATCAAACAACAGGTTGCTCAGTACAAAGAACTCCGCGAGCTGATCCAGTTTGGAGATTTTTATCGGTTACTTAGCCCTTTTGAAGGAAATGAGACAGCGTGGATGTTTGTATCGGAGGATAAGAAAGAAGCTTTTGCTACTTACTTTAAGATTCTTGCCGAGCCGAATGCCCCACTTTCTAGATTACGTCTGACAGGACTCGATCCGGATAAATCATATCGTCTGCAGCATAACGGGGAGGTCTATAGGGGAGATGAATTGATGTACTTCGGACTCTCTATTTCGCATTTAGAGGGGGATTATAGAAGTCTCCTTTTCGTCTTACAAGAGGTTTGATATGTAAAAAGAGCAACAAAAAAAGGACAAACTAACCGTTTGTCCTTTTTTTGTTGGGGAGGTCCCCTAGTTTTATGCCACGTCTGTCATTGAACTCGTTTTTTTGTCTGAAGTCGGTAATCGCTCGGAGTTAGACCACAGCTCCGACGGAAGCTTTGAGAGAAATAGCTTTGCGAGGAAAAACCAGCGGAACCCGCAACTTCAGAAATGGAAAGATCCGTAGTTTCTAGCAGTTCCTTACTCGCACGTAATCTGACCTCATTTAAATAATTGATAGGCGACATTCCATAATATTTAGCGAAGGTATGTGCCAAATAATACTTACTAAGATGTGCCTTTTCAGCCAGGGAATCGAGTGAGATATCCTCCGCAAAGTTCGAGTCTATATACCGCTTGATCCGGCTACAGACCTTATTAGCCCTTTGAGTAGCTACGACAGAGAATGGATGACCAGAGGAACGCATTAAGCTAATGACCACAACCTCGAGTAAGTTTTGACAGATGGCCTCATAATTTTCATCCTTGTTTTCCGTTTCCCGAAGCATGGCATTGAAATAGAATAATAACTCATCTCGCTGATTTCGATAATTGATGATTTCATGATTTCGACTACCACTTCGATCCCCAAAGTCAAAGCTCATCCCCTCAACCCCAAGTACAACATATTCCAAAGGATCACTACTAACTGATACCTCGGTATGCTCCACATTCGGATTTACAATGACAAGATCGTCCTGCCGCACAGGATAGATTTCATCCTCGACAATGAAATTCCCCCGCCCACTTCGGACATAGAACAGCTCAGCAAAATTATGAGTATGACGTATGCTGAACCAATCACCTTCATAAATTGCGGAACTGACATAGAGCAACCTAGCGGGAATCTCTCCACGCCCCTTACCAGGAAGCCAATAGCGAACATTTCCCAAATGCGGTTCACCCTTTCCTATATGAGCTTATCCTGCCACTAATCTTCATAAATAAAATAGAATCATTTGTAATTTATTAATTTCATTATAAAAGCAAGATATATAAAATCAAGGGCAACATGTCTGTAGAAATAAAATGGCCCGATGCGCTAAGGTAGAAGAGTAAGAAGGATGAATGAAAACGGTTACGATGAATCAACAAAAAAAGATAAATACGGAGGGGTATTATGAAAAAAGTTCTTGGCCTTACACTCACAGCTGCACTGACCCTTAGCCTTGCGGCTTGTGGTGGCAACAATTCTGAAAGTAGTTCTAATTCTTCTACACCAACAGATTCAACTAACACACCAGCGAACTCCACTCCGGCAACTGAAAATCGCACACTTAAGCTAGCCGCTTTGGAAACCGCTTACGGTGCTGATGTATGGAAAGAGATTACAGCAGCATTTGAAAAAGCTAACCCTGGAGTGAAAGTCGAAACTACAATCGATAAAAATATTGAAGATGTAATTGGACCCGGCATGAAATCTGGAGATTTCCCTGATGTCATCCATTTAGCAACAGGTCAGAAAAAAGGCTTGACTGAGACCTTTGTAAAAGATAATAACCTAATCGATCTTACGGATGTACTGTCTATGACGATCCCTGGTGAAAGCGTTACTGTAAAGGATAAGCTGATCCCAGGATTCACCGATACAACGATCACTAACCCTTATGGCGACGGAAAAACTTACCTCATGCCGATGTTCTATAGCCCTACCGGACTATTCTACAATGCAGGTTTGTTTGAACAAAAGGGATGGGAAGTTCCTACGACTTGGGACGAAATGTGGGCTTTAGGTGACAAGGCTAAGGCTGAGGGAATTGCATTATTCTCCTATCCAACAACAGGTTACTTTGATTCATTCTTCTATGCATTACTGAACGAAGTAGGCGGTGCGGATTTCTTCACGAACGCGACGCACTACTCCGAAGGCGTGTGGCAATCTCCTGAAGCTACACAAGTATTTGATCTCATTTCTAAATTAGCGACATACACAGAAAAAACGGTTCCAGCGAATGGTAACAAAGATAACTTTACAAAAAACCAACAACTTATTCTAGATAACAAAGCACTATTCATGCCTAACGGTACTTGGGTAGTTGGTGAAATGGGTAAAGCACCACGTGCAGATGGCTTCAAATGGGGCTTCACTGCTCTACCGGCAGTAAAAGCTGGTGGCGACCGCTACTCTTACACGTTCTTTGAACAAATTTGGGTTCCTGCAAAAGCTGAAAATGCTGATCTAGCAAAACAGTTTATCGCTTATCTGTACTCCGATGAAGCAGCAGCTATTTTCGCCAAAGTCGGTGCGGTTCAACCAATTAAAGGCATGTCTGATAAGCTCGATGGAGACAACAAACTCTTCTACAGTATCTATGACAATGGTGCAAAAGCATCTATGGGTGCATTTGCGACAACTGATCCTGTTGAAGGCGTAAATATCTCGGATAATGTGTTTGGCTCGATCGATTCACTAGTTACAGGTGCTAAGACTCAGCAACAATGGGTTGAGGAAATCACGAAAGCAAGCGACGCGCTGCGTGGTGCATTGAAAAAATAATAAAGCGGATTTCTAAGGATTTCCCATCAATGACGGGATCTAAAGAAAGCCTGAGAATAATGGTGGTCAGCATAAGCTGTCCACCATTATTCTGACCTTAAGAAGGAGAGATTGCCAATGGAAATCAACAAAGGAAGAGGGCGTTTTATATTCCTCTGTCTAGCACCCGCCGTTCTCCTGTTCGTCGTTTTCTTGATTATCCCTACATTTGACGTATTTCGGATGTCACTGTACAAGTGGGGCGGTTATACAGATAACAAAACCTTTGTAGGGTTTCAAAATTTCACCAAGCTTTTTCACAGTGATAAATTTTATCAGACCTTTCAAAACAGCGTACTACTTATTGTTATAGTCACGGTCGTAACCTTTGCCTTTGCACTTATATTTGCATCTATGCTCTCTCGTGAAAAACTGAAAGGGCAAAATCTATTACGCGTCATCTTCTATATTCCGAACATCCTGTCTGTTGTAGTAATCAGTGCGATCTTCTCTGCGATTTTCGATCCAAATAGCGGGTTGTTGAACTCCATCATGAATTTGTTCCGTGGAGCAGGAGCCGATCCAATTCTATGGCTCGGAGATCAGAAAATCGTTATTTTCAGCCTTGGGGGCGCAATGATTTGGCAGGCGATTGGCTATTACATGGTGATGTATATGGCAAGTATGGCCAACGTTCCTGAGAGTTTGTATGAATCAGCTGGACTCGAGGGTGCAGGTCGAATGACGCAGTTTTTCTCTATCACCATCCCATTGATCTGGACGAACATCCGCACCACCCTTACCTTTTTCATCATCAGCACGATTAATATGAGCTTCCTGTTCGTAATGGCTATGACGAGCGGCGGTCCGGACGGTTCCACTGAGGTGTTCCTGAGCTATATGTACAAAGAAGCTTATACCAACTCCTCATATGGTTACGGAATGGCAATCGGTGTTGTTGTGTTCCTATTCTCGTTTGCGCTTGCTGCGATCTTGAATATAGTTACCAAACGAGATCATTTGGAATATTAAGGAGGGGACAAGATGAAGAAAGATAATCACACACTGCGTAGCGGTAGCGATAAGTTCTATAAAGGTTTCATTTACGTTATACTGATCGCTTTGGCCGTAATCATCATAGTCCCTGTACTATGGGCGTTTCTTGCCTCCGTCAAGCAAGATAGTGAGTTCTATGGCAACCCATGGGCGCTTCCGGAAGGGATCTATCTACAGAACTTTGCTGACGCATGGCTAAAGGCAAAAATGGGTACCTACATGCTTAATTCCGTTACTGTGACAGCAATGGCACTAGTGCTTCTACTCGTGGTGGCGTTGCCAGCAGCCTATGTACTTTCTCGGTTTAAATTTAGAGGAAATGGTTTTTGGAACATGATGTTCATGGCGGGCTTGTTTATCAATGTTAACTATATCGTCGTTCCGATCTTCCTCATGCTAAACAACGGTGACAAGGCGATTCGTAGTATCTTTGGACATCCTTTTCTACTGAACAATTTGTTCATACTAGCGATCGTCTATGCTGCTATGTCACTGTCATTCACGATTTATCTGATGTCGGGATATTTCAAATCACTACCAAAAGAATACGAGGAAGCCGCTTCCGTGGATGGCGCAGGCTATTTTCGTACCATGGTGCAAGTTATTATGCCAATGGCCAAGCCAAGCATTGTAACCGTCATTTTGTTCAACTTCCTATCTTTCTGGAATGAATATATCGTATCTATGACACTACTACCCAAACCAGGATTTAAAACGTTACCGGTGGGCTTAATGAACCTGATGGCAGCACAAAAATCAGCTGTTGAGTACGGTCAGATGTACGCAGGTCTAGTACTAGTCATGCTTCCAACCCTTATTCTATATATTCTAGTACAAAAGAAGCTGACCCAAGGTATGACTATGGGCGGGCTGAAAGGTTAAGGTGATAACATGAATGATTCGATGAATGGTTTACGCGGTCTGCTGATGCTGATCGTGTTTATCGTCGGCATGGGACTGGTTATTGTCGGGCAAAAACATATTGGTGCCCCTGGACTTGGGCTCATGCTACTTGGGCTCGCCATGTTGATTGGTCTACTATGGTTCTATAATCGTAAATACAAATAAAGGAGAATGCATCTATGAGTAAAACAAGAGGACGTGTCACCATTCCAACTGATTTGGACGTAATTTCACAAACACAAGAGGTCATGAAACGTTGGGGAGCGGACGCCGTGCGTGACTGCGACGGTACTGATTTCCCCACGGAGCTGCAGGAAATCGATGCTAAGGTCTACTCCACTTATTATACAACTCGGAAGGATAACGTATGGGCAAATGCGAACCCTGACGAAATTCAACAAATGTATTTGATGACACCTTTTTATACGGCTGAAAGTTCAAGCCTGTCCATCACCCTCATGAAGGGGCTTTATCCTGATATGCTCAAAGTGAACTGCCGCGATGATATCAAGCGCTGGTGGGAAGTCATCGATCGCACGACTGGAGAAGTCGTTCCGATTGAACAATGGAGCTATGACGATAAAACTGGCGATGTGACCATCACTACAATCCCATTCCATGACTATACCGTTAGCTTTTTGGCTTATATTATGTGGGATCCAGTTCATATGTATAATGCGGTAATCAATGAATGGAAAGACGTTGAGCATCAAGTTACTTTTGATGTTCGTCAACCGAAAACTCGTGAATTTACAATGAAGCGTATTCGCAAATTCATCGAAGATCATCCGTATGTCAATGTGATTCGCTATACAACCTTCTTCCACCAATTCACCCTGGTATTCGATGAGCTTGCTCGTGAAAAATACGTGGACTGGTACGGATACTCAGCTTCTGTTAGCCCTTATATCCTCGAACAGTTTGAGGAAGAGGTTGGTTATAAGTTCAGACCTGAGTTTATCATCGATCAAGGCTACTACAACAACAACTATCGGATACCTACCAAGGAGTTCCGCGATTTCCAAGCATTCCAGCGCCGTGAAGTTGCGAAGCTTGCTAAGGAAATGGTCGATATTACCCACGAATGTGGTAAAGAGGCCATGATGTTCTTGGGGGATCATTGGATCGGTACTGAGCCTTTCATGGAGGAATTTGCTTCGATTGGTCTTGATGCCGTAGTCGGTAGTGTAGGTAACGGTTCCACACTAAGATTGATCAGTGACATTCCAGGTGTTAAATACACAGAAGGTCGTTTCTTGCCTTACTTCTTCCCAGATACCTTCCACGAAGGCGGAGATCCTGTTAAAGAAGCCAAGGTGAACTGGGTTACGGCACGTCGCGCGATCCTGCGCAAACCAATCGATCGGATTGGTTATGGTGGATATCTCAAGCTTGCACTCGATTTCCCAGAGTTTATCGACTATGTAGAGAGCGTTACAGATGAATTCCGTACACTCTATGACAACGTACAGGGAACAACACCTTATTGTGTTAAGACGGTAGCGGTGCTTAACTGTTGGGGCAAAATGCGGGCATGGGGTAACCATATGGTCCATCATGCACTCTATTATAAGCAAAATTACAGCTATGCTGGCATTATTGAAGCACTCTCCGGTGCACCTTTCGATGTAAAATTCATCAGCTTCGACGATATCAAGCAAGATGCCTCCATTTTAGACGGAATTGACGTTATTTTGAACGTTGGTGATGGGGATACGGCTTATACGGGTGGAGAATGGTGGCTAGATACAGATATCGTTACCGCAGTGAAGAAATTTGTTCATGAGGGTGGCGGATTCATCGGTGTTGGCGAGCCAACAGCGCATCAAGCCAATGGACGATATTTTCAACTGGCAAATATCCTCGGCGTAGAGGAAGAACGAGGCTTTACTCTAGGTTATGATAAGTATAACTGGGATGAGCATGATCATTTCATTACTACAGACTGCAAAACAAACAGTGATGGAAACAAGGAAATCGACTTTGGTGAGGGCAAGAAAAATATCTTTGCACTAGAAGGTACCACGATCCTCCGTCACATCGACAAAGAAGTCCAACTCGCTACCAACGAATTTGGCAGCGGACGCGGCGTATATATAAGTGGTTTGCCATACAGCTTCGAGAACAGTCGTCTGTTGTATCGTGCCATCCTTTGGAGCGCGCACAGTGACCATGAGTTAAACCGTTGGTTCAGTGAAAACTATAATGTTGAGGTCCACGCCTATGTTAAGAACGGCAAATATTGCGTCGTGAACAACACTTATGAGCCACAGGAAACCGTCGTTTATCGTGGTGATGGCTCTAGCTTCTCACTTAAGCTGGAAGCCAATGAGATCAAATGGTACGAGATTTAATACACGCTCATGTGTGGAATATTATTGAAGCCATTCTACGTTTAGTTTAGTATTGCATCAAGAGGAGGCGAACGATATGAATCCAACTACGGAGTCTAAGCGTCCCAATATTCTACTGATTACAGTAGACCAGATGCGATTTGATTGTCTAAGTATTTTGGGCCATCCCATAGTAGAAACGCCTAATTTGGATGAATTAGCTCGAACTGGGGTACGATTTGATCATGCTTATTCCGCAACACCAACCTGTGTACCGGCTCGAGCAGCTATTTTTACAGGGCTAAAGCAAACTTCTCACGGACGTGTCGGCTATCAGGAACGTGTGCCGTGGAATTACCAAACGACGTTACCAGGAGAATTAGCTAAATCGGGTTATCATACGCAATGTGTTGGTAAAATGCATGTATATCCAGCGCGTAGTCTACTTGGATTCCATAATGTTGTATTGCACGATGGTTATCTTCACTATAACCGCAATAAACATAATATTGCTGTTCAAGAACACTACGATGAAGTGGATGATTACTTGCAATGGCTGCGTGGACAAGTTCCAGGAGCAGACTTACTAGATCTAGGGCTTGACTGTAATGCTTCCACAGTTGCAAGGCCGTGGACGCTTCCAGAACACTTGCACCCAACGAATTGGACCGTTAATCAGTCTGTTGATTTCTTACGTCGTAGGGATCCAAGTAAGCCATTTTTCCTGTGGATGTCATTCGTACGACCTCATTCTCCACTTGATCCACCGCAAACCTATTTTGATATGTATAAAGATGCAGATTTTCCTGAACCGGTTGTCGGAGAATGGGCGATGAAGGAAGATCCAGGGTTGAATGGGTTCAATCCTGTTACTTCGCAAGGCATCGTTCCAAAGCGTCGATTGAAGACGGCAATGGCCGCATATTATGCGTTAATAACACATATTGATCATCAAATCGGTCGTTTCCTGCAGGTGCTAAGTGAATATGGCGAACGAGAGAATACGATCATTATGTTTACTTCTGACCATGGTGAATTGCTAGGGGATCATCATTTATTTAGAAAGTCGTTACCATATGAGGGAAGCGCACATATTCCTTTTATTGTGAATGACTTGGGAGGTCACCTAAATCTAGCCTCAGGTTTTGTAGCTTCCGAGGTTATTGAGTTACGTGATATTATGCCTTCTCTATTAGATGCTGCTTCCACAGAGATCCCAGGTTCAGTAGAAGGAAAAAGTATATGGAATTTAGCAAGAGCTAATAAGGAATTACGAGAAAATCCATGGCGTGAATATCTGCATGGTGAGCATGAGCAAGGAATTAAATCTAATCATTGGGTAACGAATGGCGAGGAAAAGTATATTTGGTACTCGCAAACAGGTGAGGAGCAATTCTTCGACTTAGTAGAGGATCCTAGTGAACTACACAATTTAATTCACCAGCCAGAGCTGCAAGAACGTATTCAACGTTGGCGTTCGGCATTAGTTCATGAGCTCAAGGGTCGTGAAGAGGGATATGTACAAGATGACAGTCTAGTTGTTGGTTGCACACCTGTTGCCGTATTATCTCATCTGAGACCTGAATAGTACTGTTAAAAGTCATCAGACTTGATGCAAAAGGGACAAACACTAACCGTTTGTCCCTTTTTTGTGCTACATGAACTAGGTTTCAAAAAACACATGCTTGGCCGAAAACTCTACATCCTGTTCTCGATAGGCTAGAGGATTGACTCCAAAGTACGAACGGAACACCTTTCCAAAATAGCTGGCATTATCAAACCCGGTTTCAACGGCGATTTGGTTAATCGTCATATCGGTTGTTTTGAGCTTGGAAGCAGCAGCCTCAATTCGACGCCTTCTTAAATATTCGAAGGGTGAGAGATTGAGGTTTTTTTGAAATAACCTGCATAAGTGATGCTTGGAAATGCCGATATGATTGGCAACATCATCTAAGCTTAGGTTTTTGTGCAGATTTTCTTTCATAAACTGAATGGCTGTATGTAGCTTTTCATTCTTAATATGATCGGTTAACATATTTGGTTTCTTCAGCAAGCTGTCCATAGATAATATCCATTGAAATGCTTTTGCGGATAAGGCATGTAGATTTCTGTCCTCATGTACCTGTATATCCTCGAACATACTCCACAATAGGCGGATTGGCGAAGATTCCTGTGGGAGCTGAACAATGGGGCCACAATGCGCAGTTAACTGATTCCATAAGGGGATCGCTAAGGGACCACGTATGTTTAACCATAAGAATTCCCAAGGCTCCGATCCTTCTTCCGGATAATAATATTTGTGCATACTGGGGAGGGTCACAAGAAAAGCGTTGTCCTTTGTTAAACGATGGACCGATCCATCGACTTCAATTCGACCTTCTCCAGACAGCGTATATTGAAAAATGACATTACTGGTCTCAGACCTAGTCTGGCCGTCAAATGAATATGCAGGGGATTGGATCAGTTCCCAACCCATGGAATCGAATAGAAGCATCGTAGCTTCTTCTGAACGGATCGAATAGGAGGAGCGAAACATAGGTAGGTTCCTTTCTGAATGGCTGGGTCAATTAAATACTAGTATATGTAACTAGTACACGTACTTTTCCTCAGAGTTTACCCCCTTTTTGGCGTCTCTGCAAGAAACAATTCAGACAGACAGTTAGCATAGTTGGGTGATAAGATAGGAAAGAGCGTCTCGCTAATAGGTTATGTTGAAAGGGATTTGGAGCATGAGGAAACTGGTGATTAGTGATCTCCATGGTTGTTGCGATGAATTTACTGAACTATTAAACAAGGTGAAGTATAGACCTTCAGAGGATCAATTGATTCTGCTCGGTGATTATTGCGATCGAGGTCCTAAGAGTAAGGAAGTCATTGAGCGGGTGTTGCAACTGGTAGACCAGGGACAGGGAAATGCTATTGCGCTACGAGGCAATCATGACCAAATGTTTATCGATGCGATGGAAAGTAATGATAATGCGGTATGGATCGAAAATGGGGGTCTATCCACATTAAAAAGTTATGTCGGTATAGACTGGTTCAAGCAGGGCTTTAACTACGCTGAATACAATAAAGCTAAGGCGTTTATCAAATTATACTATCAACATCACATTGATTTTTTGAAATCATTACCGCTGTATACCGAGGATGACAGACATATATTTGTACATGCGGGCATTGATCCTGCTTTTTCAGGGGACTTCCGATCACAGCCAGATGAATCTTTTTTGTGGGGAAGCGAAGAATTCCTAGACAGTGCAAATCTCTTCAATAAAACGATCGTGTTTGGACATATACCAACGAAACGAATACATAATTCAGCTAAGATATTTTTCGGGGATCAGAAGATTGGCATCGATGGCGGTTGCTGTTATGGTCTTCAATTAAACGGGTTGGAGATTAAGGGAGAGGGATACAAAACTTGCGCTGTGCAGAAAAATAAGGGCTGGGTTGCGCATATTTTACAACTACTTCGGAAGCTACTAGATAAAGGATTGCAACGAATAGACAGGAAACGGTAAAGAGCAGATCAAGGATATTTCCCATGATCTGCTCTTCGGCGTACGAGTCAGAGGACCTTCATCAGACCAAATCACGCCGTAATGTGAATAGGTCTTTGAGTGCATCGGTCGACAGCTCGGTAATCCAGCTCTCGGTACTGGATATGACATTATCGCTGAGTTGTTGCTTGTTCTCTAGCATTTCATCAATGCGTTCCTCAAGCGTACCAAGCGAGATGAACTTGTGTACCTGCACATCCTTAGTCTGCCCCATCCGGTAAGCTCGGTCCGTAGCTTGGTTCTCTACGGCGGGATTCCACCAACGGTCGAAGTGAAACACATGATTCGCCGCTGTCAGATTAAGCCCCACGCCCCCTGCTTTGATCGAAAGTATAAATACATTCGGTTGTTCAGCAGGCGGCAAGGTTTGTGATTGGAACTGATCAATCATGCGGTCACGTGCCGTTTTGGATGTACTTCCATTCAGGTAGAGCACCGGTTCTCCCAGCTCCCCCTGTAGAACATGCTTCAGTATCTCTCCCATACCAATATACTGTGTAAAGATCAGGCAACGCTCGCCTTCATCTCGCAGCTCTTTGACCATTTCGAGCAAGCGCTCCAGTTTGGATGAACGGTTGATTAACATCTCAGTTACTAAAGAGCTATCCTCTTGTTCTCCTTGAGCATCAGGCAAGAAATCCTTCGTTAACAACACTGGATGATCGCACAGCTGCTTTAGATGGGTGAGCGTAGCTAGAATAGCTCCTTTTCTTTCGATCCCTTTTAACTCTTTCACTTTGTTCATTAAGTCGGTTACAGTTTGATCATAGAGAGCACTTTGCTCGGCTGTAAGCTGAATATAGGTTTTCATTTCATTCTTATCAGGCAAATCGAGCTGGATCGCGGGATCTTTCTTCTTACGGCGAAGCATAAATGGCTTCACTAATTTCTGAAGATTGATTGTGCGCTGCTCATCGTGGTCTTTTTCAATCGCTTGAATAAACCGAGTATTAAATGCCCGAGCACTTCCCAGATAACCTGGGTTCATGAAGTCATAGAGAGACCACAGCTCAGAGAGCCGATTCTCTATAGGTGTTCCCGTAAGCACGATCCGATGTTTGGCTGGGAAGCTTCGCACCGCAGCAGATTGTTTGGTTTGGGCATTTTTGATGTTTTGGGCTTCGTCAAGGCATAGCGAGTCCCATGTAAATTCCTTTAGTAATTCTTGATCAAGTGTTGCGGTGGCATATGAGGTTAATATGACATCCGCTTGCCTGATTTCCTCTTGGAAAGCCTCCTCATTAGAGCGTCCGCTCCCATAGTGGAGCATCACTCTAAGTGAAGGGGCAAATCGACTTAATTCCTTCTGCCAGTTACCGAGTACCGAAGTCGGACAGATCAAGAGAGAAGGGAGGGCCTTATCTCCATCCATGTTGGTCTCTTTTAGATGTAATAAATAAGCAATGAATTGTACGGTTTTACCAAGACCCATATCATCTGCCAGGCAGGCACCGAGTCCAAAGCGCCGTAAAAAAGCGAGCCAGGAATAGCCATCATATTGATAGGTCCGCAACTCTGCTCTTAATTCACTCGGAACGGGGAGCTTTGGCCATTCAGATTGTCGTCCAAGCTGACTCATGAGTTTGATCAGATGTTCATTGAGCTCAACCCCAAGCTGGATGCGCTCTGGGGTTTCTTCCTCTTCCTCTGGCTGGTCAGCTGATCGGCCGCTGTAAGACTGATTACTGCTCTCCAGTAGGTGCAGATGTAAGATGTCCTGAAAGGATAGTCCCTGCGAGCTATCCACGCCATCCATAGCTTGACGAATTTGCGCCAGTAGGGCGGGATCGAGTGGGATCCATTGTCCTCGAAATTGAACTAAGCGTTCATTGCGAGCGACGAGCTCGGCAAACTCAGCTTCAGTTAGCTGAGTCTCTCCAATAGCAATGCGCCAATCGAATTGAATAATCGAATTCAGCCCGAATAATGAGCTGCCGTTACTCCCTTGTCGATCATCACTGCCTTCGCCCGCGCGAACCTTCGCCCGAAGTTTTGGCTTTCTGCGGCTAGCTGCTTCCCACCAAGCAGGAAGTAGAACCTGCCAGCCCGCTTCAAGTAAACGGCGGCTGTCTACCGTTAAGAACTGCCAAGCCGCCTCGTCGGACAACGGTTTGCCCAGTACATCTTGCGTTTGCTCGGCCCATTGCTCCCTTGGGAGACTTGCACGTAAATGCTCCAGCCATCCAATGGAGCGCTCACTAATGTGACTTGACCAAGAATCCGGCCATTGACCGGATACGTGTCCATCTTCGGCAAGCCGAACCGAAATAAGTACCGAGAGATCGAACTTATCTTGCAGCACCAGCTTGAGGCGCCAAAATGGCTCTTCATCATCGGGTTCCAGTAGCTGCAACAGGGGCCGGAAGGGTGCAGTATCTGCCCTCCAGCCGATTGAAATCAACCATGCTTGTTCATTCAAGCCTAGGGCCGCACTGTCTTTAGCAAAGAGCATCGGATATTCGCTTCGTAAATCTGAAGCGGTTATTTCCGTTCCATAGTAACGGTGTGAGACGGCAGATGAGAAAGCCGCACTTAATCCATCGTAATCATCAGGACTGCTGCTATCCATGCTCTCTAAAGCGAATCGCACCTTAGAATCTAAGGATTTTTTATCCCAAGTCCACGCTAGCTTTCCTTCCTGGAAGGCAGATAAGCTAGGAATATATTGCTTCTCTACAATGCAGGTATTCAACGCAGAGACGAGTTGGATCAACTGCGTGGCCGCTTCGTCCCATACCCATTCGATATGACTCAGTAGCTTATGTTCTGCAAAGAAGGAGAGCACGTATTCGGATGGAAGAACAACAAGTTCCACCTCTTGAACCTGCCTAATCTCCAATTCAGTACCGTAGAAAGAAGCCTCATGCCAGGCGAACAAACGTTGTTTCAAGTACAATCCAGATACATAACTGTTACCATGAATAGATCCGTAAATAAGAGCATCTCCGTAAGCGCTGAGACTGATATGGACCCTGATGGCTTCTGTGTAATGTCTCATGATATCAGTTTCCCCTTTCGAAGCTCCTCTTGCAATGCGCGCAACCGACTATGACGGCTGGCGAATGCGGTGATGAATTGCTCCCAGCGTTCTTCTTGCTTCAGTTTCTTGTACAGTTTGGACAAACGTTTCAATAGCTTAACGGCCGCTTTATAGCTAACTCTATTCTTGAGTAGAATATATCTTTCAACAGCCTGATGATAAAAGGGTAGGAGCAGTTCTGGGGCATTTTTTTCTATCGGCTGCATAACGCTGACACGAAAATCTAATGGTTCCTTGCCAATGCTTAGCTGATAGTCCATCCAGTGCTGCCATTTACCGTGAGTGAGTAAGGCTTCTTCATATATATTCCGCGAATAAGGTAGCATACTGACAAGGCTATTCCACAAATGCTGCTCAGAATCAGGAAAGTGTTGGATCACCTTATCCCAATACGCTACATACTCGTTCAAATGCTCTTCCCGAAGGCTACTTAGCATCGGACCGATGGTGATCAACCATTCTTGTAGCCTGGACCATTGCTCAGTTGAAGATAGAACATGTAAGAAATGAAGTAAGCGCCCGGGCGGGATGATCATTCCCTTGTTAGCTTGTTGAAGCAGTTCCCAAGCCGGCCCATCTTGAGCTAAATAGAAGTACATTTGGCATTGTGCTAACAACCAGGGAAGCTTAGAAAGTGTGGTGCCGAGCTCAGTTTGAGCTAATTTTAACTGTTCTAGCTCCTCCACATACATCGACTCGTCTTGCAAATTCGGGTGAATCCATTGCAGCCACAGCCGATCATAAATTTCGGAAAAGTATTTGAGATTTTTAGCTTCCACCAGCATGTGACCGCGTAAGTAACTTAATGTCTCTGTAATACGAGGCCACTGCTCCGGCTCATCCTTAATCATAAGCGTACTGCGCAATATACGTTTAACTTCTTCATGCATATCATCAGCAGCAACCTGTGTGTGATACCCTATGAAAATATCTCTATGCGTTCCTGAATTTTGTAAGGGATGTACCAGTTTTTCAAGCACAAATAGATGAGCATGAAGTTTATATAACAGCTCTAAGACAGGTGAAAGTTGAGGCTGTAGGTTATAGATTGAAGCCAGCGCATTTTTAGCATATTGCGCGTTTGGACTATTGAAGCCTACTGAAGAAATGCTCAGCTTAAATAATTCATGCCATTCCTTAATGTTCATAAAAGGTATCCGACTAGCTTGCTCCTGCAATTTAGCAAGGGCTTCTTCTGCCTTACGGTCCACTGTCTGCGAACTGGAAGTATTATGGGGTAAGGGTCTCGTAGGCTGCTTAAACATCGCCGTTGAATTGGCATTGACGATGGCATGAACAGACCGCCCCTGCTGGCTGACGTAATCAAGCAGAACAGCAATCATATGCTTACAGTAGGCTGGAACAGGACAAGAACAACGACTTTCGGATAAGGAGTCCAGATTAAGAGTGACGCGGTACTTATCCTCATCATTACCTTCGACAAGGGCTTCAATCTGCTCAGGATTGGATACTTTCAAAGGCTGGACACGCTCTTGTTTAAAATATTGGAATCCACGTTTTATCGTAAGATCATTGAAGTTTTCTCCGACCTTATGAATGAGAATCTGCCACTGTGTATCATCAAGGGTATATTTTAGGCTCATATTTATTCTCCTAAGGGAGTGTAGTGTAATAAAGCTATTATCTAATCTAACATATCTGAAGTACCTAAAGGAACGGGATAAGAAATACATTCTGAAGGTTGCCATCATCGTAGGGCGTTAAAAATAGGTCAACCAGAAAAAACTGGCTGACCTATTGATACTTATCTATTGTTCCATGCGATAAATAGGAAGCTGAATAATAACGGTAGTACCTTGTCCTTCAACACTGTGAATGTTGACTCCATAAGGGTCTCCATATTTCATCCATATCCGATTATGTACATTTTGTACGCCGATATGCTCCGTTGAAGTAACATTCTTACTATTCAATCTGTCAATTAAATTGGAAAGGTCATAAGGGGAGAGTCCTACTCCGTTATCGATAATGGTAATGACAAGGCAGTTGGTGGCAGACTTCTCCACACTAAGTAGGAGTGATCCTCCTTTGCCACGAGGTTCTAGCCCGTGACTGAGTGCATTCTCAATAATAGGCTGAATGAACATTTTGGGTACGGGAATGGGGAGAAATTCTTCAGGGCAATAGAACTCGAACGTCATCTTATCTGGAAACCGACCTTGGTGAATTTTGACACAGGCTTCTGCAATCTTGAGTTCCTCTCCTAAACTTACCTCATCCTTCTCTTTGATAATGTACCGCAGCATCGTGCTTAATGCGTTCGTCATCTCATAAATTTCCTGATTACCTTTGACGATGGCGATTCCTTTAATAGAATCGAGAGTATTGCTTAGAAAATGTGGCTTGATCTGGCTTTGCAAATAGGCGTATTCCGCTCGTTGCTTCTCCAAATCAACCTGATATAAATTGGTCGTAGTTTCAATCAAGCGTCCAGTTAGATCATTGATTCTCTCGAGCATCGTGTTGAACTCATAGGATATGACCTCAATTTCTGCATAGCCTTCAAGGGAGACCTGCGAATGCAGGACATTCAAATTCTCGGACTTTAGTCTAGTCATGAAGCGCATCAGCTTGGTAAGCGGTTTAAGGATATTCATCATTAGTATGGTATAGGGAATGGAGAACAAGAGCAATGTAACCACCAGTAGCATATAACTGGTTTTCCTTAATGTATCCAATTCCTTGATCAAGCTATGTATCGGTACGGCTGTAACGATACTCCCCGAAATCTCCGGCAGATCAAAAGATTGTATGGCATATTTCTTACCATCGATACTCGCCATATATGCTTTATCACTACTTGCCTGCATGCCCGCCTGCTTGAATTGATCAATCAGCCGATCATCCTCGTTGCTTTTGGTATAAACAATCTCTTGATTATCCATCACGATGAAGGTAGTGTCGGCCAAGCGGGGATAACGCTCAAGCTCCGTATTAATAGACTTAACATCCAGCGCAATGGCGATGAAGCCTACCTTTTCTCCATAGAGAGGAGTATCGCCATAGGAATAAATATTCATGCCGAACAAAAAGTTATCCTTTGGTATTTTATAATCCTCTTTACGATATCCAATATAGTGGACTTCACCATCATCTTGAGCCTGCTCCATAACCGTATTGATATCATTCATTTTTCCGACAAAAGGTGTCTTCGTATTCAAGCGTCCTAAGATCACAATATCAAGTATATCTTTATTGGTATTTTTCACGACACCTATCAGACTCTCGACATTTTTTGAAAGGTTATACATCTTAAGTTTATCCGTCTCGATAAATAAAGCTTGTACGGTAGTATCATAGCCGAGATTCATCATCAGATTGGAAGCGTTAGCATAATTAGCAGACAGCTTCTGCTTCAGCAAGGATACAAGCTCCGTATTATATTGTGTATTCTGATTAATGATCGTTCTACTGGCCTGATGATATACCTTAATGATAACAAAGGGGATCATGGCAATGATCACCATTCCAATAATCATGACTTGTGTTCGAATAGATAGCTTCTTGAAGGGTTTCATTTGTTCACCCTGTATTGTGTAGGTGTGATTTTGTTATATCGCTTGAAAATTCTTGTGAAATAGAAATAATCCTGAAAACCGCATTGTTCTCCAACCTGCTGGATGGTGTGGTCGGTTTCTTTCAAAAGCTTGCAGGCATATTGAATCCGCAGACGGGACACATATTCCACGATGGTTTCTCCGACCTCCTTTTTGAACAATTGACATAAGTAATTAGGACTTAAATAAAATCTGCTTGCAAGTCCTTGGATTGATATCTCTTGAGTAAAGTTATCGTGCAAATAAATTACGATTTCCTTTACCTTTTTATGGGCTACTTTCACTGCGTTAGCGGGTAGTTCCTCGGTGAAATGAGTATATGAGTTCTTGAGAATATCGTCGATCAAGGCATCGACATTGCCATAATGCGTATACAGCTGTTCATATCCTTCGAAGAATCGAATATCGATCTGGTTACCCTCATGAAAGAACAGATACGTTACCGTCGTATAAATCAAATAGGCGTCTTTAATTGTAAAGGTTAAATTGTGGAATAGGTCTCTTGAAGACTCCAGAATCTTAATGAATTGGATCCGGTCTTTGTGTTCAAGAGCAAACTTAATATCCCTAAGCGTTTCGTTGATGGGGACACTATTCTTATTGTTAGCTGGATAGATGCCTGTCTTCCCCGTAGAGAATATGCCGTATGCAGACAGTGAAGCAGCTTCAAGCGAAGCTTCCAGCTCAGCAACATCCGATATGGCATAACCTACACCCGCACTAAAGGAACCTGATGGAGGGGCCATATTCCATGAATGAAGGAAAGCTTCTTTCAATTCATCGTAGACAAGGAAACCTTGTCGGCGGAGGTTCATCGAAAAGCTGAAATGTTTTACTTCATGATTAACTGATGCAAGATTTACTCCTTGTATTACAATCGGCGTAATTTTGGAGTTCGGATGAAGCGGCATATCGTAATCTTCTAGGAGTTGCTTCATCTTTAATGTATTACCAGAGCAGATGGCTTCGTACATGTCGAGGGAAAGCGAGGGTGATTTCGTTTTTAACTTACCATGTAAATAATCGGCGACCCTTGCTAGCATACTATGAATCTCTTCGATCTCGAACGGTTTCAAGCAGTAACCGAAGGTGCCATAGTTAATAGCTCTCTGTGCATAGGCAAATTCCGCATGTCCACTTAACACCACGAACAAGGTTTCAGGAGAGACAGATTTACCATTCTTAATTAATTCTAGGCCATTCATCTCTGGCATCTTAATATCAGTAAGTACCAGATCCGGACGCAGAGTCTTGATCAATTGGAGCGCCTCTAACCCATTATCTGCATGACCGATGACCTCGAACCCATATTTTCCCCAGCTTACGCCTGCTTTAATTCCTTCAACAATCCATTTCTCATCATCGACTACGATAGCTTTATACATGTTGCTCCCCCCCTTGTTGTAAGCGATACTCATAAGTCGATCCTAATAGTGGTAGGACTTGATTGGTATAGACTAAACTACGATGTATATGTCTAAAATTCAGATTCCAAAAAAAATGAAAGCACTTTCATTGAAAAATCCAAATGATTAGAATTTTTTGTCCATACCCGCCTATTCGTTATGTACCTATAATTTATCATATAGCGCCACGATACAGAATCAATTTATCAATAATAGCGAAAGGCGGCGATAATGGATGGCTCAAATGACGAATCATGTACATAAAAAGAGCTTGTGGAAAACGATCCTACAATATAAGTACTTTTATATTATGGTTCTACCTATTTTAATCTGGTATGCAATATTTAGTTACGCCCCAATGTATGGGGTCACGCTGGCATTTAAGACTTTCAACTATAGAGAGGGTATTTTTGGAAGTCCGTGGATAGGGTTAGAGCACTTTCAAACGATTCTGACGGATATGGAGTTAAGACGTGCCTTCTTCAATACGATTTTGATCAGTATAGTGAAGTTGGTTACGCACTTTCCGACACCTATCATCCTAGCTATCGTTCTTTATGAATTTTCACGAACCGTAGCGAGACGTGTATTCCAGACGATCTTAACTTTTCCGCATTTTATCTCATGGGTTGTGTTGTCGGGTATCATCGTCAATATCATGAGCAGAGAGGGAATATTCAATCAATTGATCGTGATGTTTGGGGGAGAAGCGTCAGCACTTCTTGTAGATGAAAATGCATTTCGGCCGATATTGTACATTACGCACATCTGGCGTGAAATTGGCTGGGACTCTATCATTTACTTGGCAGCGCTCTCAGGTATTAATCCCGAGTTGTACGAGGCTGCGGAAATGGATGGGGCCAATCGATTTAAACGCTTACTCCATATCTCATGGCCGGGTCTTAAGAGCACCGTAGCCATTCTATTGATTCTTAACGTTGGTCAATTGATGTCACAGGGGGCTAGCTTCGATCAAATCTTTAACCTTTACAGTTCACCGGTATATTCCGTTGCGGATACCATCGACACCTATATCTATCGAACCTCGTTTACAACGGGTGGGGATTTTGGATATACCACAGCAGTAGGGATTTTGAAGTCCATCATTAGCGTAGTACTCTTGGTTACGGCGAACAAGATCGTGAAGAAGCTTGGTGAGGAAGGCTTGTATTAATCAGCATAAGGAGGACACCAAATTGGATGCCGTGATAAAAAAGAAGAGAAAAAAATGGAGCACTTTTGACATCGTAGCCTATATCGTTCTAGGACTACTCACCCTGATCACATTCTTTCCATTCTATAACGTACTTATTGTCTCGGTTGCGAGGTTCGATGTGATAAGTAAAAGCAATTTATATATCTTACCTAAGTCGTTCGATCTATCGGCGTATAAGCTTATTTTGGCGGATATGAAGTTTTGGACTTCGTTCATCAACTCTGTCATCGTGCTAGTAGCAGGTGTGGCTTTTAGTATGTTTCTATCCGTTGCAGGTGCGTATGCTCTATCTAAAAAGGGGATGCCAGGTAGAAACGGTATGCTTAGTTTGATCCTATTCACGATGTTCTTTAACGGAGGATTAATTCCGTTTTACCTTGTTGTGAAGGAACTAGGCCTAGTTAATAATCTCCTCGTCATGATTATACCGGCGGGACTCAATACCTTTTATCTTATTATAATGAAGAATTACTTTGGCACGATCCCTGAGAGTCTTGAAGAATCAGCCAAGCTGGACGGAGCAAATGATATGTACATTTTGCTTAAAATCATCTTGCCGATATCCGCACCATTCATAGCTACATTTGGCTTGTTCTATGCAGTGGAAAGATGGAATGAGTGGTGGTATGCGTTGATATTCATTAGTGATTCTTCGAAGGTACCACTTCAGATTTATCTTAGAGAGACCTTAATTACATCCAATTCATTGCTTAACACCATGGCCATGGATATGGCCGCAAAGGGGAACTTTGCTAAGGTTTACACCCCAGCTTTGCAAATGGCGACCATAGTAATCACTTGCGTACCTATTATCGCGGTATACCCTTTCCTACAAAAGCATTTTAATAAAGGCATCATGGTTGGATCCATTAAGGGATAAGGAAACATAAATATAAATTTATTATTATCCTAATATGCAATGACAAAGGGAGGATTCATCAATGCAATTAAAGAGAAGTAAATTAATCACTCTCGTAGCATGCACGACGTTGCTGGCAAGCCTATTATCGGCCTGCGGAGGTGGTAACAGCAGCAATGCAGGAAGTACAAGCGGAAATGCAGCAAAGAATTCAGAAGTCAGTTCGAGCGTAGATTCGGACAATCCGTATAAGGAACCTATGGAGATCTCCATAGCATTTTGGGATATCGATTCCGAAATTTCCAAGATTGATCAGGATCCGATTGCCCAAGAAATTTTAAATAAGTTCAATATTAAAATCAAGCCAGTCAATACCACATGGGATGATTATGCTCAGAAGATTCAGATGTGGGCTTCTTCCGGACAGCTTCCTGATATATTTGCTATTGATGCAATTGGAACTCAGTATCAGAAGAAATGGGTTGAACAGGGCGTCGTTAAGGCCATCCCGGATCTGACAAATTATCCGAACTTGGCGAAATTCTTTGAAACACCAGACATCGCAGGATTAAGCGTCGACGGCAAGCAATATACGGTTCCACGGCGGATGTTTCCTAGTGTAGACTGGAGCGCACTCGATAGAATGGTTCTGTACAGATGGGATTTGGCTCAGAAAGCTGGAATTACCAAAGAACCTGAAACATGGGATGAGTTTAAAGCTATGCTTGATGCTATCGTAAAACAGGATGCAGAAGGCAAGAAAATTACTGGACTTACCGCAGGACAGGTGAAGATGCTTGGCGGGTTCTTCTGGCTCTATGGCAATCCGCTAGCTACTAGTGACGGAAGTGGCAACGACTTCAAATGGGTTAAGGAAGATGGAAAATTAATTCCAGCTGTATTTTCTAAGAATGCACTTCCAGCTCTACAGAATATGAGAGATATGTATGACAATAATCTGATTGACCCAGATATTGCTCTTACGAAACCTGATGTAGCTTATGACAAGTTCGCTTCGGGTAAAGCCGCAGCACTTCTTGCTGGTGGTGGTTACATTAACTATGATCAACAAATTTATGTGAAGCGTTGGAAAGAAGCTTACCCAGATGCGGAAATTACGGACAGTGTCAAAGTGCTTAAGCCATTGATCGGACCGGATGGGGAACGTAACCATGCAATCTTCAAGACCTTCTGGTCGGAGAGTTATTTCAGCGGTCAAATAAGCGATGCAAAAATGGAGCGGATTATGGCCCTGTATGATTACATTCTTTCACCAGAGGGCAAAGAATTACTTACTTACGGTAAGAAGGATGTAGATTACAAGGTTGAGGGCGACAAAAAGGTGATGATTGGAACAACCTCGCTAACGGAGAAATACCCAACGAGAATGTTCTTTAAGAACCTTGTTTCCTACGAAACTTCAGACAGCTATGACATGAATAATCCAACCATTTCGAATGAAAAGATTCGTAAGGATGCCGTTGAATATATCGACTGGATTCTAGAGAACACCAAGGTTCCCGATTATGATATTCGCTTAACGTATATGTCCACAGCAACCAAGGATAAGTTCACCATTCTGGATCATGATGATCTATTGAAGGTTATGTTATCCAAGGAACCTGTTGATCAGGCATGGGAAAAAATAATGAAAGATTATAAGGCGAAGGGCTTAGACAAGATGATCGATGAAGTCAACGCTAAAGCCGCAGAAGAAGGCATGAATTAATAAATAGTTAAGAGGCAACTTCCTGAAGGTATTCACTTTCAGGAAGTTGCCTTCGTATATAACAGCACATCCATGAGGTGATGAAGAGATGAAAATAACCATAACAGGATTAAGTGAGCTGTATTTGTCAGCGGTATCACAGGTAACGCAGCACCTGGATATTCAACTGAATGATGTTGGTTTCCCTGTGCATATCGAGCAAGTAGGCACAGGCATTCATATCCGCAATGACGGAAATCAAGGGTTTATTACTTACGGAGAAGCGCATCAATTGATTCGCGCGATTGGATTGTGGAGAGAACGGGTTAAGCAAGAAATGGTCTTCGAGATAAATGAACTTCCTGTCTATGATAGCTTGGGAGTTATGGTAGATTGCTCGCGGAATGCAGTACTTCATGCGAAGGCTTATCAGGAAATGGTCCGTCGATTGGCGCTGATGGGATATTCCACGATTCAATTGTATACAGAAGATACTTATGAATTGAAGGATTATCCGTACTTTGGATATATGAGAGGACGGTATACCGGAGAAGAATTACGGGAGATGGACCGCTATGCGACTATGTTCGGAATTGAGCTTGTGCCTTGTATTCAGACTTTAGCTCATTTGGGGACTACGCTCAAATGGAAAGAACATGCTCATCTTGTAGATTGCAATGATATCCTGTTGATTGATGATCCTCATACCTATACTTTAATAGAAGAGATGTTCGCTACCATGTCCGAGAATTTGAGTAGCCGGAATATCAATATTGGGATGGATGAAGCCCATATGATGGGACTGGGCAAATACTTAGATAAGCATGGTTATCAGGATCGGTCTAAGTTGATGCTGAAGCACTTCGGGAAGGTCATGGAGATTGCCGGGCGATATGGTTATAAGCCGATGATGTGGAGCGATATGTTCTTCAGGCTAGCAAGTTCGGGCGAGTATTACGATGCGAACAGTCAGATCCGGGCAGATATCGTCGAAATGATTCCAGAAGATATCAGCTTGGTCTATTGGGATTATTATTCAGAGGAACCAGCGCTTTATGATGGCATGCTGAAGAAACATAAGCAACTCAACGACAAAATTATTTTCGCCGGTGGGGCATGGAAGTGGATGGGCTTTACACCTAATAATCGGTTTAGCCAACATATCGGTGTCATGGCACATAACAGTTGTGTTGATAACGGAATTAAGGATGTGCTGGTGACAGCTTGGGGAGATAATGGTGCGGAAAGCTCGCTATTTGGAATTCTTCCATCGCTACAGCTATGGGCGGAACTTTGTTATACGAACCGGTCAGATGAAGAACAGCTTCGCGAACGGTTTATGACTTGTACGGGAGGTGTCTATGATGATTTTATGAATCTGGACATCGCGAACCTGGTTCCAGATAACCCTGCACCAGGAGGTTCATCTGTGAACCCGCCTAAGTATTTGCTATATCAAGATACTCTGTGTGGGCTATTCGATAAACATATTGTCCCCGATGTTTACGCGGCACATTATCATCAGGCTGCTTCAATGATGAAGGAGGCAGGTGGGCGAAATCCTCAGTGGAAGGTAGTCTTCGAGACGCAGTATGCGCTTTGCCAACTACTCGAGCTGAAAGTTGATACGGGGATTCATATGCGGAACGCTTATCTGAACGGAGATCGGACGACGTTAAAACGGTATGCCCATGAAGTTCTACCCGAGTTGAAGAGCCGGTGTAAGGAGTTCGTGACAGCATATCGAGCCCAATGGATGTTCGAGAATAAGATTTTCGGATTGGATGTATTCGATCTACGTATGGGTGGTTTAATGCAGCGGTTAGAGTCGGCGATTTGGCGACTGGACATGTATCTGGACGGTGAGATTCCTAACTTGGAAGAATTAGAACAGGAACGCTTATATTTCGATGGCCGTAAGGAAGATGGGGCAACCGTGGCTATGAGTGCTAACTTATGGCATACCATTGCGACGACTTCCGTCATTGCAGGTGTATAAAAGTGAAAGGAACCTTTACCCCGCTCGTTTGTACTAAGGATCAGCTTCCTTCTTTATGTAACGTATCAAATAGACAAAAGCGACTAGCTTATGCTTCAATCACCTAAGATTAGTAAAGGAGAGATTGATTATGCGTATTTTATATCTAGATCTGGATGCACTGCGGCCCGATCACCTCGGAGCTTACGGGTACCATCGGAATACATCTCCCAATATTGATTCTATTGCTGCAGAGGGAGTAAGGTTCGAGAACTGTTACACCTCTGACGCTCCCTGTTTACCTTCTAGGACTGCGGTGATGTCGGGTAGGTTTGGAATTCATACAGGTGTAAACGCCCACGGTGGAACGGCAGCCGACATGCGAAGAGAAGGTGTGAGCCGTGGATTTCATGATATCCTTGGACAGGAGAGCCTGCCGGCGTTTCTTAAAAAAGCAGGAATGCGAACGGTATCGGTCAGCCCATTTGCGGAAAGACATGGGGCTTGGACCTTTAATGCTGGATTCTCGGAAGTGTACAATACGGGGAAATGTGGATTGGAGTCTGCGGAAGAGGTAACCCCTGTTGTGCTAGATTGGATAAGTAGGAATGCCAAACAAGATAACTGGTTCTTACATATTAATTATTGGGATCCGCACACACCTTATCGTGCTCCCGAAGAGTTTGGAAATCCATTTGAGAACGAGCCATTGCCATCCTGGTTGTCAGAGGAGGTCGTAAGCTCACATCTAGGGATGGATGGCCCTTGCAGCCTGGGTAATATAGATATGTTTGTTAGACCAGGATATCCAAGACAACCTGATAAGGTCCGTGACATGGAAGGTGTCCATCGGATTATAGACGGCTATGATTGTGCAGTCCGTTATATGGACAGCCATATAGGGAAGCTGTTTGATGCACTAAGACACGAAGGGGTAATGGATGATCTAGCGATCATTATTAGTGCAGATCATGGAGAGAATTTGGGAGAGCTTGGTATCTATTGCGAACACGGTACGGCAGATCATGCAACTTGCCATGTGCCCATGATTATTAGGTGGCCAGGTTGTAAACAGGGCCATGTGGATGAGGACTTACACTATCAATTGGATCTCGCTCCTACGCTTGCGGAATTAATAAGTAAGCCTGCTGCGGCTTCTTGGGACGGTTCCAGTTTTGCACCCGGGATCCTACGGGGGGATCGTTGCCCTCAGCCTTATCTAGTTATTACGCAGTGCGCACATGTCTGCCAGCGTAGTGTCCGTTTTGGAGACCATATGTATATTCGAACGTACCATACAGGATATTTTGATGTTCAGCATGAGATGTTGTTTAACCTGAAGCAAGACCCGCATGAACAGCATAATCTTGCTGAAACGCACCCAGAATTGTGCCGAGAGGCTGTTTACCTGTTAAATGAGTGGCATGATCAAATGATGAATACGATGCCATATACCGACGATCCGTTGTGGACTGTTATGAAAGAGGGAGGACCCCTTCATGCAAGGGATTACCTGCAATGGAGGAGTAATGCACGATGAGCGCATGCATACAGACTTCGAGGCCACAAAATCTCCATGTTATGTGGAAAACCGTCTCCGAGGATTGTAACTTAGCTTGTGATTATTGCTACTACAGCACAGCTGGGGGGCATCCTCATCAACCGATCCGAGTGATGGACACGGCTCTACTGGAGCAGTTCATCTCCCAGTACATGGATAGATCATCAGGATTAGCAACTTTCTCTTGGCAGGGGGGCGAGCCTCTATTAGCGGGACTTCCGTATTTTGAACAAGTGATTTCAATGGAGGCAAGATATGCACCGCCCCATACGACGATCAGCAATGCACTACAGACGAACGGAACCCTTATTAACGATGACTGGGCCCAATTTTTTAGACGTTACAACTTTCTAATCGGGATTAGTCTAGATGGCCCTCAACCTATTCATGATGCTCACCGTATAACGGGATCAGGGAAAGGTAGCTATGATCTAGTTATGCGCGGGATTCGTCATTTACAGAATGCGGGTGTGGAGTATAACATCTTGACAGTGATCCATGAAGATAACGTGACGAAACCAGACGAGTTGATGGCGTTTTATCAAGAACAAAAATTTCCTTATATTCAGTTTATCCCTTGCATGGATTTTGTCTCGCAGAAGAGTGGAATGCCTGGACGCTTCCGAATTACGCCTGAACAATATGGACAGTTTCTATGCCGTACATTTGATCTGTGGTACAACGATGGGCATCCAGAGCTTCCCGTTCGTATTTTTGAGAATATGCTTCTTGTATTTATGCATCGTGAGGCGGAGTTATGCGCTCACAGTTCCTGCTGTCCGAAAATGATGGTGCTGGAGACGAATGGCGATGCCTACCCGTGTGATTTCTTTATTGATGAAGAGCATAGGTTAGGAAATATCGGTCAAATCGATCTGGAGTCATTGCTTACAAGCCCTGTATATGATGAATTTTTGCAGATGAAACCAAATATGAATGAAGCCTGCCGGCAATGTGAATACCTTAGTTTTTGTCATGGAGGGTGTCCCCGGAACCGGAATTGGATAGATGTTAACGATCGAACCGAGGTGGATTATTTCTGCCAAAGCTATAAAATGTTCTATTCTCATGCATATGAGCGGATGGATATACTTGCGAACCGGCTCAAAGCAGAGCAGATGCAGGAGTATAGGAAGACGGGGCATTCGCTACCAGGTCGAAACGAATTATGCCTTTGCGGGAGTGGGAAGAAGTTCAAGAACTGCTGTCAGCCGTTGTAAGTTCATCCTCCATATTCGTTATGCCATCAACCATAAGGGACGAAGGAGAAGGATCCCCTTTTTTCGGGCGATCCAGTGAAAATCGTCTAACTCAATGTCGGGGGAAAAAGTTATGCAGAAATTATCTATTTCAGGTGATGATTTTATATTAGATGGAAGGCCATTACAGCTACTTTCAGGTGCACTTCATTATTTCCGTATCGTACCGGAATATTGGCGGGATCGTTTGTTGAAGCTGAAGGCTTGTGGATTAAACACCATTGAAACTTATATCCCGTGGAATTTACACGAACCAGAGGAAGGCCGCTTCTATTTTGAAGGTATTGCCGATATCGAGGCTTTCGTTCGGCTTGCCGGAGAGCTTGGCTTGCACGTGATTTTGCGGCCGAGTCCCTTTATTTGTGCCGAATGGGAATTCGGCGGATTGCCTGCATGGCTGCTTGCGGATGATAACATGCAGTTGCGTTGTGAAGATCAGGCTTATTTATCCAAGGTGGATGCATACTTCGACGAGTTACTTCCACGTTTGAGACCTCTGTTAAGCACTCATGGAGGTCCCGTAATCGCCCTTCAAGTAGAGAATGAATATGGAAGCTATGGAACCGACAAAGCTTATCTAAATTATATAAAAGAGGGTATGATCGCCCGCGGTATGGACGTGTTGCTGTTCACCTCAGATGGGGCTGAAGATCACATGCTCCAAGGAGGCATGATCGACGGAGTATTCGCCACGGTGAATTTTGGTTCACGGGCTAAGGAATCCTTCGCCAAATTGCGTGAATATCAGCCAACAGGTCCGCTCATGTGCATGGAATTTTGGAATGGATGGTTTGACCATTGGATGAAACCTCATCATACCCGTCCTGAATCTGAAGTAGCGGAGACGTTGGACGAGATGCTGGCTTTAGGTGCCTCTGTCAACTTTTATATGTTCCATGGGGGAACAAATTTTGGATTTATGAATGGGGCGAATCTTTTTGATAAATATGAACCCATCGTAACCAGCTACGATTATGATACGCTACTGGACGAATCTGGCAAGCCGACGGCAAAATTCTACGCAGCCAGGAAAATGATCGAGAAATATGTAGAGTTGCCGCCACTGGAATTGCCCCCAGTCATTAAGTCGCGGGCTTACGGCAACGTGCAGATGACAGAATCTGCCCCGTTGTTCACCCAGTTAGACGTCTTGTCTCATCCCGTACGTAGAGCTCGTCCCGAGCCCATGGAGAAACTCGGTCAGGCTTACGGGTTCATCTTGTATTCGACGAGGGTCACTGGACCGCGCACCGGCATGGAGCTCATTCTCCAAGAAGTACGCGATCGTGCGTTAGTCTTCGCCAATGGTACCTATGCCGGCACTGTAGAACGTTGGGATCCGAGGGGAATTTCATTGGAGGTTCCACCCGAGGGATTACAAATCGATATTCTTGTAGAAAACATGGGACGCGTGAATTATGGCCCGGAGCTTCGTGATCCAAAAGGCATAACGACCGGCGTAAGATTCGGCTATCAATTCTTACACGATTGGACCATTCGCTCTCTACCGCTAACTAACCTAAATGGATTGTCTTTTGCTCCAGTGGATGGTGAAGATCGTCTTCAGCCAACTTTTTATCGGGGATGCTTTCAAGTTTGCGAGCTGGAGGATACTTTCTTGCGCTTGGACGGATGGAACAAAGGCCAAGCTTTTATAAATGGCTTTAATCTAGGTCGCTACTGGGAGAAGGGTCCGACACAAACGCTGTACGTGCCGGCACCGCTTCTCCGTCAAGGTGAAAATGAACTCATCTTGTTCGAATTACATGCCGTTACAGAGCCTGTCGTTACTTTTGTGGATAAACCGGATTTTGGTTAAAGTAAATAAACAAGGTTGTCCCCAAAACACGAAAATGTTAATGGGGACAACCTTCCTTTTTGCTAGGTTAGAGAATCATATGGTCTCTTACCATAAATGCCGCGCCGGTTACCACAGCTTCTTCTTTCAATTTACCGAGTGAAAATTGAGGTTGATATTCGGGATAGCGATACGTGTTTTTCAGAGCCACGTCCACCGCGGTTTGGAAGAACAACTCATGAGAGTTGATTAGAGCACCGCCGAGAATGATGGTCTCAGGATGAAACAGGTTGATGACGTTAGCGAGGCCAATTCCGAAGTGAACAGCCGCTTGTGTAAATAATTCAGTGACATGTGGATTTCCATCTCTAAGAGCTTGTACCAATACATCATAAGTTAGTTTCTCTGCTGTCACTTTATATGTGTTGAGTATCAGATCTTTGCCCATCTTCACCTCAGATCGTGCTCGATTCTCTAACGCTTGCACGGATACGAATGCTTCTAGAGCTCCGTAATTCCCGTTATTATCCAGCCTAGGACCATCAGTCTGAATGATCATTTGACCAATGGCATCTTCCATATCCGTCGTGCCATGAACAATACTGCCATGCGACATCATCGCATAACGGAGGCCTGCTCCAGCATGTACATAGAGCATATGCTGAATGTTTGCATGACGGATCGACCATCGCTCTCCCAGAAGCGCGGTATTTGCACCGTTGTCCAGTAAAGCTTTGAAACCCGTCCGTTCCTCCACAAGTTTGCATATAGGAAGGTTATTCCAACCTTCGGCAGGGAAGTGTAGTGGACTTAGAATTAAGCCATTCTCCCGGTCAAGGGGACCAACAGCCCCTATTCCGATGCCGATAATTTGACTATCTACTAACTGATGGTCTCTCAGGAAAGCCCGGATCTGATTACTGATGTGTTCCAAAAATCTCTCAGGTGTAAAGGCTTCATCCATGCGCCAATGAATAATAGATTTGGGGTTCATTTGCATATCAAATAATCCAAGAGAAGAGTACATCCTGGAGATTTCCAAACCTAATATATAACCGTAAGAAGGATTGATCTGGTAAAGAATAGGCCTTCTTCCTCCACTAGATTCCCCAAAGCCGGATTCGATCAGCAAGCCTTCTCTTGTTATTTCTTCCAATAGACGAGTCATGGTGCTCTTGGTTAGTGAAAATTCATTAAGAAGGTCCAATTTCGACACTGTACCTTGTTCTGCGATTCGGTCATATATGAGTTTCTTTGGCGATAGAATGAGTGACGAGCGCTTTTCCACAATATACCCCCAAGTAAGTTTTTAATAAATTAAGAGTAAATCCAGTATAACCCATATCAAATCAAATCAAATGTATTTCATAGTCTAAAAACTTAATTCCATTTTGAGAAAAAGTGTTATAATGAATGTAATACAGAATTAAGGATGGAACTTTATGATAACAAATGTAAATGTAAAGACAAATGTAAAGACAAATGTAAAGACACCTGCAAAGACAAATGCAAGAGTACGTTTGTTATTCCAATTGTTTTGGGTATTTTTGCGAATCGGTCCGGTTACCTTCGGGGGTGGTTATGCCATGATCCCGATGATCGAACGGGAAATTTCGACGAAACGACAATGGCTTGGGGAAGAGGAGATGGATGAAATACTCTCTCTGGCTGGTTCCGCACCGGGTGGTGTAGGCGTGAATGCTGCCGCATTTATCGGCTACCGACTTGGAGGAGTACTTGGGGCTATTTCAGCTATAGCGGGGATTACGATCCCAACCTTTATCATTGTTTGTCTACTTAGTTCGGTTTACGCACAATTGGCCGATGAGCCAAAGGTTGCTGCCGCGATGAAGGGTATTCATGGTGCGGTCATTGCTTTAATTCTGATCGCTGCCTATCGAATGGCCAAAAATGCGATTTTCGACAAGACGACAGCTGTAACGGCGATGATCGTGCTGGTCGTTTTACTTATATCCGGTATGAATCCCATCTATATGATCGCAATCGGGTTAATTATCGGGTTTGTATTTTTACAAGTTAAACAGCTATTTGGACTTCAGGTGAAGACGGAAAAGGAGAAGGAGTGCTTGGATTATTCTGATGAAGAGTCCAACTACCCAGAGTATTACATCTAGGGAGGACACGATGTGATTTGGAACCTATTTATCACCTTTGTTAAAATTGGACTGCTCTCCTTTGGAGGAGGGTATGCGATCATCCCGATGATTCAGCATGAAGCCATGACTGGCGGGTGGTTATCTGAAATGGAATTTCAGGAGGTCGTATCCATCGCTGGGATGTCACCTGGCCCAGTCGCGACGAACAGTGCAACCTTGATCGGATATCGTGTGGCGGGAATGGGCGGAGCCATCGCGTCGACATTAGGCATGATTCTACCTTCACTAATTCTCATTATTGTTATCTCCATTTTCTTTTATCGGGTGAGGAACAGCAAGTGGATGAAGACTGTATTCTATGGTTTACGTCCCGTGATTACGGGGCTGATTGCCTATGCTGCGATTCATTTTGGATTTATGGGCAAGGATTATTCTTTTCTTTCATGGCAAACACTCGGTACGCTCATCATTGTATTCGTTGCGCTATATGGTCTTGTCAAAAATAAACTACATCCACTTACGATAATTGTTGCCTCTGGAATTCTTGGAGTCGTATTTTTCTAAATAGAATATGGAATATCTTCAGATGGGAGATTTGCACATGACTGAGAATATGAAGGCTTGCTGCGCAGCCAGTCGTAATCAGGCTTTGGGGAAAGAGCCCATCCTGGGTTGCAGCGTGAACAAATCTGTACAAGGATTATCCAGGGAGAAGGACCTTTCGGGCATGGTTCTTATTCCAGGAGGCAGTTTTCTTATGGGGACAGATGATAAGGAAGGGTTCCCATCCGATGGGGAAGGACCCGTTAGGAACGTGACCGTCTCATCCTTTTTGCTAGATGAAACGGCGGTTACCAATGAGCAGTTCGCTGCTTTTATAGAGGCAACCCACTACGTTACAGATGCGGATCGATTCGGCTGGTCTTACGTGTTTCACTCTTTTATTCCCGAAGAGACAAGTAAGAAGGTTACGCAAGTGGCCTCTCAAACCCCATGGTGGTGTGTGGTAGAGGGAGCAAATTGGCGTCACCCAGAAGGTCCTGATTCCCATGTGAAAGAACGTCTAGATCATCCCGTTGTCCATATATCATGGCATGATGCGGACGCTTATTGTCGCTGGGCCGGGAAGCGCCTTCCGACGGAAGCGGAATGGGAGTATGCCGCCCGTGGTGGTCTCATTCAAAAACGATATCCTTGGGGCGACGAATTAAAACTAGGAGGTCAGCATTGGTGTAACATATGGCAAGGAAAGTTTCCGGACAAAAATCATGCTAGCGACGGTTATGCAGGTACTGCCCCCGCAAGGAGTTATCTTCCGAACGGGTATGGGCTCTACAACATGGCGGGAAACGTATGGGAATGGTGTGATGATTGGTTCACCCAGGCGTATCACTTATCAGCGGAAACGATAAACCCGAAAGGACCATCAAGTGGAACGGCACGATCCATGCGCGGCGGCTCATACCTATGCCATAAATCCTATTGCAATCGTTATCGAGTAGCGGCGAGAAGCAAGAATACGCCAGACAGTTCTTCAGGTAATATTGGTTTCCGTTGTGCGGCAGATATTTAGTAACGACGATTCCTCAACCAATGACATAGAGAGGATGATACATAATGAAAAGTAAAACTCATATTTGGCTCATTACAACAGATCAGATGCGCGCCGATGCTATGGGTACTGAGAATCCAACTCTTCAGACTCCAGTACTCGATAAGCTGGCATCTGAAGGAACCGTAATGGCTAATGCTTATTGTGCCAGTCCTGTATGTACACCGTCCCGAGCTTCCATCTTCACAGGTCGATATCCTCATGTGCATGGTGCTTGGAATATTGGTGTATCGCTTGATGAGGATGAGGTAACGCTTGGCGATTATTTGAAGCAAGAGAACTATCGAACTGTCGGTGTTGGTAAGATGCACTTTCGTCCGCAATGTAAGACGGACTTCTCGAGGGAAGCAGAGGACGTTGCTATTCGAGATCGTGGCAGGGAAAAAGACAATACGTATTATGGCTTGGACGAACATCATATTTCCGAGGATAACCCGATAGGTGAGTATTTGGTGTGGCTTCGAGAACGTGATCCGGTGATAGCAGATCGTTTTGAACTGGATCGATACCGCTCGAAGGATGCTGAGCATGATGTATGGGAGAGCGATATGCCGGCGGAACTTCATCAGACGTACTGGATCGCAGAGAAGAGTATTGAAGCAATCATGGCGCATGATACGGAACAGCCACTATTTCTATGGACCAGCTTCGTTGATCCGCATCATCCATTTGATCCTCCTAAAGCCTATGCCAAGCTATATGATGCTGTTGATATGAAGGTCCCGCACGCTGATCCTGATGAATTGCGGCTACGTCCGGAGCATTTACTTCATCAAAGCTCCAAAGGTTATTGGCCAGGAGGCGGAGAGCCTCATGCGTATGCCGAAGAACATCTAAGCAGATTAATACGCAATTATTATGGGATGATTTCGTTTATCGATGAGCAAATTGGACGGATCATGGACTGCTGGAAGCAAAAGGGTATGTACGATAATGTTCTAGTGGTGTTTACAAGTGACCATGGGGAACTGCTTGGTGATCATGGATTGCTGTATAAAGGACCGTGGTTTTATGAGGGACTGACACGTATTCCGATGATCGTTTGTGGTCCTGGAATTGCACAGGGACAAAGAAGTAGCGCATTGATGGAGCATGTCGATATCCTACCGACACTGCTGGAGGCCATAGGCTTAACGCGGCCGTATGGTGTACAGGGTTTATCGCAGTGGGAAGTGCTCAATGGAACGAAGGAATTCGTGCGGGAGTCTGCTATCACATCGTATGATGCACATGACCGCGGGATTCAAGCGAAATGTTTGCGTACGAATCGTTACAAGCTTGTTGTGTTCGCTGGTGAGGAGTATGGAGAGCTGTATGATTTACTAGAGGACCCAGATGAGCGCTGCAATTTATTCTTTGATCATGATTCGCGCGAGGTCAAACTGAATTTGATGGAAATGCTCACACATCGGCTTATCCTGGCTCAAGATCCACTTCCGGAACGTAAAGCAAACTGGTAACGAACTAGGAAAGTTGAAAATAATTAAATATGAATCTACTTAATACAGCTATTCTATATGGAGTGGCTGTTTTTTTATATCTCGCGGACGTCGCTATTGAAATTAGTGATGAGATTGAGGGCATGTGACTTCTAAATGCTAAATCTATACCACTAACAAGGAATATGTTACCATAAGCCAAAGTGGAGTAAGAGCCCATATTTAAACTTGATTTATTTGTGAAAACGGTTACAAATAAAGAAGAGATCTCCATTCTACTAAATGCTTAATAAAATTGGGGTGTGAGTATGAAGAAATGGCTAGGAAGATCCCTAAAGCATAAATTATCGCTTTTGATCATCGTTGTTGCACTTGTTCCACTACTATTTCTCGGCATATTCTCTTATAACCTTGCGGCGGGGCTCACGGAGGAGAAGGCCAAAATATCAGGGATGAATACGCTTCGTCAGCTTGAAGCTTATTTAGATACGATGGTTATGGATGTAGAGAATATGTCCCTATTTCTCATCGGACATAATGGTGTGCAAGAATATTTGAAGACTCCTGAGAATAATTTCGTTCAGCAGACCACGATCATTAACTTTCTCACTAATTTAGCTTTTTCGAAAAATTATATAGCGAATATCATTATTGAACCATTAGGCGATAAAGCACCGATCTCGTTCAAATCCTTAGTAGGTTCCGACTTCACGGATATCACAGATTCGATTCCTAATTATTATGATCAGCAGCCTAATTGGTGGTCTTCCGTGCACCAACAATGGACCTTTGATGGGGTACGTAAGGTGATTACACTTGCCAGACCGATTCGTAGTACGGATAAATTTAAGCTGATCGGTAAGGAGCAAATCAATCTCGATCAAGCTGTGATTGCGAAGCAAATTACGCAAGCCGTGTTAGAGAAAAGTGGATTTGTTCTGCTTCTTGACGAGGAAAATCGAATTCTCGCGGGTCCCTCCGATTGGGAGACAAACCGCCCCCTCTCACATTATTATCCGGATATCGGCTCATTTGAAGGGGGAAGTGGATTTTTAGATTACGGGGAAGGGTCTGACAAAAAAACGATCCTCTATAAAACGATGGACAGCGGAAACTGGAAACTAGTCGGAATTATCCCGTCTGAAGAATATCGCTCGCAGAACCGTTATTTTCTTACTTTAACGGCTGTAGCGGTCTCGGTTGCTATTCTTTTCGTCATTATTTTTGTCATCTTTCTTATTCAAAAAATAACGAATCCCTTATCTGCGTTAACTAAGTTCCTTAAGAATACAAGTCCTGATGAGCCTATGCCTGCCATCCCTGTGAAATCTATCGATGAGGTGGGTCAACTTATTGTAAGCTACAACAAGTTAAGCTCACGGATCGTCAAACTGACCGATGAAGTGAAATGGAATGAGTCACTGAAGAAGGAAGCCGATATGCAGGCACTACAAATTCAGATGAACCCGCACTTTTTATACAATACATTATCCTCTATTCACTGGCTGGCACTGATGAACCATGATACGAAAATTGCTGAGATGGTAGGCTCGCTGAGTGATTTTCTGAGATTCAGTCTAAATAACGGCCAAGAGTATTGTTCCATTGAGCAAGAGATCATTCATGTCAAAAATTACGTTAGCATTCAGTCGATCCGGTACCCTGATAAATTTAAATTTCAGGTGAACGTGGAGGCGAGCATACAGGAGAAATTCACTTTGAAGCTTCTGTTACAGCCGTTGGTGGAAAATGCGATGTTACACGGTCTATTGAAGCGGCCAGGTGAAGGTAGTATTAGCATTGATGCAAAATGCGATGATCAAGGGATTCATTTTACCGTAACTGACGATGGTATCGGGATTGCACCTGAACGGTTGAATTGGTTACGTACGCAGTTATCAGAGCATCCGGTGGCTCATGAGAAGGAGCGCCCTACAAAAGGAGGTTATGGGCTACGCAATGTTCATAATCGACTTGTGCTGCATTATGGTAAGGAAGCCGGACTTATTGTTGACAGTACAGAGGGAGAAGGGACCCGAATTATGTTTACCATCCCTGATTCAGAGGATACAGTTGGCTGATAGCACATTAGGAAATAGTGAGGGAGTTGATATGAATGAAAGTGTTAATTGTAGATGATGAAGTGATCATTCGTAATGGACTAAGCACCGTAATCAATTGGGAAGATAGTGGGTTTACCGTACTAGAACCGGCTGCCTCTGCGGAGGAGGCTCTGCTCCGTATCCCAACGGAACGACCGGAGATCATCTTTACCGACATTCAGATGACAGGGAAAAGTGGGCTGGACATGGCCCATGAAGTGAAGAGAGAATATCCAGACACGGAAATGATCATCATCTCGGGTTACGATGAGTTTGCTTATGCTCAACAGGCCTTACGGGAGGGAGTAAGCGATTATTTACTCAAAACAAGTCGTCCCAATGAGATCATCGGGGCTGCCCTTCGGGCAAAGGAACGTCTCGAACAGCGTAGACAAGTGGGTGAGCAGGGAAGAGCCAATGAAACCGCTCTGAATCGGAGTTTTCTAAGAAAAATGATTGCTTCAACATCTACTCCAAGTGAACAGACTGTAACGGAGTTATGGAACAGATATCCGAGTCTGCGCGTGATCAAAGGCAAACAGCTGCTACAGGTCTGGCTTCTCTCTACGCAAGCTGGCGATCGTGAAGAGAGTGGAAATTCCGAAGCACTATATGGCGCACTGGGTGATATGTTAACCGGTCTGTTGCCATGCGAGTGGCTGCAATGGAATGAGTCTGTGCTGCTCTTGGTTAGAGTAGACGTAGATAATAATGGCTGGGATACCGTGGAATGGGCGATTCAAAAAGCGGGCCAAGCGCTTTGTTGTGAAATATTTGCTGCTTGTGGACGGAGTATAGTAGATGCCTATCAGTTACGTGAAGCAGTGGACACGGCTGTAGAAGCCCATGCTTATTCTTGGTTATTAAGCCATGAGCAAATTGTACGCTATGACAAGCTTGGAGAACGTAAAGGACTTCGAGTAGTCTGTACGCTGGAAGAAGAAATTACACTTTCCTCCTTACTTCGATCAGGAAATATGGATGAATTACAAATGGAGATAGGGAATATTGTGGAGCGAATCAAGTACGATTCTCAGGCAACACCCGGTTCTGTGCAGGCTTATCTAAACTCTTTACTTATCGCAGGCCACAGGTGGTTAGAACGCGCTGCTTCTTCGATCGGGTACTCTAACTTACTCTCGAATGGAGAAGAAGTGGATAAGGTGGAACTGGCCAGAAGACCGGAGCAGACGCTGATGCATCATTTTGAAGTAATGATGAAGCAGTATGATCTTATGGTATCTGGCACAAGTCCGGTTCAACGAGCACTTGCTTATATCCACGATCATTTGGATCAGAGTCTATCTCTAAGCCAAGTTGCCAAGCATGTGCATATGAACCCGAATTATTTCAGCGAAGTATTCAAACGAGAGACCGGACAAAATTATATTGAATTCGTTACCCAGGCTAAACTGCGCAAAGCGATGTCACTGTTAAGCGAGACGCCAGCTAAAATTAGCGAAGTGGCAAATCAAATAGGGTATGAAGATATCAAGCATTTTAATCGTTTGTTCAAAAAATTTACGGGTCAGACGCCCTCGGAGTATCGGGGCAAAAGCTGAAATTAGTCCTCCTATCAACTGAATTATCTCCCCTATGGATCGTCCATCGTCCTCTCTATACTTAAGGTATTCATTATCTCAGGGTGAGCTGCCCGTGGTTCACTCTGTATAACTAAAGGGGGATTGGCAATGAAATCAATACGAAAAATGAGTCTCATGCTTCTGGTTATGGTATTTATCCTTGCAGCTTGTGGAAGCGGTAACAATAGTGGCACCAGTAACAAAGCTGGAGAAGAACCTACGAAAAAGAATGAGAAGGTAAAACTGTCCGTGTGGCATAACTTTGCCGGAGATGACTTGCGTGCCAAGACGGTAAGAGGACTTATCGAGAAGTTTGCTCAAGATAATCCAGATATAGAGCTCGATGCACAAGCGATCCCACCGGATGGATACCGTCAACGTTTGAGTACGGTTGCGGCGGGGAACGAGTTGCCGGATTTATTTTTCGTCTATGCAGGAAGTCATTCCACTGAATTATATAAAGGCGGATTATTGCAACCGATTACAGAAGTGATTGATGAGCACGCTGAGTGGAAAAATAACTTTCTTCCAGGTGCCTTTGACCCTTATACATTTGAGCCAGACAAGATTTATACCGCGCCAATAGGGATGTCTGCAACTTCGATTCTCTATTACAATACTTCCTTGTTCGAGAAATACAACGTCAAGGTTCCAACAACTTGGGATGAAATGATGACGGCGATTAAGGTGTTTAACGACAACAAAATTACTCCGATCGCACTAGGAAACAAAGCACCATGGGTGGCGCAATCGACGATCATCGGATCGCTTGCCGATCGCGTAACGGGAACAGAATGGTTCAAGAATGCAGCTGCACAAAAGGGCGCGAAATTTACAGATCCTGAATTTATCGATGCACTAGGATATTTTAAACAGCTTGTTGATAATAAAGCATTCCAAGAAGGTGCTAACAGTATCGATAATACACAAGCTGAGCAATATTTCATCCAAGGAAATGCCGCTATGATGGTTAGCGGAGCATGGACCCTTACGAATTTGGCAGCATCGGCAAGTGAGGAACAATTGAAGGTTGTTGATGTTACGGTACTTCCATCTATTCCTGGTGGAAAAGGAGAGGGTAACACGATCTCCGGCGGCGCAGGTGGAGGCTTGGCATTAAGCAAACGTACCGAAGGTGCCGCTAAAGATGCAGCCCTAAAACTGATTTATGCAGTTAGTGGACCTGAGGCTCAGAAGGCGATTGCAGAGAGCAATTCTATGGTTATGTACAATACGGACATCGATCAATCCAAGGTAAGCTCACTTTACTATAAAGCGTTCAACTTAGTGAAGAAGACGAACATCACACCAGTATATGATGCCTATCTATCTGCGGAAGCAGCAGAAGTGATCAATAACGGCTTGCAGGAAATTATGACTGGTGGAACTCCAGAGAGCGTTGCGAAGAAACTTCAGGATGCGCAGGCAAGATCAACTACTCCATAATATGGTCAACCTGAGTCGACATAAGGAGGGAGAATTGTTATGCCTACCGCTGTACGGAGTAAAAGTTTTATTGCACTAGCCCTACTTCCGGCGCTACTTCTGTTTGTGGTCTTTGTCATCATCCCTATTTTTTGGTCCGCGTATTATGGAGTGTTTGAGTGGAAAGGGATCGGGGCATCTAGATTTATTGGTTTGGATAACTATCGGGAGATTTTACAGGATCATATCTTCTGGAGAGCTCTTAAAAATAATTTGATTCTAGTTGTATCAGCGATTATCGGGCAGATCCCAATTGCACTTCTGTTAGCTTTGGTATTGCTCAAAAATTCTTTTTTCTCTCGTTTTATTCGTTCTGCGGTGTTCATGCCTATGGTACTTTCGACGGTTGTCGTAGGACTCATCTGGGGATATATCTACCATCCGCAATTCGGATTACTTAATACCATGCTAGAGGCGATTGGACTGGATTCTTGGACCCACGCCTGGCTCTCTGAACCGAATATCAACATCCTAGCGATTACGATTCCAATTAACTGGAGTAATATCGGACCTTACATGCTTATCTTTATTGCGGCTCTACAGAATATATCGCCAGAAATTCACGACGCCGCTAATATCGATGGAGCACGTGGAGGAAGGAAGCTGTTCAATGTAACGCTACCGATGATTTGGAGTACGGTCGTTGTTACCATGGTACTTTGCATTTCGGGAAGCTTGAAGGCATTCGATCATGTCATGGTGATGACGCACGGAGGTCCGGCACAATCAACAGAGCTACTAGCGACTTACATGTACAATAACACGTTCCGAGTTTACCGTTACGGTTATGGTTCAGCCGTATCAACCATCATCATGATCATTAGCGCCTTACTGATCGGGATTAATTATCTCCTGACACGTAGGAAAGCGGAATAGCGAGAAGGAGGAAGGAGTGTGGAGCTAAGAACAACTCAGGCCACGGGAGCTAACCTGGATTCCCATAATAGGAAACTTGTAAAAAAGGGGTTATCCGGTCTAGGAAAACTGGTGTTAATCGGATATGCCATCTTTACACTATATCCCTTGTATTGGTTATTTATTAGTGCCTTTAAGACGAATGAGGATTTCTTTAATCGTCCTTATGCTTTACCACTTGTCTGGATGAGAGAGAATATATTCCGGGCGTGGGAACTAGGGAAAATGGGAAAAGCAATGTTTAACTCTACGTTCGTAACGATATCTTCGGTCATTCTCACACTTATACTTGGGATTCTAGCAGGATATGTGTTGTCACGGTTTCAATTCCGGTTCAAGAGGGTCGCTGTATCTCTATTCATGGCGGGACTATTAATTCCGATTCATAGTACGCTTGTCCCGTTATTTCTGATGATGAAAGAGATGAACTTATTAAACACGTACGGGGCACTAATTCTACCGTATACGGCGTTTGAGCTTCCGATCGCGATCTTCTTGGCGATGGGTTACATGGCCTCTATTCCAAGAGAAATTGAAGAAGCAGCCATGATCGATGGTAGTGGTTGGTGGGGCGTCTTTGGCCGGGTGATTTTCCCGCTCTGTACTCCAATTGTCGCTACCATTTCAATCTTAGCTTTCCTACGGTTCTGGAATGATTTCTCTTTCGCCCTTGTATTCATTAACTCGCAAGCGCTAAAGACACTGCCGCTGAGTCTGGCCTTATTCTCAGATGGCTTTGGAACCGATTATAGCCTGACGATGGGAGCCATGGCTATCGCCGTCATCCCTACAATCGTTGTATATTTGATTCTACAGGATCAAATCATGAAGGGCATGGTAGCTGGTTCGATTAAAGGGTAAAGCTTGTAGTTCTAGATCAAATGATTCGGCTATTAAGTGCAAAAGCAGTTCATCCTCTGGCGGAGGATGAGCTGCTTTTTGTATTTATTCTTATCTAAGCGATTCACCTCTAAGATGTCTCGGGCAATTAGTTAATAAAACTCGCGATAAAGCATAATGTAGATTTTACATTTCGAATGTACACTTCTTGTATACAAGATTAATAAGAAAGTGTGGGTAGTCATCATGGCGAGTATACAACTCAAGCAAGTAACAAAGAAATACAACGATTCCAAGATTGCGGTGGATGCCATTGATCTAGACATTCATGAGGGTTCCTTTACCGTATTGCTCGGTCCTTCGGGATGCGGGAAGACGACAACCTTGCGCATGATTGCGGGGTTAGAGGATATTTCATCCGGTCAGCTATGGATTGGCGAACAAGATGTGACACAAGCGGATGCGTCGGAGCGTGGAATCGCCATGGTTTTTCAAAATTATGCGCTTTATCCCCATATGACGGTGCGAAATAACATCGAGTTTGGATTGAAAAATGCTAAAAAACCACCGACAGAGCGTACCAGCATTTTAGCTAAAGTCATGAAAATGGTTGGTCTAGAAGAATATATGGATGCGAAACCAGGGAGTCTGTCAGGTGGTCAAAGGCAACGTGTTGCATTAGGCAGAGCGGTCTCCAAGTCGCCCAAGGTATTTCTCATGGATGAGCCTCTATCTAACCTTGATGCTAAATTGAGAAATCAGATGCGTACTGAGATTATCCGCCTGCATAAGCAGTTAAAATCGACCTTCGTCTATGTGACGCATGATCAGACGGAAGCGATGACAATGGGAGATACCATTGTTGTGATGAATCAGGGGCGCATTATGCAGGTGGGCTCTCCAAGGGAAATCTACCATGATCCCAATCATCTCTTTGTTGCCCAGTTCATTGGTGATCCGGGTATGAACATCTTGCCGATGCATGGAGGGAGTATCGTAGCCTTTCGGGCGCAAAAAGCACTCGTCAGCACTCAACAATTCAACGGCATTTCACTGACGGGGAAAGTTGTTACGCAGGAAATGCTGGGTGCGGACATGCTCTATTGCGTGGAGACAGCGTTAGGAAGTGCCATGGTCAAGCAGCCGGATGTGGGACCGATACTAGAGGGTAACATCTCAATATTTATCCCACAAGAAGATTTATATTTCTTTGATACTGAAGGTCATCGTATTCGAGAACAAGATGAGGTGATCTCACATTTTCGGAGGTTGCAAAGCGAGGGGCGTCCCAATGAAATCATGTAACTGGAAGCCGTATATACTCGTCATGCCTGCACTGATTGGATCATTACTTTTTACCATCTATCCGTTAATCTATGCCCTGTATCTCAGCTTGAACGATGTTGATGTGATCAATGACAAGTTTGAATTTATCGGATTGAAGAATTACAGTCACCTATTCCAATCGGATCTCTTCTTACAGGTTGTTGGTAACACTTTGGTCTATATGCTCGTGACAGTGGTCCTGACAACAAGCTTATCACTCGTACTTGCTGTCATGTTGAACAAATCGACATGGATTCATCAGTTCGCACAGGGCGCAGTGTTCAGTCCGCATATTATTCCGTTGGTATCTGTTTCAATGCTTTGGTTATGGCTGATGAACAAAGATGCGGGGTTATTAAACTATATTCTAGATTTACTCGGTTTACCAAAACTGCTGTGGGTAGAGAGTCCAAGCACCTCGATGCTGTCTCTGATTTTGGTGTCAGTGTGGAAGGGATTGGGGTTTAATATTCTCTTGATTATTGCGGCGTTACAGAGTATTCCGACTTCAGTTATCGAAGCAGCTAGGCTGGATAAAGCGGGGAAATATACGATGTTCTTTAAAGTGACGATCCCCTTGATTTCACCGACATTATTCTTAATTTTTATCGTGAATATCATTGCCTCTTTCCAAGTATTCGACTCGGTGAACGTGATGACAGGCGGAGGACCGCTCAATTCAACCAATGTGATTGCCTATTGGATTTATCAGACGGCATTTAGTTATTACCGGATTGGTGAAGCTTCCGCGGGAGCGATTGTCCTGTTTGTCTTTGTTGGCTTACTCACGATTGTTCATTTCAAATTATCGCAATCACGTGTTCACTATCAATAAACAGCAGGGAGAAGGGAGGTAAGAAGCATGTCTGTATATACTCGAAAAGGTTGGCTGTCATGGAAGAAGATCGCAGGCGCTTGTTTTCTGCTCATTCTAGGTATGGTGTATATTTTCCCCTTCCTATGGATGTTAAGCACCTCGTTTAAACCTGCGAACGAGACGCTGCAATTTCCGCCGTCCTTGATTCCATCTGAATTTACGTTATCGAATTATGTCTACGTATTTCAGAGCGGGCCGTTTGTACGGTTTTTTCTCAATAGTGTCATCGTAACCTTGTCTATCGTTGTTATTCAATTGTTAGTTGCGATACCAGCAGCCTATGCGTTTGCTAAGAAAAAGTTTAAGGGCTCCAACTTGATCTATGGGGTCATTTTATCGGGTCTACTTATTCCGGTACAGGTGGTTATTCTGCCAATCTACTTGTTATTCAGTAAGTTGGGATGGATTAATTCATATGCGGCATTAATAGTTCCGTTTATTACATCGGCTTTTGGAATCTTTTTGCTGACACAGACTTTTAAACAAGTTCCTGAAGAAATCTTAGAAGCCGCCAAGTTAGATCAAGCTTCTGAATTTAAAGTTATCCGTAAAATTATGCTGCCGATGATTAAGCCAACGCTAATCACTTTGATCTTGTTCACGTTCATTTCCCACTGGAACGATTTGTTCTGGCCGATGGTGATGACAAATAGCGATACGTATCGAACATTAACCGTAGGAATGATGCGGTTGCGGGACATGGAGAGTCAACAATGGAGCATTTTGATGGCAGGCAACATTTTGTTGATTGCTCCGGTACTGGTCATTTATCTATTCGCTAGTTCTAAGATCAAGACAGCATTTGTATATGGCGGTATTAAGTAATGTAGCTGTTAAACAACAATGAGGAGGAAGAAAGATCATGAAAAAAAGTTTTAAATTAGGCACGCTATGTATTCTAATGAGCGTATTGTTGGCGGCATGCGGTGGTGGTGGCAATACTGCGGATAGCGGTACGGAAGGTTCCAATGCGAATGCAAATGGAGCGAGTAATGAGAAGGTTAGTTTTGAATTTTGGTACGGCTTGCCGAGTGTCTTTGCGACTTCCTTTGAACAATTAGTCCAAGATTTTAATGCCTCTCATCCGAATATTGAAGTGGTGCCTGTCAATAATGGCGATGTAGCGACGAATGCATTAAAGCTGCAGGCCGCTTTGATTGCTGGGAATCAACCCGCCGTTTCTTTGATGGATATGTCACAAATGGGGCAGTTCGCGGGTAGCTTACAGGACCTTAATGCTTATTATCCGCAAGAATCGATTGCAAAGTTCAATGACAACCTGCTCAAAAACTCATATGTCGAAGATAAGTTTATTGCCGTTCCTTTTAATCGTAGTGTGTCATTGTTGTTCTACAATAAAGGGATGTTCGAAAAAGCGGGCATAAGTGAAGCGCCTAAGACTTGGGATGAATTGCATGCCACGGCTAAGAAGTTGTCAGATAAGGCGAATAATGTGTATGGCTTTGCCACGGCTGCCGATATGATTTTCCTTGAAAATGCAATCTATTCGGAGGGTGGAACAATTATCTCACCTGATAATAAAACGATGGAGATCAATAGCCCCGCAGGGCAAAAGGTCATTCAAATGCTTCAGGACATGGTGAAAGATGGCTCAGCAAATATTCCGACGGGCGATAAGATGAATGCAATGACTCAACTGTCTACTGATTTCGCTTCGGGTAAATTAGCGATGATTCCTATGTCGTCTGCAGCGATGACGAGTATTCTGAAGAGCGTTGAAGGCAGAATGGATGTCGGCGTTACATTTTTACCCGCAGGAACTCAAAATGCCGTTGCAGCCACAGGTTCGAATCTTGTCATGTTCTCTAAATCTTCAGAAGAGCAGAAAACAGCAGCAGGACAATTCTTGCAATGGATGACGGAGAAAGACAACATTGCATTTTTAAGCAAATCTACGGGATATGTTCCTGTCACCCAAGAAGCTGTGGATACGGAAACGATTCAACAGTTGTGGAAGGAAACGCCGGTATTCCGAGTTCCTTATGACGAATTGCAATATGCACATCCAAGACCGATCGTTAAAAATTATGCGGAGATGAACGCAAAAATTGAAGATGAAGTTACGAAAGCCTTGCTCGATCTTAGTATTACACCAGCTGAGGCGTTACAGGCGGCATCTGATCAAGCGCAATCCGTATTAGATGCAAGTAATAAATAACAACATATATTTTAAAACAGAGAGGGGAAACATCCCATGAGTACAACAGTACAATTCACGAAAGAACAGGAAACAAAAACGTTTTATAATGAAAAACAAATTTATTCAGAACAACGTCCATGGATCGGCGAGCTTCCAGTAACGAACGGCAAAGATTTTACGTTTGCTGTACTAGGGGATCGTTGTGGAATTGCTATTCCAGGTGTTTTTGAAAAAGCGTTAACGACGGTCCATGCTCTTCAGCCTGATTTTGTTGTGAGTGTGGGCGATTTGATAGAAGGATATTTGGATGATGAACAGCTAGCCCATATGCAATGGGAACACATGGAGGCGTTACTTCAGGAGATCAAACTTCCCGTGTTCCAAACGATCGGCAACCATGATTGTGGTAGTGCCTTAATGAGTAAAGTGTGGCGCGAACGTAAGGGGCTTGATTATTATGCTTATCGTATAGGCCGTGTTCTTTTCCTCGTTGTGAATACGGAAGAAGTGCCGCAAACGATGACACAGGAAATGGAAGTAGGATTCCGACAAATTTCTGAATTAGTGAAACATGATCCAGAACAAGTCATTGCGATGATGCACCAGCATTTTGATCAGGGAAATTCGGAAGGAAATGCGCATCAAACTGTGAATAATGTGTTGTCCGAAGAGCAGATAGCTTTCTTTACAGAGGTTCTACGTGAGAACGAAGATGTGACATGGACTTTTGTGACGATGCATACCCCGATGTGGAAGGGGAACGATGCAGGCTTTGGAAAACTAACTGAGCTACTCAGCACTCGTAAACATACAATGTTGGCAGGACATTTTCACGAGTTAGAGTTCACGGGCCCTAGCGATCATGCTCGTATTCAAATGGGAAGAACAGGCGCCATACCGCATAAATCGAGCAAAGGGGATATTCAGCATATCCTATGGGTTACTGTAAAAGATGGCATTCCGAGCTTTCAAGTCATCGGATTGGATGGTATATATACCATTCAGCATTTTGAACTGTAAATATTGCTAAAGCTATCTTCTATATGCTAGATTACAATCATTAAAAAGGGATGTAGGATGATTCGAGTAGGCTGCTCAATATTTGTGCAGCCTGCTTTTTTCGCTTCTCTATTCAAGATATACTGAAGAAGAACTTGTATATTCTAATTATTTGTTCATATAAAGGGGTTTATCATGATGTCGTCGTTATCATTAGAAGAGATTGCTTATCAGGAGATTCGTCGAAAGATTTTGGATGTCGAGCATATGCCAAATGATCTGCTGTCTGAGCAAGATTTGGCAGAGCAATTTGGGATGAGCCGTACGCCAATTCGATCTGCATTGGCTCATTTGGAAACGGAAGGGCTCGTTGTGACTTTGAAGAAGAGGGGCGTGCTAATCAAGGAAATTCAATTGCAAGAAGTGTTTGATATGAATGATATGATTAGTGCGATGCAGTTCTATGCAATCGATATTGCGGAAGAAAATGAGTACCCCTATGATTTTGAATTGCTGGAACAGTATGAACAACGGGTGAAGGAAGCTGCAAAGAACAATGATAGTAAGGACTACTATGAGAATGCACTTTTATTTATGCGAACAATCATCTTAACTTTAGGTAATCAATCGATGATTCAGATTTTTGATTCATTTAAAGATAAATTACTCGTATTTCACCTCGTACAGCGTAAATTACATCATGTGAATCGTCCCTACATGGCGATTCCTTATATCGAAACCGTATTGAAATCGTTAAAGGACAAAAATATTCCACAAGCCAAATCTGCGTTGAAAATGCTAGTGATGATAGAAGAACGAAGAAGATAAGAACGTACGAAATACGAAATCGGGTGAAATATCTAGATTGGGAGGAGTAACGGATAAACCTCGTAATTGTATAACAAATAATTCGGCTAATTAAAGCACAAGCAGTTCATCCCCTGACGGATAATGAGCTGCTTTTTTATACTTGTAAATTATTCAATTTATGATACTTTATTCAAGGATAAAGACGTTAACTATTTAATAGTTGTTATAGGTGGTTGGAGGATGAAAATATTGAAGAGACTTATCATATTGTTGGGGATCGTTTGTGTATTGCTTACGGCATGTAAGGATAAACAAGTTGTTTCCAGCCTAGTTGTTCCAGAGAATTCACCAACGACCCAAACCGAGCTTGATGATGCTGAACTGCAACGTACCCAAATAACTGAAGCCGATGTACTTTCTATTCGCAAGAAGGCCGATCAAGTAGAAAATGATGTTTTCGTTTCATCTGATACGTGGCTCTGTAACGAAAATGATGAGGGACAAATAGCTATCCCACATACAGACACCCAATTCGATATCTATTATATGTGCGAAAAGTTTAATACGAAGGACAAGATTATGAACTATCTTACAGCCGCACTTACTGTAAGAAATGCGCAAGAGCAGATTAGTTCAAGAATGGATAGTGGACTATTTGCTGTCATTAATGGAGCAACGGGGATAGCACCATGGGAAGGAGTTGACGGCCGAGATTGGGACACGGCAAAGGTGATTGATTTTAATGTTGGAGATCAGAGTGCGGATGTAGTCATACAGGTTTTTGATGCGGCTTTTGATTCCTATGATACATATGATGGACATTATATTTATGAGGATGGCTGGAAAGAAGATTCCTTTAATATTCGAACTATAGATGAAGGTACACAAAATGAGCAAACCTCATCCGATGATGTTAATAATAGCGAGCTGGTGTCTATTGATACATTAAAAGGAACCGTCAAAGTACCAAGGGGATTATTGAGTTTTATAAATGATTTGGATGAGGACCAAGAGGATAATCTTATTCAAATATTAAGCAAAGATATGGATCAGGATGGAAACGTAGAGTATGTTGTGAGTTATGGTCCAGATAAGGAACTATTTGATAAGAGTTATGTGATCCGTGATGTTCAATCTAACTACAAATTATTGAAACCTGAACTGGAATCTGGAGGCTACTATATCTACGATATTAGCCTGGTCAATTTAGAGGGTTCCGGACAGAGTTATATCTATATTGGTATTACAAATGGTGCTTCACTGGAAGGTGCGGGGGTTTATAGCATTAGTAATAACGAGGTCATTAATCTCTATTATGGAGCCTCGGCTACGGGATCTGGAGAGGATCTATTAGAGGATGATGACAAAGACGGGGTGTTCGATAAGGCTGTCGCATATAGACATTTCTCGCGTTTTGAGATGATTAGTACCAGTAATTGGAATGGCAAGACCTTTGATAAGCCTGTTGATTCTTTTAAGAATAGTGAGACCGGATTTGTCTATCCGAAGAGTAGTGAAGATTTAATCGAAACCTATGTTGAAGCTGTATATTTGGGAGCGGAGAAGGAAATGAATCAAATGACATCTCCCGAGATGACTAGTGAATTCGATGTCCTATCGGTATTTAAGAATACTAGTGAGTTTCACTATTTTATGGCCTTTGATGACGTTGAATATAAAGTAATAAAGGCTGATAAGAACACACAAATAATGAACATGACTAAAGGCGATGAGACGGTGCAGTTCACACTAAATTTTGATAGTAAGGAGCAACGTTGGAAGATCGCTTCCAAAGCAGGGGTTTCACAACAAGGTGATTAACGAAAAAATAGTGAGCACCTAAGTGCCCACTATTTTTTTTATTTAGGGCGACGTTTTGTCATGTTCCTAAACATAATGAGTGCGGCGGCTATCATACCCAATACACCAACACTACTAGCTGATTCAGGCGTCATCCCAAACAGAACGCATAGATTAGTAACTAAACTTCTCGTAAGCAGCGCGACTATAATTAGTAATAGCGGACGCATAAAATTGTAACCTCTCATGTCAGGAACACTCCTACCTATTTCGCAAGTTATGATCTCATCAATCTAATAGAAGCTATTATATCACAAATAGGAAACGCATACATTTCTCAATGAAGCTGTTCAATCCATTAAAATTGATGATCTATGTGTCATTGCATTAAAGGATATGATAGCTTATACTCATATACATAGATTAACGATGTATAGTAAATCTAGGTATGGAGGTGAAATGGGATGACAATTAATAAAGAACTCCTTAAAGGGAGTACGGTTATTTTGCTGCTTACGGTGTTAAATAAGAAAGAAATGTACGGCTATGAATTGATTAAAGAGATCGAACAGAGTTCGGAGGGGGTATTTTCCATGAAGGAAGGTACTTTATATCCCATTTTACACATGATGGAGGCTGAGGGATGGCTGGATGCGAATTGGAGTATGCATGATGGGCGAAAGCGCAAATATTATCGAATAACCGATAGAGGCCGGAATCAGTTAAAGGAAAAAACGAAAGAATGGGTGTTGTTTCGGACCGCAGTGGATACCGTTATTGGGGAGGGGAGCTAATGCGACCAATCGAGGACAACAAGGTAGTCCAGAACTACTTGGATAGCGTATGCAAGCATGTCCGAGCGAAACAACTACACCCAGAAATTCGTGAGGAGTTAAGTGGTCATATCGCAGAACGGATGGAGATCCTACTCCTAGAGGGGCTCCCCGAACAACTTGCCGCAGAAGAAGCTGTTTCGCAAATGGGTGCCCCGGATACGATTGGGCAGAGTCTGCATCAGGCACACAAACCCCTAATGGAATGGAGACTGTTTATTATTCTGGGGTTACTGGCGATTGTTGGACTTTTGAGTGCATTTAACGTCCAGAATTCAGAATCTTTACCCCGCTACTTTACTCATTTGTTTGAGAAAAAAGCCATTTTCACAGGTATCGGGTTAATGGGACTTGCCGGTTTATATTTCTTCGATTATCGGAAATTGAAACCATATTCCGAAGCCATATTCTTCAGTGTTCTCTGCCTTATGGCAGTTACGTTCACTACAGGCAGCGCGATCAATGGGAGTAAGGCCTTTCTTAGCATAGGATCCATGGGTATTAATACAATGGTGCTATCTTTGTTGCCACTTCTCATTGCATTGGCAGGTATGAAGCCTGCCAATCAATGGGGCCGAATTGAGAGTATGGTTCAGCTTGTATATCGCGGGATATTACCTGTTGTATTATTTAGCCTGGGTAGTTCAATGGTTTATGGTTTCATTTATTTATGCGGTTTCTTAGTACTTACATGGAGAACGAAGAAGAGCCTAAGCCAGTATTTAGTTTTTGCTTTGTTCTTTATGACATTTTTTACTTTTATGCTTGTGCGCAGTATAGATCAAATACACCATCGACTTCAGGCATTCTTCAATCCAATGGACGAAAGTAGTTCTAGTTATTATATGATCCAAATGGTAGGAGCCATTCGTTCCGCTGGATGGTCAGGGCATGGGTTTGCCTCGCAAAACGGAACTCTTCCTCATATTTACAGTGAATCCTTGTTCCCGTACTTAATCTATTGTTTTGGTTGGGGCATTGGAATATTGGTCGTTGTATTGGCCATCCTATTTCTCGCACGTCTCTGGAACATGACAGCTTCAGTCAAGGATGAATACGCCAAAAGCATAACGATTGCCTTCATTATTGTTTTTGGTTTCCGACTTCTATGGCCGATTCTAATGAGCCTTGGGATAGTTCCTATAGTTGGATTAGAATTACCCTTCATTGGTAATGGAGTAGTGACCACCTTTGATTTTGCAGCTATTGGATTCCTCCTTTCGATTTACAGATGCAAGAATATACTCCCAAGCGCATTATGTGACTAATTATGAAGAAGCAGTACATCTCTACCTTGACCATGATATGTAATTTAGTTGTCTGGACATCATTTGATGTCCTTTTTTGTTTGTTACACAAATCTAACTAGGACCCTGCAATAAATCTCCTACTCATGGTAAACAATAACAGAAGACCATGATATAGGAGGACATATCCGTATGACAAAAACAATGGATCTGATTATGTTCAGTGGAGAATATGACAAGGCGATGGCTGCGCTCATATTGGCCAATACAGCCAGGGAGATGGATGTGGAGGTGAATATGTTTTTTGCGTTCTGGGGACTATCTTTGATTCGTGACCCGGATAACATGTCAAATGATGATAAAACGCTGTATGAAAAAATGTTCTCCTTCATCTCACCTAAAGGACCTGAAGATTTACCTTTATCCAAAATGAACTGGGCAGGTGTCGGCAAAAGAGTTCTACTAGATATGATGGACGATGATCATGCACCAAGGCTGAAAGACTTTTTGAAAGGTGCACGAAAAAAACAGGTTCATTTCTATGCATGTAAATTGTCCGTGGAAGTGATGGGATTTAAGCAAGAGGAATTTCTACCTGAAGTAGAAATTGTTGAAGCGAAAGATTTTCTCAAAGGTGCGCTTGAATCGAATATACAGATGTTTATTTGATCCGCATTAACCTAATCCTTGTGCTGGGCATACATTAGGATAGCTATATAGAAAGAACTCAGTTCAATCTATATAAAAGGGATGTCGGGGGGAGAACACCATTGCTGCAAGCGAGAATTGGAAATGAGTCGTATACTGCTAGCGGATTGGAGTCGTACTTTTATCACTTCAGAAAACACGTGATCGGAATCGATCAGACCTTTATGACAGCGTATGGCAAACAGGGGATATTGTACGCCGATTGGACGGCAAGTGGCCGGCTGTTTCGGCCTATTGAGTACAAACTTACAGATCTCTATGGCCCGTTTGTTGCCAATACGCATACGGAATCGAATGTGACTGGAACGGCTATGACAACAGCCTACAAACATGCGCGTGACATCATTAAGAATCATGTGCATGCGGACGAATACGATGTGTTGCTAACCGGTGGATCGGGAATGACGGCGATGGTGAATAAGTTGCAGCGATTGCTTGGGCTAAAGGTTCCGGACAAATGGCGCAAAAAATTACAAATACCTGATGAGGAACGTCCGATCATTTTCGTGACCCATATGGAGCACCATTCGAATCAATTAACTTGGATGGAGACGATTGGTGATGTAGTCATTGTCGATCCTGACCACCATGGAATGGTAGATCCGGCGCAGCTTGAAAGACAATTGCAAGCTCATCAAAATCGCAGGCTGAAGATTGGTGCATTCACCGCATGCTCTAATGTAACAGGTGTTCACACCCCGTATCATGCACTTTCTAGAAAGATGCATCAATACGGTGGACTGTGTTTTATCGATTTCTCTGCGTCTGCTCCGTATGTCGATATCCATATGCATCCTACCGATCCACTTGAGAAGCTGGATGCGATTTATTTCTCGCCGCATAAATTTTTGGGGGGACCTGGCACAAGTGGTGTCTTAATTATGGATTCCAGACTAATCACAAGTCCTATTCCGGATCATCCCGGTGGAGGAACAGTACTGTGGAGTAACCCTTGGGGAGGTAAACGATATAACTGGGATGTGGAATCGCGTGAGGATGGCGGTACCCCAGGATTTCTACAAACCATTAAAACCGCATTATGCATTACTTTAAAGGAGAAAATGGGCACGCAGCAAATGCAGCACAGAGAGTGGGAAATGCTCGACATTCTTCTACCCAAGCTGGGTAGTATCGATGGGCTGCATGTGCTGGACGGTCATATTACCAAGCGGAAAGGCATTGTGTCTTTTTATGTGGAGAAGATCCACTTTAATCTGATAGTTCGCCTTCTTAATGATCGGTATGGCATTCAAACCCGAGGTGGTTGCTCCTGCGCGGGAACATTTGGACACTATCTATTTCATATGAATCAAACCGTGTCCCAACAAATCACCGACAAAATTGATTCAGGTGATTTATCGAATAAACCAGGCTGGGTGCGAATTTCCTTACATCCTATTATGACAAACCGTGAAATAGAGTATATCATTCAAGCAATCAGAGATATTACGGAGAACATCAAGAAATATAAGCAAGACTACATTTATCTTCCACAGCAAAATGAATTCCATCACGTAGGATCCGTGTCTAACCCACCGGTAGAGCAATGGTTCTCGTGGTAGGATCCAATTCAAGCCTTCTTCATAGCTCTTCTTCTGATCATGAAGGCGGTATATGTCATCAATGCGGGTAGAGCGATGGCAGAGCCAACAACGCCTAGGAGGAAATATACAGATTGGGCATAGCTGTCTTTATTCCCCGCATAGGCAGTTAACCCAAAACCTATAAGGGCTATTATTGCGAATATAAGGGCAATGATTCCCACAGACTTAGCAGTACGACTATATTTCTCATATGACGTATTGCGGTCGGAATAGATTGGAGCGGTGCCGGTAGGTGCGGAAAAAACATGAATTCTTGCTCCAGCAGAGCAGACGTGATTCCATCCGGCAGCTACAAAGGTTTCTACATAATCATCCATGTCAGAGGGTTGGATCGTATGGTAATCTATTTCGTAGATCAGGTCTTGTGGTTCTGCTTTACGCAGACGGTAGCCTAGAAAAGAGAACGACTCCAATTGCCAACCCTGCTGAGCCAATCTGCCTAGTTTTTGCATCTCTTTCTGCTCTGCAAATGCGGTTCCCCACGATATGATATAACGATGAGTTTTATTCTTTCTCATTTTCGTTCTCCTCCTCAGCTGATTTGATCGCCTTTAATCCTTGCTTCGCCATGCGCGTGCGCCGTTCAATTTCATTCATAACAATGTCTCTGCCCTTACTTGTGACCATGTAAGGTTTGCGTCGTTCATCGTCCGAGCTCCCCGCTTGAATATACTCATTCTTCATCATTTTCTTGATTAACGTATACAGTGTCGCCGGCCCAACGGTTACTTCCCCTTCGGTTAATTCCTCAATGTACTTCATGATCGCATATCCATGTCTAGGCACAAGTAGCGATAGCAAAATATAATATGCCGCATCCGTTAGTTGCTCTGTAATCATAGAATCATTGCGGGACAAGTCAGCACCTCCTTGTATATCCTTTGTCGATATATCCAAGTTCGATATATCCATTACCGATATAATAAAATATGGGAGTAAGTCTGTCAACTATTTATGAATCATTGTATATTCATTCATTGATATAAGACGCCCGATCCAATATAATCATGGGTAAACATGGAAACCTAGGTTGTTTTACCCTACGCAGTGGAAGCTACAATGAATTGGGAGTGAAAGGATTGCTGTTCAACACGTATGTTTTTATTTTTGCTTTCTGGCCGATTTCGGTAGGAATCTACTTTTTACTTAATCGTCTTAGGTATGTTACTGCTGCGAAACTATCATTAGTTGTTGCCTCGTTATTTTTTTACAGCTGGTGGAATATTAGCTATCTTCCTCTAATCATTGGATCGATTGGATTTAACTATATTGTAGGCAGGCTGCTGCAAGCAGCGGTACATGGCGTTCAAAAGAAAGGAATACTCCGATCTCCTAAAAGTATTCTTATTATCGGTCTTGTCGGGAATATACTTCTGCTAGGCTACTATAAGTATAGTGATTTCTTCTTGAGCAATTTATCTGATATAACGGGACATACATTCCCTTTACTTCATCTGGTATTGCCTTTAGGTATTAGCTTTTTCACATTTACGCAAATTGCTTATCTAGTTGATGCTTATCGCGGTAAGACACGTGAGTATAACCTAATGAGTTATATTCTGTTCGTTACGTTCTACCCCCATCTGATTGCTGGTCCGATCCTTCATCATAGTGAGATGATGCCCCAGTTTGATAGATTGCGGAATAAGCACTGGAATTGGAATAATGCTGCCAAGGGAGTCTGTATTTTTGTCATCGGTTTGTTTAAAAAAGTCGTTATCGCAGACACGTTTGCACAATATGCCAATGATGGTTTTCTGTCAGCCCATCAATTTATCGATACGTGGGTTGCGACATTGTCTTATACATTACAGCTATACTTTGACTTTAGTGGATACACGGATATGGCAATTGGGGCTGCACTCTTATTTAACATTGTACTGCCACAGAACTTTAACTCGCCGTACAAGGCTCTGAATATACAAGACTTTTGGCGCCGTTGGCATATGACGCTCAGTCGTTTTCTGCGAGATTACATCTATATTCCTCTGGGTGGAAATCGCCGTGGTGAATTCATTGCTATGCGGAACATCATTATCACCTTCTTAATCGGTGGATTGTGGCATGGTGCGGGTTGGACTTTCATTTTGTGGGGATTTCTACATGGTGCTGGACAAGCAGTTCATCGGATGTGGATGAAGGTTGGAAAACCGATGCCAAAGTGGTTGGCTTGGTTGATCACATTCCTATTTATTAATATAGCTTGGGTATTCTTCCGCGCAGATAATGTTCCACAAGCGTTCCGTCTTCTAAAAGGAATGGCAGGACTTAATGGATTTGATATGGGCTCGATCAAGGCACTTGCTCCAGCAGGATTGTTTATTCTCATTATTTTACCTATCGTATTATTCGCTTCTAATTCGTCTGAACGAGTTACAGCTTTCCGACCTACAAAGAAAAAAGCGCTCTTTATGGCAGCTATCTTCGTTGTGTCGTTACTTTATTTCAACCGTATTACTGAATTTCTATACTTTAATTTCTAGGTGGAAGGGAGAATGATGTTGTGCAACAGTTAACACCAGTCCCAACGCCAGAATCCTCAAAGAGTCAGGCTAATGGACGAATACATAAAGAACAACGAAAGCGCGCGACTGCCAAACAGAGTAGAACAATGCTAATTCAGTTTGCAGTTTCCGCTGTCATTTTGACCACTTTAGTTGCATTGCTTACGGTTGTTCTTGATCCACTGCAGTTTTATCATAAATCTTTTTATCCAGCGATCTATTCTAATGAAGAACGTTATCAGAACCCGGGGTTAGCTAAAAATTATGATTATGATACGATCATTATCGGAACCTCGATGACGGAGAATTTTCTTCCTTCCGTAGTGAATAAAGCCCTAGACGGCAATACACTGAAGTTGTCTGTGCGCGGGTCGACCGCTGACGAGCATCATGCGATTGCTAAGATTGCACTTAAGACGGGGAAAGTGAAAACGGTGTTATGGGGGTTAGATTATTTCTCTCTCAAATTGGATAGCAAAGAAGAAGGAGACAACCCATCCTATCTGTATGATGATATATGGTGGAATGATTATAAGTACTGGTTAAACTATTCTGTGTATCAGAATCTATTTATAGAAGCTATATTAAGACCGCTACGAGGGCTGGAGCCAAGACAACTGGAGGACCTATACAATTGGAACAATATAGTCACCTTTGGTGCGGATCAGGTTGTAGAGGATTATAAAACTTCCCGGCAAAGCGAGGCTTACTTCGGCTTAAATGAAGAACCGATTGCTAGTATTAAAAAGGTCTTTAATGAACAAATTTTAGAGCTCGTTAAGCAGTATCCCGATGTAGAATTTAATTTCTATTATCCTCCGTATAGCATTTTAAGGCAGAAAGTATGGAAGGATACCAATAACACCCGTTATCTCAATCAGCTTGAGATGAAAGAGTGGATGTTTGAGCAATTTGATCAATTGCCTAACGTCAACGTATATGATTTCCAAGAAGAATCGGAATGGACGTATAATCTTGATTTATACAAAGACTTGTCCCACCATAATCAAGATGTGAATAGCTGGATTGCTGAGGCCGTTGGACGAGAAGATGCTAAATACAAGGTGACACAAGGTAATGTTGAACAATTTACACTTCAAATGGAGAAACAGCTCACCAATATTGCGGTCACTAGTAAGAACCAAGTTGTAAATCTTGAATTTTCTTTGCGAGAGGGTGATCAGACGACCCCACTTACCTTTACAACCTTCAGCTTAGCGGAGGGGGAGCAAGATATCCTCGTCCCTGTCAAAGAAATGACAGCAGCAATAGGAGCAGAAATGGTATGGAACCAAGGAGATAAGTCGATGACCTTTAAACGTGGTGATCAGGATGTAGTATTACGTGTTGGAAGCAAGGTAGCCGAAACCTCGAACGGCTCGAAGGAGATTGCTTTTGCACCGCAGATCATCAAAGGTACAACGATGGTTCCTCTTGCGTCAGTAGCTGAACTACTCAGTTTTGAGGCGAAGATAGAGCACCCTAGCGAACACATCGTTCGAATAACATTATTACCGGTGTAAGTAACAACCTAATGTAATTGGAGGTGGTACTGTAATGATTACAGACTTATGGTATACGATTCAGGAAATTGATAGAGAAACATATGCAATTAGTGAATATGGACATTGGGAGAAAGTGCATTCATTTTTATTATTGGGTAAGGAAAAAGCGGTTCTAATTGATACCGGTCTTGGGATTGATAATATTAAACGGATTACGGATGAATTGACTGATCTACCGATTATGGTGTTCACTACGCATGTTCATACGGATCATATTGGATGCCACGGACAATTTGAAGAAATTTATGTTCATGAAGGAGATGCGGATTGGCTGATCAATGGGATTAAGGGGATGTCCATTGAACAAATAAGAAGAGATATTGGTAGAGATATTACGATACCTACGCCAGAATCATTTAATCCAAATACGTACAAGCCCTTTCAAGGAGTTCCAACTGGTTACTTACAAGATGGCGATGCAATCGATCTAGGCAACAGACAGTTAGTTATATATCATACACCTGGGCATTCTCCAGGTCATATCTCGATTTTTGACACTACCAAAGGATATTTGTTTACTGGTGATTTGCTTTATGATGACACGCCTATATATGCCTTCTATCCGTCGACTAATCCAGTTGATCTCATTAATTCGCTGGACAGAATATCGAATATACCTAATGTTACACAAGTTTATGGCTCCCATAATACCTTAGGACTCGAACCTGCTATATTACAAGAAGTGAAAATCGCAGTTAAAGAACTTAGAGAACAGGATCTCGTAAAATTCGGGACGGGAATTCATAGATATAATGGGTTTAGCGTACAGTTTTAACTGTATCATAGAAGAAATCAAGAAGAAGCCCCCGAAAGTACCTTTCGGGGGCTTCTTCTATGGTTTTCACTTAACCAATTATTAAAAGATCAGTGTCTGAATTCCATGTGGAGGACACACGGTATCAGCGAGTTGTCCGCGATAACGCAAAGCGTAAGGAATTTCATTATCGGTCCGATTCAAGACAACGACAACAATGGATCCATCCGGATTTTTGAAGGAGGTTATTTCAAGCTGATCGGTATATTTGCTTACAGCGATTCGCTTCGCACCAGGAAGGATGAATTTACTGAATTGTCCGATATAATAATACGAACTTTCATAAATGACTTCATTCTGAATCGTATCCGCAATGATTGGAGCATCACAATAATTGCCTACATGGTTGGGTCCACCTTGCTCATTCAGTACGATATTCCAGTCGGTCCAAGCGGACATCCAATTGTTCAGATTACCCATAATATCATGACCGTAACGTTCTCCAGTCTTCCAAGAATTCAGATGGACGCCACCCTCTTGGCAGCCTTCGGTAAATACCAGCGCTTTATCTGGAAAACGATCATGAACAGCAGATAGTGCTTCAAAATGGTCGCCGGAATACCAGTGGAAGCCAATCCCCCAAATATATTTAGAAGCGGCTACGTCTTCAAAAGCAACCTTAGCACGTTCGTATACTCGCTCTTTATTATGGTCCCAAATCATTATTTTTATGTGAGACAGCCCATTATCTTCAAGGGCAGGTCCTAGATAATCCCGGACGAAGTCTTTTTCCTCTTCGGCTGTATAAATACAGGAGTCCCAAATTTGTTTAGCTTTCGCTTCATTTTGCACACTAAGTCCCCAAATACGAATACCCTCAGCTTCATAAGCTTGAATATATTTAACGAAATATTGTGCCCAAGTCTCTTGAAACTCTGGTTTTAATTTGCCACCGTTGTTCATTTCTCTATTAGTCTTCATCCAAGCTGGTGGGCTCCAAGGTGAAGCAAACAACTTAAATTCATTACCAGCCATATCAGCAGCTTTACTGATCAGCGGCATAATAGCTTCACGATCTCTAGAGATATCGAAGCTTTCCAAGCTAGGATCTTCAACTTCTACATAGGTGTAATTTCCTAATGAAAAGTCGCAGCTATTGATATGAGAGCGACAGAAGGTGTATCCGATTCCAGATGCTTTATCGAAATAAGCACGAAGAATCTCCTCTTGTTTATCCTCACTTAACTTGGTGATGGTTACAGCCGAAGCCTCCGTCAATGCGCCACCAAATCCGATAATTTCCTGATATTCAATATCGTCATAGATGTTAATCAATTGATTCTCGCGCTCATCAAGATCAGGAGTGAAAGTGAGAGCTTCTTGTTCAGTGAGTCGATCCGCAGTGCCTTGAGCAGTTTGAATTACACGTACTTTGTGCATAGTCTTGATCTCAGCTCCTTCATTAATATATGGCTTAATTATAAAAAGAGCGGATGGATAATAGTAGAAACAATATATCTGTAAACATGAACAATATGATAATATCTTTTTAAAGAATAGAGGTGTTGAGGAGTGGGAAATGAGCTTGAAGTAATATTGTGCGAGTATTCCATACACAAAACTTATTTTCAAAATAACAAGAGCAGGGACAGAGAATGCTTCATTTTTCGCTTCCAGGCTGAAGGGACAAGTCAGGTCATTTTGACATCTGGGACCTATATTATGCGACCAGGGGACTTGTTATTGCTGCGCCCTGGAGACCTGTACGATTTGCGTATTGATCTTGAGACGAACACCTCAGGATTCAGTGCTGATTATTATGTGTTTTGCGATGGGAAATGGCTAGATGAATGGTGGGGACAGATGGCTCGTCCACAAATATCACGTGTATCGGATGAGAGCAGGCTAAGGGAGCTATGGCATCAATTAATATTAGAGAAACGTCGATTGGATGGCGGTTCAAGTGTGCTGAAGGTTACACTGTTGAAGGCACTTTGCTATATGATAGATCGGGCGCTGTCGGAAGTGTCGGAGCCTACCTCCATTTCTGCTTATCATGCGCTACGTATTAGGCATTATCTGGAATCAAATGCAACGAGTAGTATTGAACTAGAGCAGATTGCCAAGCATGTGGGATTGAGTGTATCAAGAACAATGGGGGTATTTAAGCAAGAGTATGGAGTTTCAATCCTGCAATATGTTCATAAGTTGCGTTTATCCTATGCATTGGACTTGATGAAATCAAGTACCATGACATTGGAACACATTGCTGAGGTTGCTGGGTTTGGTAGCTATACTTATTTTAATCGGATATTCCGTGCGAACTATACCGTCACTCCAGGGACTTACCGGAAAGGATTAAACGATTAGTTGGTAGCTCTTAACATTTAGACAAATAAGAAGAGTCACCTCGAAGGGTGCTCTTCTTATTTGTGTTGTTTCTATCATAGAAGGCTAGAATTACTACACACAGTTCGGTAATTACTTAGGCGCAACTACACTGTCATCCTGTGTAATCAATACAATTTTAGCATTAGTGATACCTGGCAATGACCGGGTCATGATTGGTGAATGGTAAGCGACAACTTTCATGCCTGCTTTCAATTCGTTATCTCCACCAAATAGGGAGATGACTTTGGTATCTTCTGTGATGTTCAGAATTACATCATTGTTAATAGATTTGTCAGAGCCAACATTTACATAGACTTGGTCTTTGGATTGATTCTCCGATGCCATAATTGTGCCTTCGACTTTAATGGAGTCGGATTCTTTAACCACGATTTTATTCGCATGGGTTTGACCTGGGAAGCTTAGGGCCATCGCTGGACCGTAGAAAGCCTCTATAGCAATATCAGCTTTCAATGCATCTGCAGTTAATGATGTACCTTCTTCGTTGACGATTTGAGTTGTTTCATCAACCGACAGGATAACATAATCTACGCCACCTTGCTCCATCGGGCTGCCGACAAGGGTAATTCTGTTATTCTCTACATTTGTAATGATACCGTCCGTACCTGGCGCCTCCTCTTGAACCGACTCTTCTACTTCAGTATTCACCACGACATAGTTTGTTGTGGATTGTGGTGGAAGACTCATTGTAACAGCAGGACCATAGAATGCTTTTACACTCATACCAACTTGGATATCACTTGCATTGATCGCCTTGCCGTTTTGGTCCAAGATTACAGCCTTGTTAGCAAAATGCAATACAATCGTATCTTCGTATGAATTGTAAATATCTTTACCTGTTACGACAATCCCATTTTCTTTCACTTCGGATACCTTGCCGTCAATTGCTGTGAAACTTTGGTCTTGAACAATAAGTGTTAGGGCAGTTCCACGTGCTGGAATACTCTTTGTAATGTTCGGGCCATAGAATGCTTTAACAACCTTTTTCTCATCGATAATTGTTTGTAAAGCTACTCTTTTGCCTTTAGAATCTATAATTTTTGTATCTTTGGTGATAGATAGAATCATCTCACTTTGATCGGTTGGAGCAAGACCACGACCAGTTACGGTAATGAATTTCCCTGTTTTATCGTTCACAAAATTTGTGATTTGGCCCATGGTACCAGGAACAACTTTAACTTGATTAAGAATGGTTCCTCCATGATTCGTTGTTGCAGGTGGTACATCCTGTGCACTTGCCGCGAGCGGCATAGCTGCCAACGTTAAAATGGATGCTGTTGCTAATACTTTATACATTTTGTTCATTTGTCATACCTCCATTATTTGTGTTGATATTGCACCTTAGTTGTTTGGAATGTTGATCTAAACCTAAGCCTAAATGGGCTTGCTTACATAGTCCTAGACGGTGAAGTCTCGAAAAATGTTGCGATTTTAATGAAGATTTTCAAATTTTCATATATTTTCTATGGCTATATGTGTATGAATTTACATTAATTTTGAAGTGATATGAGTAGGGATCCATGTTACCATGTGAACGTACCAAAAATCAGGCCGAAGCTCATATGAGCGCGGGGGAACCACCAATTGGGGTGAAGTCGCAAGTATGCGATAAGGGGATCCACCTTGACCCGAACCCGTCAGCTAACCTCGTAGGCTACAAAGGGAGAGATTTACTATATGAGAAATACAGTTAGAAATATTGTGATTACAGGAGCACTTGTATTAGCGCCTGTCTTAGCGGCTAGTCCTACTATGGCTGCTGCGCAGAATGATGCAACTCAAGCCCCTAATCAAAAAATGATCAATTTTAATACATGTGGCTCTAACTTCTATACGATACTGCAGGGAGGAGAACTGAATCAGCAAAGTTTGTCCGACCTATTGAAGAAGTTAGGTCTCGATATAAAACTTCCAACTGTTACAGTGCCTGATGCTAATGTTCCAGATAATAGTAAACCTGAATCTAGCAAACCTGAGTCTAGTAAACCAGAAACAAATAAGCCAGAGACCAATAAACCAGAAGTAAACAAACCAGAAACAAACAAACCAGAAACAAACAAACCAGAGACAAACAAACCAGAGACCAATAAACCAAGCCAACCACCTGTAAATAACGGATCAGATAATACGGATAAAGGTGACAAGGATAGTTTTGCTGCGCAAGTGGTTAATCTAGTGAATCAAGAACGTGCCAAAGCAGGACTTCAACCCTTGAAATCCGATGCTGCGCTTACTAATGTAGCCATGATCAAAGCAAAAGATATGTACAACAACAATTACTTTGACCATAATTCACCTACTTTAGGTTCTCCATTTGATCTAATGACATCACAAGGTATTCAATACCGTACTGCTGGTGAGAACATTGCCAAAGGGCAACGTACACCAGAAGAAGTGATGAATGCTTGGATGAATAGTGCTGGACACCGTCAGAACATCCTAAGTGCAAACTATACAACTATAGGTGTTGCTTACTACAATGGTGTATGGGTACAAGAATTTATTGGATAATACGAGTTTAAAGATAGAAGTCTGCAGTTAACTCTGCAGGCTTTTTTTATTACGATATAGTAGAAGCGAAATGATGATATCGTTCCCTTTCGTATAAAACTGGATATATAGAGTAAATCCTTACTCTACATGTGAAAAATCACTCAAAATGTGGTATGTTTAAGTTAAATTGCGTTAAACAGGAGCGGTTTGTCATGAGAGTTAGTATTTTCGATGTAGCCAAGAAATCGGGGCTATCGGTCGTTACGGTATCTAGAGTGCTCAATAATGCGACTTCCGTACGTGAGAAGAATAGAGAAAAAGTGTTGCAGGCCATGAAGGATTTGGATTATCGTCCGAATGCGTCTGCTCGAAGCCTAGCAAGCGGTAAAACCGGCATCATTGGGCTTATATTGAACACCTTACATGATACTGCTCTCGATGCGGTAGTTACAGAAATCAACGACTGTTTAGCGGAGCATGATTATTTCTTGGCACTTTCGATTTCGAAGGATGAAGATATGTTCTACCGTTCTATGTTTCAGGAAGATCGAGTGGACGGAGTCATCCTATTGTCACCGACAAATTCTGACGTATATATAATGGAGCTTAAGAAGCGGAAAATCCCGTTTGTTATTCTTGATAATCAGCAGCGTAATCCTTCGGTGCCTTCGGTCATCGTCAATAATTACAAAGGCGGTTACGATGCGACGAAGCATCTGATAGATCTTGGACATACTCAAATTGCACACATTAGTGGGCCTGAATCTCTCCTTAGTAGTCGAGAACGGGAGCGGGGCTTCATTGCTGCGCTCGAAGAGGCAGGACTGCAACCGTTTGGTATTGAACAAGGAACGTTTAGTATTACTTCTGGTTACCAGATTGCGAAGCGGTGGATTGATTCAGGTCAATTACCCACAGCTGTATTTGCTGCTGATGACTTCATTGCATTTGGCATCATAGATGCATTTAAGAATGAAGGTATACGTATTCCTCAAGATGTTTCGGTCGTTGGATTTGATGACCAATCTTATTCCGAAGAATTCCATCCAGCTCTAACAACGGTTCGTCAACCGGTTGAGAAAATCGGGAGACAAGGAGTGAAGATGCTACTGAAATTGATCAAGGAACCGCCTAAACGAAATGTAATTTCGGAGTTTGATCCAAAGCTGATTGTTAGAGAATCTACGGGTGCGCCTCGACGCTCCGATGAATTAAACATATAAGTATCAAATTCAATATTAAGTGGAATTAGATAAAAGAAAACAAGGCCTCTAGGGTTACTGCTTTTGTAGTAATCATGGAGGCTTTATTTTTATGAGTTAAAAATGGAGTTGCACCATAGGGGGATGTTAGAGAATATTTAGAGAATATTACCCCATAAAGTTTAATCGCTTTAATTTAATCTGATATAACAGACAGGATTTTCGACAAACATCCAAGGGTTCATTGAATGAATAAGCGGGTCGTAGAGAAGGTTGTCTAAAGACGTATTTAAAGATAAGGGAGATAATTTAAATGTTATATAAACTAACACAATAAATTAAATAAAACAAGATATAATTCAGATCGAAAAATCATATCCCTCAAATATATAACACTAAATGTTACATACATGTTATATGAACATAATGTAAACCCTTACTTTATTCTATTCGATATCTACGGTAAACTTTGTGATTAATTTTTCAAATAGGTAACATAGGGGATGAAGCGGTTACAAATGGGTTTTGAGTAGATAAATTCACTTAATTTAAAAAAGTATTGTCAAATGACACGAATATGATTATTATTATCTCATAGCATATAAAGTTAAAGCCCTTTAACTTTATGATTAACTTTAGAGCATTGCAAAATACAAAAGGGGAGGGATTGTAAGGATGAAATTATCTGAATCCAAACGCGAGAATTTCTATTTCTACCTATTTATCGCGCCATGGTTAATCGGATTTTTAGTCTTTGCGTTATATCCAATTTTATCATCGCTGTATTATAGTTTTACGGATTACGACATTATCAGTAAGCCAACTTTTGTCGGCTTGGATAACTTTAGAGAGCTGTTCCAAGATGAGTTATTCTACAAATCGATTGTAGTAACGTTGAAGTACACTTTCATAAGTGTTCCTCTAGGACTATTCCTTTCTCTAATCTTTGCAATGCTCATTAATATGAAAATTCCAGCACGTGGTTTCTTCCGTACCGCAATGTACTTTCCAAGTATGATTTCCGGCGTTTCGATGTCACTATTGTGGTTCTGGATCTTTAATCCTGAAGCAGGGATTTTCAACTACATTCTTTCATTGTTTGGAGTGAAGGGACCGGCATGGTTCTTAGATGAAAAGTTTGCAATGTGGGCCTTGATCATCATGACCTTCTGGGGTGTAGGTGGCGGGATGATTATCTTCTTGGCTGGCTTGCAGGGCGTTCCGGCAAGTTTGCTTGAGGCAGCTAGATTGGATGGAGCAAGTAAATGGAAGACATTCTGGAGCGTAACGTTCCCGATGATTTCTCCAGTATTTTTATTCCAATTGATTATGGCGGTCATTGAGTCGTTCCAGGTATTTACGCAAGCTTACGTTATGACACAGGGTGGTCCAAACTATTCAACACGATTCTATGTATTTAACGTTTACGTAAGCGCATTCAAGGATTTCCGGCTCGGGTATGCCTCTGCGATGGCTTGGTTACTGTTGGTTGCCATACTTATCGTAACAGTGATCATTATGAAATCATCGAATCGATTCGTCTACTATGAGGGGGGACGGGATTAATGAGTAACGCCGTGATTGAGAAAAATCCGCATGTCACCATTGACCCTGCAAAAATAAAAGGTGATTCCAAGCGAAAAATGACGATTGGCGAGATTATCGCATTTATTCTACTGATTTGCATTACCTTTACGATGATCTTTCCAGTGATATTCATGGTATCTACGGCACTTAAGACGTCGAAGGAAATGCTACAATTTCCACCTACGATTATTCCGAATGTATTCGCGTGGGAGAACTTTAAGACACTTTTCACGAACGATGAAATTAAATTCGGTATCCTTTATAAGAACAGTATCATTGTCGCAGTAGTTTCTGTTATCGGTACGGTCTTTTCATCCGCACTGGTGGCATATGGGTTCTCAAGATATCGGGCTAAAGGTAAGAAAATCATGTTCATGCTGATGATTTCTACTATGATGCTCCCATATCCAGCGGTTATGATACCGCAATTCATCCTCTTCTCTAACTTGGGCTGGATGAACACCTTCTTGCCTTTGATCGTACCGACTTTCCTGGGCTCAGCTTATCAAATCTTCCTGCTAAGACAATTCTTCATGTCATTGCCGAATGAATTGTATGATTCCGGTAAAATCGATGGCTGTAGCGAATTCCGTTTGTTCTGGAAAATAGCAATCCCGCTTTCGGGTCCTGCATTAGCTACCGTTGCTATCTTCACCTTTATCTGGACATGGAATGACTTGCTAGGACCTGTATTGTACTTAAGCTCTCAAGAAAAATTCACTCTACCTGTTGGTTTGGCCGCTATGATGTCATCCAAGTTCCGGATTGCTCCTTACAACTTGCTAATGTGTGCATCGATCATGACGACTTTGCCAATTATAGCGATCTTTGCTTCAGCGCAGAAACACTTTACTGAGGGAATTGTTCTTACCGGTATTAAGTAATTGATCACATGCAATACGCTCAATTATTTGATATATACAAACTTTTTTAAAGGGGGATATTTGAATGAAACAAGCTAAGAAAAAGTTGCTCTTACTTCCAAGTCTGATTCTAGTATTCGTATTGATCTTGTCTGCTTGTGGTGGTAATAGTAAAGGAAGTTCCGGTGACGGGGATAAAGGTTCTGGTCCAGTAACTATTACGTACTATACGATCGACTCTCCGGATAGAACTTATGTAGAGAAACTAATCCCTGACTTTGAAAGCACGCATCCTAACATTAAAGTAAAGGTAGAGAAGGCCCCTTACGAACAATTCGACTCCAAACTTCAAGCGAACGTTGCAGCCAAGAATGCACCTGACCTTACATCTCACTTTGGCTATGGCGGTTTCGCAGAGTATTACAATAAAGGTTTGTTATCTGATTTGACAGATATTATGAAAGAAGATGGCTTTAAAGCATCTGATTATGGAATTCAAGATGAGTTGATGGACATCTATAAAGTTGATGGTAAAACTTATGGTATTCCTTTTAGTAACTACGTTACTATCATGCTATATAACAAAGATATGTTTGATAAAGCAGGCGTGCCATATCCAACTTCTGATTATGAAGATAAAACCTGGACGTTCGACAAGATGGTTGAAGTGGCGGATAAGCTAACTGTTCGTGATGATGATCTTGAAAAATCACAATATGGCGTTGATTTCGGTTGGGGCGAGTTCGATATGAGACCGGCGTATCTTGGAGTGAAAGTATATTCTGATGACACATGGACAAACGGCGGCAAACCAAGCGAAACGTATTTTGATTCTCCAGAAGCGATTGCAGCTTACGAGAAATTTATGGGCTTGATTTGGGATAAGAAAGTCTCCCCTCCTCCTGCTTGGTCTAAATCTGTATCAGGTCAATTCGGAGATCCGTTCTTGTCTGGCAAAATCGGAATGAGTATCGTAGGTTCATGGGGATTGGCTAGCCAAGATCAATACAATTTTAAAGTTGGTGTAGCAGCTGTTCCTTACAGCGGCACGGATGCTCCAAGAAGCGTACTATATGTTGACCCATTATTCGTATTGAAGGATTCCAAACATCCAAAAGAAGCTTATGAATTCATTAAATTCCTAATCTCCAAAGATGTTCAAGAGAAATCGATTGAATTGAGCGGTGGTACACCTCCAATTAACGATCAAGCTAAAGATAAATATTACAACAGCTTCGCAGGTGTTGATCCTAAAGAAATTAAGAATGTATATGATGGAGCAAACAAATACGGCGTTGAATCTTTCAACCATCTAGTAGCAAACTACTCGCAAATTAATGAATTGTTCATTAATGAGTTTGCGGCTGCTCAGAATAACACCAAACCTGTTCCAGAAGTTATGCAAGGAATTCAAAAGAAATTAGATAAACTGTTAGAACGTGTAAACAAATAAGATAAGGCAACCGAAGTGCGATATGGTGGGGGGAGTGGAGGAATCCCTTCCCCTCATTTGTACTCTCACTTAATGATTGCTTTTAGGAGCGACAACAAGGTGAAAGTGAGCATTTTTGATGTAGCCAAGAGATCGGGTTTGTCGGTTGTTACTGTTTCTCGCGTCTTGAATAATTCGACCAGTGTACGAGAAAAGAATCGGTTAAAAGTTTTGGAGGCTATGAAAGAGCTGGATTATCACCCGAATGCAGCCGCTCGCAGTTTGGCGAGAGGGGAGACAAGAATTATCGGGTTGATTGTCACGACGCTCAAAGACTCCTTTTTAGATGAGATTGTGAGAGAGATCACGATCGCAGCTGCTGCCCAAGGGTATTTTGTTGCGTTATCTGTTTCCTCTGACTCACAAGATAAAGGACATTATTTATTTCAGGAAGACCGTGTAGACGGCGTGCTCTTATTGTCACCTATGCGCGAAGATGAATACGTTCTTGAATTAAAGAAGAGTCAAATTCCGTTTGTTATGCTTGACAATCAGCATGCGAATTCGCCCGCAACCTCAGTTATTGTTGATAATTTTAAAGGCGGATATGAAGCAACGAAGCACCTTATCGATCTTGGACATAAAGAGATAGCGCACATTGGCGGTCCAGAGTTGTTTTTAAGTAGTCGTGAAAGAGAACGAGGATTTCTTACAGCATTAGAGGAATCAGGATTAAAACCCTTCAGCATAGAACGGGGGGAGTTTGAAATATCGACGGGTTACACCATTGCCCGTAGCTGGATTGAAGCTGGAAACATGCCGACAGCATTATTTGCAGGTGATGATTACATTGCACTCGGTGCGATGAATGCTTTTACTAATGAAGGAATTAGAGTCCCAGGGGATATCTCAATCATCGGGTTTGACGATCAGATGATCGCTTCGCAAATTCGTCCGATGCTAACAACGATGCGACAACCTGCGGATCAAATCGGGAGGACAGGAGTTGAATTGTTGCTTAAGAACATTAGCGGAGTAGCCAAGAGGAATGTGACCGTTCAATTGAGCCCTGAGCTTGTTGTTCGGGAATCCACCTCGCCTAGACTCTAACAAACATGCAATCATAGGAGTGAATCCGTTGAAATATTATTTGGGTGTAGACGGTGGCGGTAGCAAGACGTACGCACTTATCGCAGATGAACATGGAAAGATTATTGGTAAAGGACAAAGTGGAAACGGCAATCATCAAACCGATTATGAGGAAGCAAAGCATAGTATCCGGGAATCCGTGGAGATGGCACTCCGTGGGGCGGGCCTTAGTCGGGACGAGATTACATTTGCTTACTTTGGTTTAGCTGGTGCCGATAGAGAAGTAGATTATGAGATATTGAGACCGATGCTCGCAGAGCTTGGATTGCCGAAATATGATCTGAACTGTGATACTGTGATCGCGCTTCGGGCGGGAACAGATCGTCCCTATGGCGTCGTGCTGATCTGCGGAACAGGAACGAACAGTGCAGGAATTAGTCCGCGTGATGACTTTTATCAGTGTGGTGGTTTTTCCTATATGCTTGGAGACTTCGGCGGCGGTGGATCGTTATGCATTGAGGTTTTCCGTGCTGTTATTCGGGCGTGGGATGGACGGGAGCAGCCGACACTGTTAACGGAATTGCTTCTGCAGCATCTAGGTTATGACAGTGTATTAGCGATGTTTAATGATTATTTGGATCATGACAAGACACCACCCCTTAGCACAACGAAACTGTTGTTCCAAGCTGCGGCTCAAGGGGATGAAGTAGCTACAACTATTTTGCGAGTACAAGGGGAGGAACTAGGGAAGTCGGCACAGGCTGTGATCAAACGTTTAGGGATGGAAAATGATAAGTTCGATGTTGTACTTGCGGGTAGCATTATTACTCGAGGTGAAGCACGCTTTATCCATCCCTATATCGAGCAGGCAGTTAAGGCGTGTGCACCTCACGCATCTCTAGTGAAGCTTCAAGTGGAACCTGTTGTTGGAGCGTTGTGGTTGGCTTTCGAAGCTGAGGGGAATAGTCTTCCCCAGGAAGTATATGAGCGGCTTCGTACCGTATCGGATTACAATCTAGTGTAATGATTCAGTAAGACAAATTATCATAATCCATCAGTTGAAAGGAAGATGAATCAGCATGGAAAAACGCGAAGGTTTGAAAATAGCAGTTATTGGTGGGGGCTCTTCATATACACCGGAAATTGTAGAAGGTTTTATTCAAAGATATGAGCAGTTACCAGTTCGAGAACTGTGGTTAGTTGATATCGAGCAAGGTAGACATAAACTTGAAATTGTTGGGGAATTAGCTAAACGAATGGTGGCCAAATCAGGGCTCCCCATTCAAGTATTCTTAACCCTAGATCGCCGCGAAGCGATTGCAGGAGCTGATTTTATTACAACTCAAATGAGAGTTGGGTTACTGGAGGCGCGGAAGTGGGATGAGCATATCCCGAATCAGCATGGGGTAATCGGTCAAGAAACAACTGGTCCTGGGGGAATGATGAAGGCTCTTCGGACAATCCCAGTCTTATTAGACATATGTAAAGATATCGAAGAGTTAAGTCCAGACGCATGGCTGTTGAATTTTACAAATCCGGCGGGGATGGTCACAGAGGCGATCAATCGGCATTCTAACGTGAAAAGTATTGGACTTTGTAATGCACCAATTGGTTTGCAGAAGAGATTAAGTGAACAATACAACACGCCGATCGATAACATTTATACGGAGTTTGTAGGACTGAATCACTTGCACTGGGTAACTCGTATCGAGGTTGATGGCGAGGATAAACTTCAGGAAATGCTAGATAACCGTGAGGACTATTCCGCAAAGAATGTTCCGCCATCTGAATGGGATCCTGAATTCCTGAGTGGATTAGGCGGATATCCTTCGTATTATTTGAAGTATTTCTACATGACCGACGTTATGCTTGAGGAACAAGTAGAGTCATTGAACGCGAACGGAACTCGTGCCGATGTTGTGAAGAGAGTCGAAGATGAATTGTTTGAACTGTACAAGGATCTGAACCTGCAAGATAAACCGAAGCAATTGGAACAACGTGGGGGTGCGTATTATTCCGAAGCAGCGGTAAATCTAATGGATTCGCTATATAACGATAAGCGCGATGTTCAGACTTTGAACGTATCCAACGGGAACATTCTTGATTTCCTTCCGGCAGATGCCAGTATTGAGGTGAACTGTCTCGTTACGAGTAAAGGCCCAATTCCAGTGTCGGTAACACGAGTTCCTGAACAAACGAAAGGGCTCATCCATGCGGTCAAAACCTATGAGAGACTAACTATTGAAGCTGCAGTAACTGGTGATAGATCTATCGCGTTGCAAGCGATGGCAAGCCATCCGTTAGTTCCATCGGTCAAAGTAGCCAAGATATTGCTGGACGAGATGCTGGAATGTAACAAGCAATACTTACCTGCATTTTTTAAATAAATAGAATAAGGTAAGAAGGGAAAAACAAAGACCAGCCATGGGCTGGTCTTTGTTAATAGATAATTGATTCAGTCATGTTATTTAAAGAACACTTTATCCAAGTAATTAGTTAGATCCGTGCGAAGCTTATCGATGTCTTCTTTATATGTTTCTGAGTTGTTGGCAGGGCTACGGTCATTGACGAAGCGTCCTTTGTTCTCTACGCCCCAGAATCCTGCGGTATCATCGTCTAACACTTTGAACGCGGCCATGTATTGATCCCATAGCTTATCGTTGATGCCGACTCCATCTCCGCTGAAGCCCCGACCGCCGCCAAGGAAGCCACAGTTCATAATAGTAAAGATTGATTTGTCTTTCAACAATCCTTCTAGTCCATCAGCTGTGTTCTGATAAGCGAACTTCTTAGCAAATACGCGCTCCATATATCCTTTCACGATCGCGTTTGGCGTGTCATGCCAGTTTGGATAGACAAAGATAATATACGTTGCTTGTTTTACATAATTTTGTTCAGTTGCTACGTCCGGTGTCGGTTCCCCAGTTCCGTCTTTTGCATAATAGAAATCCTCTGGCATGATGACTGGGTTAAATTTCAAATCATACAGATCGCGGACTTCTACCTCTACGCCTTTATCTTCGAAATGTTTCATTGCTGTATAGGCTAAATCATAGTTTACACTGTACTTACGTGGATCACCGACTACGAATAGCGCCTTCTTCTTATTAGAATCAGTAAAGCCCTTAGGTTCATACTTCCGTATGTGTGAATCCGGTACAACTGAGGCGGATGTTTCTGCATCTACGGATGCTCCCGTTGTTGCTTCCGTATCAGCGGCTGCCCCTTCATTGGTCGTAGACACATTGGAAGGTGTTGTGTCAGCCGTTTCGCTGTCTTGCCGACCGCATGCGGTAATGGATAATACAAGGCTTGCTGTGATTAGTAAAAAGATAAATTTTTTGATGATAAGCTCCTCCTTAGATTATGTACAATTCCAAATATATCAAGAGCTGATTATTAATCATGTGAATTAAATCACAAAGTAGCTTGATTTGTCACAATAACCGGTTTCAATGTGAATTATAGAAGGAAACTACGATATATTTACAAAAATTACATTGGATTAAATGAATGTTACTTCTAAACGTGGCATTATCGCTATATGACCAATATCACATCAAAATATGAAACTATCGGACTATATACCAATATATAGCAATTAATTACAATGGAAATATGAAATATGTGATTGTATAAGACAAGTACATCCTCTGATTTATCTCGAACTATGTAAACGCTACCATTTTTTTGCCTTCCCAAGATACTCCTATGCCGCTGCATATGAATATACCTTTCTAAGACACTGCCTGTTACCTACTTCGGTTCTACTTACTCTTGCATTTTGAATGGGAGGTGTGATTGCTGGCTAGCCCTATGAAACTGTAAGAAAAAATTGTAGGAGGCGATGGTATGAGAAGAGCTTTAATTAGAAGAGTTAGAGGGTTCAAAAGGACACTTCCGCTTGTGATTGTTATTGCTGTTTTCTTAGGTATGCTACCATCTATGGCTTTTGCAGCGGATCGAGGTGCCTGGGCACCAAATGTATCATATGCTTTAAATGATACGGTTACGTATGGTGGGAATACGTATAAAGATATTCAGCCTCACACCTCTCTTCTTGGCTGGGAGCCGCCGAATGTACCTGCGCTCTGGGTGCTAGTCCAAGGGGGAGGGGGTAATGATATCTTGCCACCTTCCGCGCCTACTAATTTGCATGCAACGGGTACTACAACATCTAGCGTGAGCTTGGCTTGGGATGCATCGACCGATAATGTCGGAGTTACAGGTTACGATGTGTATCAAGGAACGACCCTGCTAGGGACTGTCTCAGGAAGCACACTCAACTATACAAATTCAGGGCTTAGTGCTAACACGACCTATACGTATAAGGTTACTGCCAAGGATGCTGCAGGTAACATATCCGGCTATAGCAATCAAATTAGCGTAACCACAGACCCTATTTCGGGAGGTGATTTACTACCTCCAACGGTTCCTACTAATGTTACTGTAAGCTCAACGACTTCTTCCAGTATTTCATTATCTTGGACCGCGTCAACGGATAATGTTGCAGTCACCGGATATAACGTCTATCAAGGCTCGACGTTAGCACTTACGGTAACGGGTACAACAGCTACCATCACGGGGCTTGCAGCTAGTACAACTTACTCCTTTACGGTTGTAGCCAAGGATGCTGCCGGCAATGTTTCCGCTGCAAGTACAGCTGTCAGTGGAACAACTACGGGCGGTGGCGGGAACTTACCGAAGCACGTTCTTACTGGATACTGGCATAACTTCATTAATAACTCGTCTAACATAAAAGTAAGCGACATCCCAAGCCAATACGATATTATTGTCCTGTCCTTTGCTGATATGGATCTAACGAAACCAGGTGGCGTTACCTTTAATGTTGATTCTAAATTATCTACTGCGCTTGGCGGATATAGTAATGCTGATTTGATTAGTGATATCCAGGCGAAGCGAGCGCAAGGCAAGAAAGTTATTCTTTCCATCGGGGGGGCTGAAGGTAATATTAACCTGGGCAGCGCAACTCCGAATGTATCCAATTTTGTTACCAGTATGACAGGTCTCATTAATCAGTTTGGATTAGATGGTATTGATATCGATCTGGAGAGCGGCATGAATGTAGCGAATTTAACATCAGCGGTTCGTCAGATACAGCAACAATTTGGCCCGAACTTCATCCTGACTATGGCTCCTCAAACGATTGACATGCAAAGTTCAAATACCTCTTATATTCAGCTGTATAATAATTTGAAGGACATCACAACGGTTGTGAATGTTCAGTACTACAACTCAGGCTGTATGTTAGGTCGTGACGGACAATGTTATTCCCAAGGCACGATTAATTTCCTCACGGCTCTTTCCGATTTGACGCTGCAATGGATTGAACCTTCTCAATTTGGAATCGGTGTTCCCGCCGTTCCTTCTGCAGCCGGCGGAGGTTATGTTGCACCTAGTGTTGTAAATGATGCATTGAAGTGCTTGGCAACGGGTAGTAACTGTGGAACATATAAACCTGTTGCGAAATACCCGGATATTCGCGGTGCTATGACATGGTCTATTAACTGGGATAAGACAAGCAATTATAATCTGGCTAATACGATAAAAGCATTCTTAACAACGATGCCTTAAGTTAGGCGAAGAGAAAAGGGTGTCCTAAGACCGTGAACATGGCTTGGGACACCCTTTTTTGCGAATGACTTTAATGGCGTGGCTTATTTAGATCCTGCCTGAGCTTGCGCCATATATTGACTGAAATCAGCGATACTTGGGTTAGCTATATAATGGCCGCCTTCAACCTGGATGGTTTGTCCTGTGATGAATTTGGATTCATCAGAAGCCAGGAATAGGACCGTGTTTCCGATATCATCGGCTTCACCATGATAAGGTAAAGCATTGAATTTCATGAATATATCCAATACCTCCTGCGGCATATTTCGCTTAGCTGCTGGAGTTAAGATCAGGCCGGGGGCAACACCATTGCAACGAATCTTATCCTTACCGTACTGAGCAGCAATATATCTAGTAAGATTCACAACCGCTGCTTTGGAAGCGCCGTAAGCAGAACGTAGGGTATCTCCTGCAAACGCCGACATCGATGCCGTATTAATAATAGATCCTCCGCCGGCTTTAATCATATGTGGTATTGCATAACGGCTACCTACTAGGACACTCTTGGTATTTACATTCATCAGACGATCCCATTCGTCCAAATCTATATTTACTACATCAAGGTCTTTTTGCAAATTGGTTAAGCCTACATTGTTAAATAAAACCGTAACCGTACCGTATTGCGCAACTGTAAAATCTACCGCTGCCTTGATCGAATCCTCTTTCGATGCATCCAAGAATAAGCCAACCGCTTCCCCGCCTTGGCTTGTAATGTGCGCTGCCGCTTCTTTTGCAGCATCCGTATTAAAGTCCGCAATGACAACCTTAGCGCCTTCTTTGGCCAATAAAGTAGCAGCTGACAATCCTATACCGGAGGCTCCTCCTGTTACTAAAGCGACTTTACCTTGTACTCGATTCATGATGTAATCTCCTTTGTTAGTTGTAGATTTAAATGAGCTATCTATTCGTTACGATCATTAATATTAGCTAATAATTTTTCGTGGATTTTTAGATACTGATGTACTTCTTCCTCAGTAAGTGTCTGAAATAGTCTGACTCTTAATTCCTGACCTTTTTGCTGTGCTTCTTTCAGAACTTCCAGACCTTTGTCAGTGATGGCAAGGAGCACGTTTCGACGATCGTCTGTGTTGTATTGCCGTTCGGCAAAGCCTAAACGAATAAGCCGATTTGAAATATGAGTCATTGCTCCTGGGGTATATCCCAGTTTCTTGGCTAACATGGTTTGTTTCTGTGGACCCTTATGTTTCAATTCGGATAAGACGATAACTGGAGAAATTCCAATGTTGTGCTCAAAGGAGTTCATCCATTGAATGATCACTTCATTCGTAAATAATTCAACCGTATGGATCAGTCTGAAAATATCAGTTTGTTCCAAGAATTAACCTCCTATATGGTAAAAATAATACGCCATACTATCTAAGTTTAATGGCACCGCCATCAACCATAATTGTCTGTCCTGTAATGTAGTCTGAATCCTCACTTGCCAAGAAGACCGCTACACGTCCAATATCACTTTCTAGTTCACCCAAACGTCCAAGTGGAATCTTGGATAGCATGGTTCTATAGTATTCAGGTTCTTCTTCTGCCCACTTTTGAACGCCTGGAGAATTGGCAATAGGAGAAATCAAATTAACGTTGATTCCAAACGGTCCAAATTCATTAGCTGCTACACGTGTTATGGCACGAATGGCTTCTTTCGCAGCAGCATATGTTGCTTGACCTACATCGCCATTCAGTCCTGCGCCCGAAGAGAAATTAATGATTTTACCTTTCGTCTCTTTTAAATAGGGCAATGCCGCCTGCATAAGGTAGAAGGTTGGGTAGAAACCTGTGTTGAAAGATAAGTCGAAGTCTTCTTGTGTAATTTGATCAAATGATTTCATTCTTGACGCATGAGCGTTATTAACTAGAATATCCAACTTACCAAAGGTGTCGATGGCCTGTTGTATAATTCCCTGTAGTTTATTATGATCTGCAAGATTAGCTTGTATGAAAATAGATTCCGGTTGGTATATCTGCAATTCTTGAATGGATTGTAGACCAACTTCTTCGTTAAGATCCACAATGACCACTTTGGCTCCCTCTTTAACAAAAGCCATGGCCATTCCTTTACCTATTCCCGATGCTCCGCCTGTAATAATTGCAACTTTTCCATCCAGTCTATTCATTAAGTAACATCTCCTTCTAGAATTATTTTAACACAATAATATTTAATATTAAAATACTTAAAATTTAACAATACTTATAAAGGAGCATTCGTTGTCTAGTAGTACTTCTGAGTCACTCACATAATTTACCGATCATTACAATTCAAAATGCAATAAGTGAAGTCAAAAAAAGCCAAGATCTCTATTGATCTTGGCTTTACTTGAGTATCTTTCAAACTTATCCTTTTACCGAACCGGCAACGACTCCGTTAATAATGAACCTTTGCATAAATAAGTAGAATATGACCATTGGAGTAACACCGAGAACCATCATTGGGAAAAAAGCGGTCCAGTCGGTAGAGAACGGTCCTACGTTTTTGTATACCTCGAGCAGAATCACCGCCTTGGAAGGACTTTGCAGAAATAGAAGAGGGGTCATAAAGTCATTCCAGACCGCTAGTGCATTTAGAATACACACCGTTGCAATGATTGGCTTTAGTAGTGGGAATACAATGACCCAATAGATACGTAGCTTGCGACACCCGTCTATAGCAGCTGCTTCTTCCAGCTCAAATGGGATGGTGTTAATAAAGCCCTTAAACAGAAATATAGAGAACGACATATTTATGCAGAAGACACTGACTAATATAACACCTACTAAGGAATTCATGACACCTAAACCAGACACGACCTTATACAACGGAATTAATGAAATCTGAAAGGGAACCATGAGTCCAATCATGAATATTCCATAAATTCGTTTATACATTTTTTCTGGTCTGCGGGCAATGACATAGGCAGCCATCGATGAAAAGGCTACGAGTAGGGATACAGAACTCACATTAACAATAACGTTGTTTAGAAGTGCTCGCGGATAATTCATTGCGGTAAAAGCCTTTATATAGTTATCCAGCATAAAGACTTTTGGCAATCCCATCGGGCTCAGGGCGGCCTCCGCTGGTGTCTTGAATGTTGTGACAAGCAGATAATAGATTGGGATTAGCATGATGACGGCCAGAATAATCAACACAACTTCTAGTAGGATCAGGCTGCGTTTGTTCATGATATTTTCTCCTCCCATTTATTAAAGCTCCATGTGATAGCTTTGGAAACTATTAATACCAGTAGAAAGAAAATCACGCCGAATGCAGCAGCATATGCTGTTCTTCCTTCAGTGAATCCTCTTCGAATCAACATGGTTGTAATGGTTTCAGTCGCATATCCTGGACCGCCTGAAGTCATGGAGAAGATAATATCAAATACTTTTAATCCGCCGATCATACTCATCAGAACGTTAAAAGAAACGGAAGGGTAGAGTAGGGGGAGCGTGACTCTAAAAAATCGGTGCCTAGCATTCGCTCCATCGATTTTCGCCGCTTCGTATAAGGATTCATCAATACTTTGGATATTCGCCAAATAAATAACCATGGCCCATCCAGTCCATTGCCATAATTGTGTGAACAAGACGGAGAACAATGCAAGCTTGGGATTGCCAAGCCAATTGATCGGTTGAAGTCCGAACAACTGTACAAGTTGATTCAACAGACCATGATCAGCAGAAGTCATAATGAAAGACCATAGATAACCTACAATTAATACGCTCAGAATCGCTGGAGCAAAAAACACGGTTTTCAATAAATTAGCCGACTTGAGCTTTAACGATAGAGCAACTGCCAAGGGGATAGCTAATATATTTTGTAAAATGGTCATAACAATTGCATAAATAAATGAATTCTTGACGGCAGCCGTCGTCTGAACGTCATGGAATAATCCAACAAAATTCTTAAGGCCAATGAAGCTATAGTTAGGTTTATATACAGACCAGTTCGTTAAACTGTATCCAAAGTTCATCAGTGTCGGCAAAATAAAAAAGATGCTAAATCCAATAAGTGCTGGTGCAATCATCAGTAAATACACGTAATTATTCCGCAGGGTCTTCGTGAATTCCGGTTTCATATATGTTCCTCCCCTATGCAGAAGGGGGCTGAAATAGCCCCCATTCCTCCTATATATCTAATCTTCTGCTTTACATTGAATCTCTGATTGTCTTTGCTGTTTGATCGGCATCTTGTAATGCTTGATCTGTAGTTTTCATGCCAGAGAGCACTTCTTGCAGAGCTTTACCATAGCTTTCTACGATTGGATTTCCCCCGAGCCAGTACAACCAAGGTCCATATACATGACCTGCTTCGAAGGCAGCTGAAGAGTCAGCAAATTCTTCACCTAAATCCACTTCAACACCTTTAACGAAGGAGCTACCTACGTTATCTGCGATCAGAGCTTGTTGAGCTTCAGGGGTAGCAGTAACTCGAAGTACTTCTAGTGCAGCTTCCACATTTTTAGAATCTTTGTTGATTGCTAATGCACTGCCTGGTCCACCAATCATCCAACCTGTTCCTTTTTCAACACCAGGGAACGGGAACATGCCTAGTTCAAGATCTGGATTTTTTTGTTTGATGGTTTCTAATGCCCAAGGTCCGGATTGCCACATAGCTGATTTACCGGTTGCAAACTCGTCTAGCGCTTGATCGTAATCCATCCCTAGCATTTTCGAATCCAAATATCCTTGATCGATAATCTTCTTCCACTCTGTGAGTGCCTTACTCCAGTTGTCCGCGAGTAACACTTCACCAGCATTAAACTTGTCGTCAAAGCCTTTGCTCTCTTGCTTGGAATAAAACTCATTAAGCACCATACCCATGGATTGTTTCATCATAGGTTCCCAGGATGCGGCTCCCATCGATTGTGGTTTAATCCCTTTATCTTTCAGCGTTTTATGGATTTGCATCCATTCATCAAATGTTTGCGGTGGGGTTAAGCCGTTTTCTTTAAAGATAGCTTTGTTATAATAAATTCCTTCGAACCAAGATTGTAGAGGTGTGGCATAGATTTTATCTTTGAGTGTATAAGCCTGAAATCCTGTGTCTACATAATTGCTGATAAAATCCTGATCTGTAAGATCAAGCAGATATCCTGCCGAAGCTAAGAGGGTTGTTTCTCCACCCGTCTCAATGAGATCCGGTCCTTCCTTGGAGGCAAGTTGTGTGTTTAAGACACTATTAAACTGGTCTAACGCTACAAATTGAAACTCTACTTCAATGTTAGGAAGCTTCTCTTTCAAGAATTCCAAGTACGATTTTCTAATGCTCTCTTGGTTATAGGCCATGAGGCGAACCTTAACCTTCTTGCCATCCTGTGCCTCGGAATTTGCGGCTGGCTTATTGTTGGAATCTGCAGTTTGGTTCGGTTCTGTCTTTGCGCAACCAGAAACTACAGAAGTGGCTAATATCGCCGTAAGCAACATCGCAAGTGACTTTTTCATGTGTGACCCCTCCGTATAAATTGTTATATTCTTAATCCTTACACCCCAATGATAGCGTTTTCTTTAAGGACGATGAATCAATAATATTCGTGATCTTTTATCACATTATTATTGTTTTTAGGTCGATTCGATATAGGATTCTAAAGAAATATTACGATCAGGCATGCTAATGCAAATATATTCTAGCACTATATTACGTTCGGCTGTTTCATAATAAAAAAGCCCACGCATTGGTTGGTCACTAGCTACCAAGCAATGCGTGAGCAGATTAAAGATGAATGGTTTAAGCTTGCAATTCCAGTACGATCGGTTCACCCACAAGTGGAGCCAAGGTAACAGTTACTCCACCATCCCATAATAGACCATGCCGATCCTTCCATGTTCCCTTGGGCAACTTCACGAATCGATCAACTGCGCCTTTTAGTAGGATAGGGGCAACTAATACTTGATCACCTAGCATGAATTGATCCGTTATGTTCTCTAGGTTTTGATTAGGAAAGACGTAATCCATCAATCTGGCTATTGGTTCACCTGTAAGGCGAGCATGATCCACTAGCTGCAGGATCAAAGGCATATATTCATTTCGGAGCTCAACACTTTTCTTAATAAGCTCAAAGTTGTCCGGGCTAAGCACCCTCCACGGGGCTGCAGAAAATTGCATCGTGGGAAGTAGACAAGCAATTTGTGCATGACGCACAAATAATTCCTCATCCAAGTTCTGAGAGTTCTGATGAAAGTTTAAATATTCTCCTCCGCCAATCATATCCGTACAAACAAACGGATGACCCGTTATTCCCTGAACAAGCGTATTAGGAATCAGAGATTGTATACCATGCTCGTCCCAACTATGGTTCTTATCCGCTAATCTCTGCATAAGAGGAAGGCCTGCAGCTTTCCACGTCACCCGGAACTCATTATATTCGTATTTGCTCCCATACTCTGCCCATAGTCGCGATTGCGTATTAGGATCGGTAGGGCTATAGGTGACCATCTCATTGCTGTAGAAGATACTATCACCTGCATCAAATTTGAAGCCATCTACTCCATATTCATTCATTAGGATGGAGAGTTGTTGGTCTAACCACTCTATCGTAGCGGGATTAGACATGTCCAATACCGCCGAGTATCCATTCCACCATTTGCAAATATAAGGATCATTATCCTTGGTTTCAATAAGCAAGTGATGATCTCTTAAATATCTGAATTCGGTTGTGTCCGGTGTTATGAAGGGGCATATCCATGCCATTACCTTAAAACCTTGAGTATGTAAATCATCTATCATTTGCTTAGCATCAGGAAACTTCTCTTTGTTAAATGACCATTTTCCATAATAGTCGCTCCAGCCGTCATCAATCATCAGAACACCGCTAGGTAATCCATGTCCCGTGATATCAGCTGCATATTTCATAACGTCCTTCTGATTCTGATAGAATGTAAGTTCAATCCAAGTATTATATTGTGGCGCTGTAAATAGATTCATCCCGATGGAGTCCCCTTTGAACGGGAAATGTTTGGCGCGCGCATCGATATAAGCCTCTTGAAGGGTAGCATGCTGTGCACTTATAATAGGTTCACTCTTGTGATAGTCGATGGATAGGGTGCCTTTTTTGAAATGAAGCTGGAAACCATCCTCACACCAAATATATCTTCCTTTTGTTGAGACCATAAATGGCATTGCCTGATTTACCGTGGTATTGATCTCCATGTTGATATCGCTTTCAGATTCTTCACCCAAAGGCTGTGCCCAGCCATAATGACAATATCCTCCATACCAGCGTTCATTCGTTAATAGATCAAATGTGATGTTCAAGAAGCTCGCTCCTTTATCATTCTGTATGTTATCGCCATTTTATCATCGACCCACGAACTCTAACATGAATTATATTATCGTTTTATATTACTATGTTATGTTGCTGGGATTGTTCTTGTACTCATTCGGCGTGACCCCGTGCATTTTTTTGAATAGCTTGGAGAAATAACTGGGGTTGTCATAGCCGACATTATAAGAAATCTCGTAACTCTTCATATCCGTATGTTCAAGCATATATCTCGCTTTTTCCATTCGAATCTCAGTTAATGATACCCACATGCTCTTTCCGGTTTCGCGTTTGTACAAATAACAGAAATAGTTTTTACTCATTGCGACATGCTCGCACACTTCTTCTAGCGATATATTTTCGCTGTAGTGATCCTCTAAATATTGGATACTCTTTTCCACAAGCTTATTTACACTGGAATCTCCGCTTGTATCCAGCGTACTGATGCTATTTATCATTTTCACCATAAAGTTCGTGAGTAGGTCGATGGTTGAAAGCTTGAGTAAATCTTGATAATTCACGTTCATGATCACGTTGGATATCGAAGATATATATTTTTCTTCCAGTAGATACTTCTTAATTTCAGATAAAATGTTGAAACAAAAATCATACACATCATCCAATGAGGAAGGGCCCATATGAATCGTATGCTGCAAGATTTCAACTAACTTTTCACGAGCGGAGACGATCTTGCCGCTTAGAATATATGAGATAATGGTCTTCTCATCCTCAATTAGCTGCAGTTTATCGAATGCTGTAATTTCATAGTTGTATCCATGACCAATAACCCCGCCGTTGTTCGTATATTGACTCAGACGTTTCAGCTTCTCAACCTCTTCATACGCAAGGGGAAGTTCATTCATAGTATGATAGGTACTGCTAAAGCATACGTTACAAGGAATTGCGAACGTTTCCAAAAATGAATGAATCATTTTTTGGGCACAGTTGGGGGCTTGGTCCACATGGATATGAGATATAAGAATAAACCAGCTATCATCTTCGTATTCCAAAATAATGATTTCTCCGTACTCTTGTAACACGTGACTTAAACTTTCTTGGATATAGCTACTCTTTGAATAAAGTAAGTTATTCATATCCATAAAGTCTTTCATGGTTTCATTCTCGATGTTAATACTGAACAATATATATTCATCAAATTGAAATTGGAGTTCACTGGCGATTCCATGAAGAGAGTTCTCCGAAACCGTCTTTTTCATGAATCCTTTAATCATTCTACTTTGGGAAATGTGCTTATTTTGCTGAATCATTTTCTGTGTTTTTTTGTTAGACGCAATTTCATGTACAGCTTCTTTTAAAGCTAAATCTAATTCCAGCTCATCCATAGGCTTTAAAATATAAGTAGATACACCATATTTCATTGCTTGTTTAGCATATTGGAACTCTCCGAACCCACTAAGTAGAATAATTCGTGTCTCTTTGTTTATTTCTCTTACTTGTCTAATGAACTCGATTCCATTCATCCCAGGCATATTAATATCGGTAATAATCAATTCAACCTGATAATTACGAAACTGGTCTAAGGCTTGTTTTCCGCTTTGCGCAGTTGCAATGACTTGAATACCGTACGAGTTCCAATCAATGGTATTCTCCAACATCCGCACCGTTAAAAGTTCATCATCTACAATTAATGCGCTGATCATAGTTGCACCCCTCTTCTTGTTACCTTAGTAAGGTTATTTTGGAATCACAATGGATATCGTTGTGTGTTTACCTTCTTCCGAGTGTATACGGATGCCATAGCTGCCTCCATAGGTAATCCTAATTCGTTCGTGAATATTAGCAAGTCCAATACTGCTTGATTTGCTGCCAACCCGACTGTTCCTCAGTTCATGTTGTAGCTGCTCTTGCTTGTTCGTTGGAATACCGGCTCCATTATCAATGACTGAAATAAGTACATCCTCGTATTCTTCCTGAATCGAAATAACGATATATCCGTGACCCTTCTTTAAAATCCCATGTTGGATTGCGTTTTCTACAATCGGCTGAAGGATCAATTTAGGGACCTTCACGCTCCATAACTCTTCTGGACAAACAACCTCATAATCGAACATGTTAGGATATCGGTACATTTGAATTTTAATAAAATTTTCCGCATGATGAATCTCTCGGTGCAATTCTACCATTTCATATGGTTGGTATATGGAATAGGTCAACATCTTTCCGAGAATCGTTGATATTTCCGATATCGCTTGTGAATCATTACTTAATGCTAAAGCTTTAATATTCTGCAATGTATTATTTAAGAAGTGCGGATTGATTTGATGCTGCAATGCCCGTACTTGGGCATCCTTGGCACTGGCTTGCTCAAGCAGAACCTCTTGATTTAGATCATGGAGCTTCATAATCATTTTGTCTGCTGTGGTTGATAGAATGAGAATTTCCTTGGTACTGTCATCGTATAAATCTACGTCCAAGCTTTCTGCAGGGATCCTTTTGAACTTCTGAGCTAGCTTTGTAATCGGTTTCGTTATACTTTTCGATATGATCATCGATGAGATTAATACGGCAGCGATGGTAGCTAGTACGGAATAGAATGAGAACATCATCAATACATGAATGTGGCGATCCACTTCATCAAGTGATTTCAGGCCGATATTCTTCCAACCTGTGATCCGTGAGGTATCGTATACAACAGAGTAGGGGGATGTATCCGAGTCTGTCTGATCAACAATGAAGCTACCCTTATCACCCTTCAGCTGCTGTTTCAATTGTTGCATTTGCTTGTCATTTAAGCCATTCGAAGTATCCCAGACGATATTATCTTGAGCGTCAACGATGATGATCGCATGAGAAAAGGATAGATCTCCGGAGTAAAACATCTTATCTACATAAAAGTTAAACATTAATGTAGCGTTATAGTTCTTATGTACGTTGCGATAGTCTTTGACAGGAATGAACATGGAGATGGTTTGCCCATCGGTCTTATTGAAATAATAGTCTTGTGCATGTAGGCCTGAGAAATTTACGATAGCATAATCATCCTGAGTTGCCCGGAACCAATCCTGTTCTCTGAAATTATAATCCTGTCTGATAGAGCTCCCAGAATGATATAAAGCCGAACCATCTTTCCCGATGATTATAATGTCTTTAATGTCATAGTTATAACCGATGGCATTCTGCATGGCATATTCAACGGTCCACTTGTTACCTAACTCATATTTGTAATCGACCTCATCGACAGAGTTTCTATATTCAACCGCTTTTAATATATTTTCATTGCTGCCTAATACTTGAATGATCTTCTTAAGGTGGCTGAAGTAAGTGTCCATCGTGGATATGGATTGCCCAACGATTTGCTCCCCGTTACTGACAGCGTTTTCACGAAACGTCTCTTTGAAATATTGGGTGATAGCCAGACTGAAAATACCCAAAATGACGATGAGCATCGTAATAAAATACACATTTATTTTACTTCTTAGTGATCTGGGTCTTCTCATGATCTTGCTCCTATGGACTGTTATATTTAACCCATTGTACTATATAAGGCCTATTTACAGCAGATTGTAATCTATAATCTGTAATTTGTAATCTTAGCCCTCCAATCTAACGCACCTGAAAAAAACAAACCTCTTTCCTTAATATCACACCTCCCCAGGAGAAAAGATTACCCCCATAATAAGGTTAAGCATTTACTAGGGGGGAATAAAATTGGTCAAGATGTCTAAATGGGTGAGTCTCGCATTAGCAACAACATTGGTGCTTAGCTTAGCGGCTTGCGGTAGCAACTCGGGCTCGAAAGATAACAAAGGTAGTGCAAATTCAGGTTCGGCAAATGCAACGGATAAGCCAGCTGAGAAGACTCCAGATAAAAAAATTACAATTACGTTCCAGAACATCTATCCTGACCCAACGGATCCTAAGAATCAAATCATGAAGAAGCTGGTAGACCAATATCACGCAGATCATCCAAACATTACGATTGAGCTTGATTCGCTCAATACGGATCAACAAAAACTGAAGCTGAAAACACAGGCTGCATCTAAAGAAGTTCCGGATATCACTATCGTAAACCCTGCAGCACAAATGAAACCTTTTGTGGATGCTAAATTGTTTGCTCCATTAAATGACATGCTCGACCAAAACGGTCTAGGCGCTACTTTCCAAGAAGGATTGTTAGATTGGTATAGCTTTGATGGCAATACTTATGCCGTTCCAGACGGTAATAACATCGCGGTTGTTTACTACAACAAAGAGCTATTCGAACAAGCAGGCGTAAAGGTACCAACAACCTTTGAAGAAATGCTTGAAGTTGTAAAAACATTGAAATCAAAAGGAATTACTCCGATTGCGATCGGTGAAAAGGATTCATGGACAGGTTCCTTCTTATTTATGAACATGGTGCTTCGTACCAATGGTGGACCTGGATTCCTGCAGGATGTAGTAGATAAGAAGAAAACATTTGAAGACCCTGCGTTCACAGAAGCAGTTGATGCATTCGAAAGTTTAGTTGCAGCTGGAGCCTTCCAAGAGGGAGCAACTTCCTTTGACTATAATGCCGGAGAGAACTTATTTAAAACAGGAAAATCCGCTATGTATTTCATGGGTACTTGGGCAACTGGCGGTATCGAAACTTCTTCAGTTAATGGAAAAGTGGGCGTGTTTAAGTTCCCGACGATTAACGGTAAAGGTGATCCAAACGAATTTATGTTAGCACCAGGTAGTGCGTTCGCAATTTCAGCGGATAGCGAGCATTTACAAGAAACAAAGGATTTCTTGAACTACTTCATGCTGAACTTCCCGAAAGAAACTTTTGAAGCTAAAGGTGCGGTGGGAATCGGTCAAGTCGTAGATGGAGATTTTAAAGCGGCTGGTTATTCTGATATGGCTATGGAAGTACTAGGTCTGTTCAAAGAAGTAAAAGGTGGCGACTTGGCATTTGATAACACGATGAATCCAGGTACAGCGCAAGTACACTTAAACAGCATTCAGAACCTGTTCGTGCAGAAGAAGGATGCTAGCGAAGTAGCGAAAGAGCATCAAACGGCATACGAAGACAATAACAAATAGATTCAGCAACCTGATGTGAAGGGGACACTTGTTGTTCCCTTCATCTCTATCATGAAGGACAGAAGGAGGAGATGAGGCGTGAACGTTCTTAAGGTCTCCCGTTTTACGATTGTTGCGTTTATACTGCCTTGTACACTGATTTATTTTGGAATTGTCTTCGTGCCCATCCTCGTATCATTATATAGCGGTTTATTAGATTGGAATGGAATTGGTCAATCGTCCTTTATAGGATTTGAAAATTTTAGAAATCTATTTTTCCATGATCCTGTATTTTGGCCTGCAGTACGGAGAACACTGATGTTTGCCGTGTTTTCGATGGCAGAAATTCCGATTGCCTTAATGGTAGCTATCTTCCTGCGGAGATATATTCGCAAACCAAATTTTTTGGTGTCCAGCTATTTCATGCCGGTTATTCTATCTGTTGTTATCATCGGTCAGTTGTGGAAAACCATTTACAACCCGGCAGCGATGGGTGGGATGTTAAATCAAATGTTAGAGACAGTTGGACTAGAGTCCTGGACGAGATCTTGGTTAACCGAACCCGCAGTAGCAATGTTCGCCTTATATTTCGTCGCATTGTGGCAGTACTTGGGTTATCATACGCTCATCCAGTTTACAGGAATTTCAAATATTCCATCTGAAATATATGAGGCAGCTCGAATTGATGGAGCTGATGGCTTCAAGGCAGATCGTTACATTACTTTCCCCATGATTATTCCGATTTTTAAAATTTCCATTGTGCTGGCGTTTATCGGGTCGCTTCAAGCGTTCGATATGGTTATGGTCATGACGGGCGGAGGACCTGCTCACGCTACGGATGTGATCTCCACACATATGTATAATATGTCGTTCTTATCCATGAAGTATGGATATGGTAGTTCGATAGCTGCATTCCTGGTGATCCTATGTTTAATCGCCACAGTGATCATTAACTTTATCTTTAGTTCATTAGAGAAACGATTCTCATAAAGGAGGGAAATCGATATGGGTACATCCAGTGTAGTGGGTGTAAGAAATCGGAAAGTCATACCCGAACGCCAACAGAAACATAAACGATTTTCCCTTGCTAAAGGAATCGTTATTCTAATCTTGTCTGTACTCGTAGTAACTCAGCTCTACCCATTGATCTGGCTCGTGCTCTACTCTTTCAAAACGAATGAGGAGATATTGTCGGGAAGCTTCTTCTCGCTTCCGCATTCCCCGCAATGGATCAACTTCACCTCCGCGCTTGCTGGTGGTAGATATTTCCGTTACTTATGGAATAGCTTCTTCGTTACTTCGGTGACGATGATCTGCGTTATTATTTTCAGCTCCTTGACAGCTTTTGCCATCAGTCGTTTCCGTTGGCGCTATGGGCAAGTGTTACTGCTGATGTTTCTGGTCGGTATGATGATCCCGATGCAAGCGACATTATTGCCATTAATGATTATTTTTAAGAACATACACATTCTGAATACGCATTTATCACTTATCCTGCCTTATATCGCCTTCCAAACTCCCATTGCTGTCTTTATCCTTCATGGTTTCATGAAGACGATCCCGGGAGAGATTGAAGAGTCAGCGATTATGGACGGTGCGAATGTATTCCGAGTCTATTGGAACATTATATTACCGGTTTCTGTACCACCTGTCGTGACCGTTTGTATTCTAACTTTTATTAACATATGGAACGAATATATCTTGGCGGCCACATTTATTTCTGCAGAAAAACTGAAGACATTGCCGTTTGGTGTGAACAGCTTTGTCAGCCAATATTCAGTAAACTATGGTGCTATTGGGGCTTTTCTAGTATTAGGTGCACTTCCTGTGATCTTGGTCTATTTCTTATTAGCAGACAAAATCACGGAGGGAATGGTAGCTGGAGCTGTAAAAGGATAATATTTCCCGAAGCGGTTATTGTGATAATATGGAATTAAATCGAGTGTAGGAGGATAACCAATTGACTCGAATGTTCCGTTCTATCCGTGGCCGTCTTTTTCTACTTTTCTTGACTTGTATGACTGTCATCCTTATCCTCGTAAGTTTTATGTATTATACACGTGCACTCAGTATTATTCATTCGAAAATCAGTGATATTGCCGAGAAGAATATTTCACAAACAGCAGGGCTCTTTGACCTGTTGCTTGAGGGTTATAATAGTGTCACGAAATCACTGAATGGGAATTATGAATTAACACGTCTACTTCAAGAAAATTCCAGTAATCCATCCGTTTCGGTTATTAATGAAAGGTGGATTACGAATATTATTGGTGCGGCGTATTATTCCCGCAAGGAGATTGTTGGGATTCACATTATTACGAATTCCGGTAAAGTGTATAGCTACGAGAAACAATTTGCGGGTGTCATCGACATCAATTATGCGCAAACGGAATGGTACAACAAACTGAAAGCGTCATCAGGAAATATGGTTTGGCTAGGGATGTATTCCAGTTCGCCTATTAATACATTGCAACAAGATCGGGTTTTTGTATTTGGTAGGCAACTCTACGATCTAACCGATTATAAGTCCATTGGAATCATTGTTATCGAAACAGACCCGACTCCGATCTCAGATGCTTTGTCCAATGTCAGCATAAGCCCGGGGACGAATGTGTTTATTATGGGAGCGGAAGGTCAAGTGATTGCTAGCAATGGAGGGCAAGAAGATAAGGAGCCCGTACTAACCAATCTTCCCAGACCTACGAATGAGCAGGCAATTATCGTAGATGATAAATCTGACCAATTGATCGTTGCAGCCAAGACTGCGCTTGCAGATTGGACGATTTACGGACTGACACCTAAGGGTGATTTTAGCGCTGAGATTAATCAAACAAGAATGTACTTATTTATGGTGCTTCTTGTGCTGATAGCTCTATCTACAGCAGTAGCTTCTCTAGTGTCTAAGACGATTGCTTCTCCTTTGAAGCTATTGATCCGTGAAATGAAGAAAGTTGAAATGGGGAATTTTAAAGGATCGGTGAACGTAAATTCATTTGATGAGATCAATAGTTTAGTCTCTTCCTTTAATCGAATGGTTCTACGGATGGATGAACTCATTGAGCGGATTAAGATATCTTCGGTCAGCGAGAAGAATGCCCAGCTACAAGCACTTCAATCCCAAGTGAATCCGCATTTTTTATATAATACTCTGGATATGATCTATTGGATGTTGGATGAGAAGGGCAATGAGAGACTGAGCCGAGTAGTACTCTCCTTGTCCCAAATGTTTCGGTATAGTAGTAATTGGGAAGAAGCTTCGCAAACCACGCTCCGACAAGAATTGGAGCAGATTCGCCACTATTTGAACATTATTGAGAGCCGTCTAGAGGATCGAGTTCAAACTGAAATTCATGTGGATGAGATGTGGCTCGATGTTATTTTACCGAAAGTGACCATTCAACCGATTATCGAAAACGCAGTGAAATATGGGTTAGAACCGCTGGGTATTCCATGTAAATTACAGGTATCCGCTGAACAACATGATCATGAACTCCATATTCAAATAGTTGATAACGGTATGGGTATGGAGGAAGAAACGTTGCGGCAAGTTAAAGCCTCACTACAAACGAACTCGGATTTTATATTGGAATCAACTCATCGATCAAGAAGGGGAATCGGACTGCGTAATGTTCACGCTCGGATTCATATGATGTTTGGGGGAGCCTATGGTGTTCGGATTGAAAGTGAGAAGGGAGTAGGAACAACAGTTATTGTTGTATTACCAATTCCGTTACAAGGAGGGACATGGAGATGAATATCCTCATCGTGGATGATGAATCGGTCATCAGGGAAGGTATTAAACGAACCATTCATAATGCTTATCCACAGTACGGTATTTATCTGGCTGCTAATCCAGATGAGGCTGTACAATTGTTGCGAAGTCGTCCTATCGATATCGTATTGACGGATATTCTTATGCCAGGTATGACGGGTCTAGAATTGATGCAATTGTCTAAAGCTAGTTACCCCCATATCAAATGGGTTATTATTTCCGCCTATTCTGAATTTGCTTATGCCAAAGAAGCGGTGCGGCTAGGAGCAATGGACTATTTGCTCAAACCAATTGGTAAGGAAATGCTGCTGGAGATGATCGCCAAACTAGAGCACAAAATTGGCTCTGAAGTAGAGATCGAACAGGGCTCGAAATTGCTGAAGACGAATTTGAAATTTCTGCGTGAAGCCGTGTTCCAACGCTGGGCTTCTGGTATGGATATCGGGGGCATGGATATAGATTCAATTATCGCGAATCATCCACGGTTTCAACTAATTATGGTGAAGATGGAAAGTGACAAGATCGTTCATTTAGAGCATTTTATTATAGATAATGTACTTACTGAATTAATGTCCAAGTATGGCAAAGGATTTGTTACAAGCTTTGATACGAAAAGTGTGTTAGGTCTTATAACGATGAGTGAAGAAGCTTGCATCAAGGACATGTTGGAACAATTCCGCATTCATTTGAAAAAATATTTAAGAGTACCTTTTCAAATTTTGCACTCAGAGCAATTGATTGACTTTAAGGCGATACCCAAAGAAGTACAACGGATGCATCAAGATTCGATTTCTCAAGAATTTGAGTATTATGCAACTGGTGGGAACCAAGTTATTGAAGTAGCGCAACAATATATTAAAAACTATTATAATACCGACTTAACGCTCGAGAAGGTTGCTTCAATTGTATATTTGAACCCCGTGTATTTTAGCCAAGTGTTCAAACAAAAGACGGGGTATGGCTTCAAAGAGTACGTTATTCATTTGCGAATGGAGCAAGCAAAGCAACTATTGCTTAATCCGCAGCTCAAGTTGGTGGATATATCGGAACGGATAGGCTATCAGGACGTGAAGCATTTTACCCAGGTATTTCGTAAAAGATTCAATGTTACACCGACGGAATATCGGCTAGGGCAGCGAGCTGAAGTGAGAACGGTGTGACAATGATCGTCGCCATCGTAGCCCTTTGAGCGCTGGTAGTATTCATAAACGAGTGAGAAACAGAAGGAACCCATCCTTCTGTTTCTTGCGGTTTGGGCTGAAACGACATATATTACGAGGTTGCAGAAGGTGTTGTTTCCACTATAGGCGTGGAAGTTGAGGGAGTGGCGAACCAGGATTCATCCACATCATTGGCGTTAGGGAGACTCCGTGTCACGGGGTCAAACACCCAGAATATTCCCACCCCTAGCACCGCAATACCGCAGCCTGCGATAACGGATGAGCTTGCAGCAATAACGCCTAGACTGCCGCCAATCAGACTGCCAAGCGGCATGGCAATTCCACTTAATCCAGATGCTGCGGCAAACACGGTTCCCAAACTTTTTTCCGGTACGCCTTTTTGGATTGCAGTGTTGATGATTACATTGGTAGCACCACCAGGAAACCAAGCCAGTCCATAGATCAAGACCACGAGCCAGGTCCAAGGGGTCAATACACTGATACACCAGGCGACTCCGGATAAGCAGAAGGCAGCGGCAAAAATAGCTCCGAGTCGGATTCGCTCCAGTTTCATGTAGGGAGCAAGTACCGCACCAAGTAGACTCCCACAAGCTTGAGCCATTAGCAGAATTCCATATATACCAGCACCGCCAAGGCTGTTAGCGAAGGCAGGCATGACGGTAAAGGTGGCTCCACCAGCCGCATTAATTACGATAACGCCGAATTGGATTCGTGCTAGCGGAGTGGCAAGGATCAGCCGAAGTCCCTCTTTCATCTCAGATATATAATTTTTCATAGGAATCCGCGAGGAGTTGGGTTTAGAGCTCTTTTGTTCTTGCGGTGAATGACCATGATCAGATGAAGAAGGGGAGGATGCTTTGATTCGAAGTTGCGTAAATAGAAGCGCTCCAATGAAGAATCCTAATGAATTCCATAGATACAGTGAAACTGCTCCCAGTAAAATAATTAACGCTCCCGATACTGCGTTACACGCAACGTCGATGCCTTGATAGGCAATTGAAAATAAGGAATTACCTTGGGTCAGCTGCTTCTTGTCGAGGATCTTTGGTAGAGCAGACATTTGTGCGGGGTAGAACCACATATTAATTGTCGTTAGTATCGGTGTAATGAGGAGTACTATTCCAACCGTCAGAAAGTTGAAATAAAATGCCACAGGTACAATAAGCAACAATAGAGCCTGTAACAGCTGACTATAGACTAGCAGACCACGCAATGGTAAGCGGTCAATCATAGGACCGGAGAACAATTGAATGATTCTAGGTAAGATGGACAAAAAACCAGCAAGTCCTGTATACAATGTCGAACCACCCAGATCATACACCAGCCACATTGCCGCAACGGCGTATAAACTATCGCCGATATTTGTCAGAATACGGCCGATAAACAGTATCGTGAAATTGCGATTTCTAAAAATCTCCACAGGGTGAACACTCCCATCCTAAGTCGCTTAATTAATAAACCCGTTTGTAAGTCAGATGAGCGACCTATTCCGACGGTTCTGACGAAATCAAATTAAATCCAATAGCATATTCTTGGCTATTCTTCGCCTTGGACGCTATAGAAGTCGTAAGCCATTTTTCCATTAGAGCCTTCACGTCAGCCGTCATTTCCTCTCGCTGCTCCGGTGATAGCTGCATTCTCAAGCTGATCCGTGTACTTGAAGCTGCATTATAATCATCAGCCAGTACGGGATCAATTAGTTGCTTGCCATGCGTGTTAAACCACTTCGCTTTGGATTTGTAATATTTCTCCACAATGCCGCCTACCGTTCGGGTCTCTACGATATCTATTAATTTTCCTTCGTATAATTTCTGGATATGATAGTGAACACTACCCGGGGATTCTCCCAATTCATCCGCTACTTGTTTGGCAGTTTTTGCTGTGTTAATCAAAGTTCCGATTATCTTGATTCGTTGTGCACTACCCAACAATTTGGCCTGTTCTACTGAAATCTCAATAGCCTGATTTTGATCCTTATCCATTTACAAACACTCCATTCTGTAAAATAATTATTCCATTTAAATTATTCATTCTGCTTTATTTAGTCATTCTAATTTTTTAGATTGATGTAACACGATCATAAAAGATCTTGAAACTTTTGTAAATAGCCAATTTATTTTAGTTAGAATTTATTTTCTGTGTAATCATCAAATAATAGTAAGATTGTATTACTAATAGAGAGGAGAATATTAGAATAACAATGACTCCGCGATTATAATATGTTGTATATATGAATAGAAATGAGGCGGCAACATGTCTGTAGAAGCGGTATGGCGGGGAAATGTTAACCAAGCAATTTGTGCGTTTACATTTGATGACGGTCCTTCTCAGCTTCCACTTGAATGGTGGTTAGATGTTCTAGAACAGGAAGAAGCCGTAGGTACCTTTTTCTTTACCGGGGAGTGGATGGATAAGTACCCGGAGAAGGCGAGAGAAATATTGTCTCGGGGTCATGTGCTTGCTCCTCATACGTATCATCATCGACGGATGGCCGAAGTGCCGAAGTCTGTATTTTTAGATCAGCTCAAACAAACCGAACTGGCTTATCAGGATGCGACCGGTCTTCCTTGTCCTAATTTTATGCGTTTTCCTTATTGTTCGTTCCGGGAGGAAAATCTGGATTGGCTTGCTGAGACAGGTGTGTATGATATCGAAGGTATTGATTCTGGCGATTGGGCGGGTGTACCTGCGAAGGATATCGTAGCCAAAATCGAGCCTAAACTGGAGAACGGAACGATAGTGGTTATGCACAGTAATGATATTTCAGTAGGTACTCCGGATGCCTTAAGAGAACTAATTCAGATCGCTAAGCAAAAAGGGCTACGATGTGTAGGAATTCCCGAAATACTAGAATCTGTAGGGATAGAAGCCGGTGCCAGACCGTGGAAAATCACAGTTGAGGTTCCAGCCGAACTGGACCATCCATTGGAAGATTGGATTGCATTGGAGAACAGAGATCAGCTCGTAAATCTCGCAGCTCAGACCACAAAATGGAACATTGCTGAATATATGCTACATTTCAATTCCGAGAGTGAGTGGCTTGAACATCTGGAGAATCCTCTTCATGAGTTTGGTGTTACAGAGAATCGTGAGCTGTTTGCAATTCGAGAATTTAATGAATCCTATTGGGGATATGTGCGTACCGGCTTCAGAGAAAATACGTTAGTTTTGTTAGATTATGCATCTAAAGAGGCGCAAGCGGATACATTGGTTTATATTCTTCGTTGGGCTGCAGAGACTGCCAGCAAACTTGGATTAACCCAAATCGAAGCAAGACAGGATATTCGCAAGCTGAACGAGATGTGTAGACAATTAGGTTGGCCAGCGGAGATTACGGAAGATTAAACTTCATTCAACAAACCCCCGACCACTTGCGGTTGGGGGTTTTATTCATAATAGTTATGGATTATCCAATGCTGCAAGTAAATCAGTAAGAACTACCTTTTCGTCCGAACTAAGCTCCCCGCTTGATTTCCACGTTGAAATATCTTCTTTTACCTGTGCGACATCCAGATAACCTAGATTGTAAGCTATGAAAGAAATAACGGATTGTTGTTGTGCTTGATCTTCCATTGTTGCAAGTGTTTCGACGACCGTATTTCGGTCTTTTTGATAAAGCTCACCTACAATTGCCGAATAAGATTCGGAACTGGCCCCATCTAAACCTTTTGTGGCTAAGAATAGATTGGAGTAGTATTCAGGTGTAATAAGGGTAATGTTGTTATAGAGAAATTCTATTGTGTCTAGTGATTTCCCGTCACTGCTCTTATTATAGGCATGCCAATCGATGTTGGGGATGTTCTGGAGAAGATTTAGGACACTGTCCTTCCCCGCATCAAGAGGATATACAACGTTATCAGTCACGTTAGTTGAAGGATTCAGCAATACTGTTTCCTTACTGTCCGTACATCCTGTAATGACGGCTAGCGTTACACATATACAGGTACAGGCTATAGTAAAGCGTTTTGAGATCATAGTAGGTTCATCTCCTTCAATGTATCAAACGATGTTTTCCATAAAATGTTACGGTCTGAGAAAAAATATTGTGAAGGAGTAGTATTGTCAACTCGTAAGAGGGGGATGGTGTCGGAAGCTTTCACGTATATGGAAGAAAAGTGACGGGGACAATATAGGGATCGAGCATCTATGGGGGGGAGTCACATGCGTAAAATTTGGTGGAAAGAAGCCATCGCTTATGAAATATATCCGAGGAGTTTTATGGATTCGAATGGTGATGGGATCGGGGATTTACAAGGGATCATCTCCAAGCTTGATTATTTACAGGAGCTCGGAATTGATGTTATCTGGGTATGTCCAATTTATAAATCTCCAAATGATGATAATGGTTATGATATTAGTGATTATCAGGACATAATGGATGACTTCGGGACGATGGAGGATTTTGACTCTCTATTGCGTGAAGTACATAAACGGGATATGAGGATTATCTTGGACCTTGTGCTTAATCATACATCGGATGAACATCCCTGGTTTGTTGAATCTCGTTCTTCACGGGATAACCCAAAACGGGACTATTACATTTGGCGTGATGCAAAAAACGGAGCCGAACCGAATAACTGGGAGTCTATGTTTAATGGTTCTGCCTGGGAATATGATGAAGTAACTGAACAATATTATTTGCATCTGTACTCAAGGAAACAGCCGGATTTGAACATGGAAAATCCAATCGTAAGGCAGGAATTAGTCCAAATGATCCGTTGGTGGCTGGATAAAGGAATTGATGGATTCAGGGTTGACGCGATATCGCATATTAAGAAACTGCCGGGACTTCCGGATATGCCGAATCCGTGTAATCTTCGTTACGTGGATGCTACGGAAGGACATCGAAATATCAGAGGTATTGGTGAATTTATTCAACAATTCAAGCATGAAGGCTTTGCTAGTTATGATATTATGACCGTTGGCGAAGCGAGTGGCATCCCTATTTCGCAAGTTGACTTGTGGATCGGCGAGAAGAACGGTGCGTTTAATATGATTTTTCAATTCGAGCACGTCAACATTGATTTCGGGCCCGAGGGACGCTGGGATTGCGCTCCCTGGAATTTGGCGGCTTTAAAGGAGATTATGAATAAGTGGCAAACAGGGCTTGAAGGTATAGGATGGAATGCATTATACCTCGAAAATCATGACCAGCCACGTTCTGTATCACGATTCGGTGATCCTGTGCATTATCATAAAGAATCATCCAAAATGCTGGCAACCTTTTATATGCTAATGCAGGGAACCCCGTTTATTTACCAGGGACAGGAAATTGGGATGACCAATGTAGAGTTCAATGAGCTAAGTGACTACCGAGATGTAGAAATTTATAATTTTTACCGTGAGCGTCTGATGGACCAAAAAGATATTGAGGATACGATGCGTAGGATCCGTTACCGGGCGCGTGATAATGCGAGAACGCCGATGCAATGGGATGATACGGTGCATAGTGGATTTTCAACTGTAGTCCCTTGGATTCGCATCAATCCTAACTATCATGAGATTAATGTTGCTAAGCAGATCTCGGATCCAGACTCTATTCTACATTATTATAAAATGCTGATCGCTTTGCGTAAGGGGAATGAAGCGCTCATTTATGGAAAATATGAAAGTTGGCTTATGGATCATCGAGAAATCTTCGCGTACACTCGAACATTCGAAGGTCAGGTTTTCCTAGTCTTGCTGAATTTCTCTGGGAATACTCCAGAATTTATAATACCGCAGGAATTAAGCAAATATAGTAGACAAGTCGTGCTCACGAATGTTGAACATACAAGCCAGAACAAGGATACATTTGAAATGAAACCTTATGAAGCTGTTGTTTATCAGTTGAATTAAGGTAAAAATCGAACAAAGCAAATAGCAGGATGACTGATCACCCTGCTATTTGTGTATGTATTTCTTTGTGAAAACTATGAGGTAGCAATGGCAAACTAGTTCTGCTTCCCTTCGATAGCACAGAGTAATACGCTTGCGGCCAGTCCTAAGCGGCGATCAAGTACTTGCCCAGGGTCGGAGGAGAAGTCGACATTTATCTTGGTGACAAATGGGTTGAAGTTTTGCTTGAACGTACTGACCGTGGTCCCGTTCATTAATACATTGTATGTCTGAGGGATCAGATTACTTAAGAAACGGCGTAACATCGCAAAAAGGGTACTATCTTCCTTGATTCGGCCAATTTCAACCTCACCCGCATTCAGTATGATCCATTCATCCTTTAGTATAGATTTCATTCCTTTTCTGCGCAGGCTACCCACATGTTCTCCGGTTAACGCATCTTTGACGTCGTACGTAGCGGAGAAATCAATGATATTACGGGCTGAAATCGTAAGTAATTCTTGACTCATACTTTCATCGCTGTAAAGCCGAATATCCTCTTTTAGTTTAAAAGCTTTCAATTGCGAGAACATCACCAGTTCCTCATTGGCGTTATAAATGTGGAACTTGGCACCGACGACGGCGAGCACCTTGCGTCTTACTAAATACTGAGTATAACTAAATTTATCATGCACTTTATTGGTCAGCCTCCCATAGATAATATCAACTATTATCTTAAGGTAAGAATTCCAAGCTGTATAGACATTTAGTAAACAAAAAACAGTAATCGTTCGTGAAGAGAGGGCGATTACTGTTATGGGTGTACATTGGAGCAAATAATCCAGTTTTTCATCAAAAAAGTCGAAGCCTTTCGGCTAAGACTACTTGGTCTCATATTTATGAAGGGCTTTTAGAAAATTCCCTTCAATCAATTTGCTAAGCTTCTCAATGATTTGTTGGGGTTGTTCCTTCATGCCGTCTCTCATCCATTGAATGACGAGCCCGGTGAAGGCAAGTGTATAGAAATTCGCAATAAACTGTTTGTCCTCGTTGCGGACATTTATTCCACCGGACAGCTCGTTAATAACTCCCATAATGAGGTCATTCGTAACGGAATATAGATAGTTGTCCAGATGATTTCGACCAAGGGAATCCAGTGTATTATTGCAAAAGGCTTTGTTGCTCTCTATATAACAGAATATTTTATAAAAACCGTCGGTCCAGGTATCATAACTGCGATATTGAGCGATACTTTCAACCGCTTCTGTCTTGTATATCCAGCCCAGTAGATCGAAAATATCTTGAAAGTGATAATAGAAGGTTTGTCTGTTCAATCCACAATCGTCCACAAGGTGCTGTACGGAAATTTTATTAAGCGGAGTATGCTCCATCAAAGATTTCAGTGAATGGGCCAGAGCATTTTTTGTTAGGATAGAATTGGACATGGTTATATCACCTCATTCATAGTTCACTTGCCAGAATGCCGCATTATACTGATTCGAGTTCCTCGGCACTTTGAAGTACGTGCTTCAACAACTCAGGGATATCTTCCATCTGTTCCTCTGTAATTTGGCGTTTGAATTGTAGCTCGATACAGTTATTATAAACTTCGCTTTCTTCACCATAAATGAAGCTTAAGGCTTGAAGAGGGCGTAAATCAGATCCCCAGATCGCATGCAGAATACTCTTGATAGCTTGGCATTGAATAGCTACGTTCTCTACTTGCGTGTAAAAGCGAAGCTGTAAATTGCAGCCAGGATTTTGATTCGGGACCTCTAATATTTCGTCATTTAGATCCTTTGTCGAGGCCGATAACACAATTTCCGCCGTTACTTTCTGTCCCCCGATGAGTTTGAACGAAAGCGTGAATTCCCGGGACATAAGCGCCATATTCACAAGGTCGGAGCGATCTGTAACGACGAGAATTCCGTCCAAATTATCATAGTCATAGATCTGGTTCTCTATAGCGACCTTAATATTGTCGAAGACAGTAGGGTGAAACAATTCTGGTACCTCCTCCGTTTTTTCTTTATTGTAACATGACGGGAAAAGGAGTAGTCTTTTCTTAATAATGTAGCATTATGCAGTTAGTTAGGGGGAAATACATTGTTTATCTTAAACGATGGTGAAGCTTTACTAATGAGCATCCTAGCTTATTATCATAAAAGTGGGATAGAACAAGTCATTGGTGACTTGAAGGTTACAAACCAACGCACCATATTCGAGTCAAAACAACATTATATATTACAAGGGCATATTGAATTTTTAAATAAGGATATTCAAACAGTTGAACCATTTAACTCTTTTATATTGGTGCCGAATGGAGTAAAGATCACCTTAAAGTCAGAACAAGAGTACAAGTTTAAGCTGACGGATAGAGAAAGACTAATACATATATTATTGAAACAAAAGGAGAGTTCAACAACATGAGTGACAAGATCACGCTATTTGAAGCTTTTAAACAAACTACCTATCCTTTACCAGGTCATGGCCCAAGAAACATTCAAGTATTGAAAGAGGCACTAGAACATGCCGATGGCAACATGGATAGTGATATGTATGGAAAAGGGAAGGTCATTGAGGATTTCCAAGAGCAGATGGCAAAGCTACTAGGGAAGGACTCGGCTGTGTTTTTTCCAAGTGGAACGATGGCCCAGCAAATTGCCTTAAGAATATGGTGTGATCAGAAGGGGCTAAAGAAAGTAGCTTACCATCCCTTATGCCATTTAGAGATTCATGAGGAAGATGGCCTGAAAGAGCTACATCATATTGAGCCTATTTTGCTTGCTGATAGTAACCGATTGATTACCTTGGAAGATATACAGAACATGCAGGAGGACATTGCTTGCTTACTGCTTGAGTTACCTCAACGTGAGATCGGTGGGCAATTACCGGCGTATAGTGAACTAGAAGCAATCTCCGCTTACTGTCGCGACAAAGGGATTAAACTGCATTTAGATGGAGCAAGACTGTTTGAGATTCTCCCCTTTTATCAAAAATCGGCTGCTGAGGTCTGTGCGTTGTTTGATAGTGTGTACATTTCTTTCTACAAAGGGCTTGGCGGGATTACAGGTGCTATCCTTGCGGGTGATGTTGATTTTACGGCTGAGTCCAAGGTATGGAAGAGACGGCATGGTGGCGATCTTATTAGCCTGTACCCTTATATTATTAGTTCTGATTATTATTTCAGAGGGCGAGTGGATAAAATGGGGCAGTATTATGAGGCTGCAAAGGAACTTGCTGGCATGATGAATGAGTGCCACAGGGTGGCGACGCTACCTATAGAACCTGTCTCTAATATGTTCCACTTACATTTTGAGGTGCCTAAGGAGAAGTTGGAACCGATCCTAATCGCTATTTATGAGGCTACGGGCCTCGGAATAACGGGTTATTTAAAAGAAATCAACGAGACAAGCTGTTCTTGTGAAATCAGTATCGGAGATCGTTACGCTAACATTCCCAAAGAAACGCTGCAGAGTGCTTTTCAAATGCTAGACGAGAAAATGAGAGCGATGATCTAGTATCAACCGCAGTAGCTAAGTGAGGATGAATTCTTTAAAAACAGTGAGAGCGTCTATTTATAGGCAATCTCACTGTTTTTTTGGTTTCAATATAAACATAAATCATAATCAACATGACAATTTTGGAACAGTCCAATTTATGAATTGATGGTAAATTTAGATTACCGATCGGGAGGAGGAACCATATGAACTATATGGAGTGTTTTCAAAAAAGTATTGATTTCATTGAAGAACAGCTTACCGAAAAAATAACTGTGGAAACTTTAGCTGGAATTGCGGGCTTTTCCTCTGATCATTTCTATAGGTTATTTCATGTGTATGTCGGAATGCCCGTAATGGAGTATGTGCGAATACGGAGACTGGCTCACGCGGTTGTTGAATTATCTACCGACAAAAAGATTATCGATATTGCCATGGAATATGGATTCGAGACTCATTCCGGTTTTTGTAAAGCATTTCGGAAGGTTTATGGGTGTTCCCCTGAAAATTATCGTAAATATGTGAGTACAAAAGTGCCTGGGAAAGTTAATCTTGCCCTTTATGAAAAGTTGAAACTATATGGAGGAATTATTCTGGAGCCTAAATTTATAACCAAACCAGCATTTAAAATTGTTGGGTATGCACTTGAAACTACATTTGAAGAAAGCCGAAGCAAGCGGGATATCCCCGCATTCTGGAATCACTTTGATGCTGATGGACTAGAGCAACAATTATATGATCAGCTCAAACCTGAAGAACATGGGGAGTATTGTGTATGTTTTCCTCCGAATATGGAGACGGGTGCATTTACGTATGTGATCGGCGTTAAAGTAGAGAATTTCGATAACGCTAAGGAAGAGATGTTTAAGGGAAGCATACCCGAGGCCACTTATGCTGTATTTACCTCGCCCCCTGCTGATTATGTTGATCATGGCTTCGCCAAAGCAGTCGAGGGTACTACAAAGTATATTTTTGAAGAATGGTTTCCTGATTCGGGATATGAGCTTGCGCCGGGTAAAGTGGATTATGAGTTCTATGATGAACGTTGCCATGCTCAGACTGGAGCGGTGATGGAGATTCACATTCCGGTAGTGAAAAGTGAATAACGCATGGTCATTAAATTGCAGGTCATTGATACATATGTGCGTTAACTCTAGAAGCAGTTTTCAGAGAGCAGTCTCTTTGAAAACTGTTTTTTTGTTGTGTAGGTTAGCAAGCTCACTTAAAGTTAGCCTTCATGAGTTGGGTAGGACCAAGTACGTGTAGACGTATCAGTTGAATCGCCATGTATTTGGGTGTATAGGGCATGTTATTTTCCAGCCAATACATAATGAGGCCAAGGTGGGCTGATGTTGCATAACGAACTACGAGTTCTCTTGGCACCAACGCTTGATTGTCATGGGGCTGAGCAATTATGGATCTATGATATAAAGATTTCCGAATGGCTTCTTCCATGCGCATTGCAAATCCAGTCAACCCGTGTGCGCCTAGCATCACCTTATAGAACTTTGCGTAGTCAGCAATATGCTCAAATTGGCGAACAAAGGAGTCAGGGGGAGTATCCACATCCTTAACAAAGTCATCAATTTCAAAGCCGGGTGGCAGTTGGAATACAGTTGCAAATTCATTGATTTTCTCATCTACGATTTTATCTAGTAAATCATATTTATCCTGATAGTGAAGATAGAACGTCGCGCGATTGATTTCTGCACGGGAGGTAATATCTCGCACGGTGATATGATCAAACCCTTTCTCCTCTATTAGTGAAAGCAATGCATCGCTGATCAGATGAAGTGTTCGCTTAATACGTGGATCAAGTTTAATAGACATGGTTATCCTCCTGTGTTTATTTTTTATAATTTTTACAACTCTATACCATTATCCGTTGATAATACGACACTTTCTGAAATACTGTTGGTTGCGATTAGGCTGGTTAAATCATATTATAAACGACACAGTGTTGCAAATACATCTTTGTGTCAATTTATTGCGGTCATCGCCACAATTATCAATAAAGGAAAGGATGTGTATAGGAATGTCAAATGAGAATGAAGGATCGAGGACAGGGTTGATTACAATCGGATTATTAATGGGGTTGTTTCTGTCTTCCCTAGATCAGACTATTATTTCAACTGCCATGCCGACGGTAATTAAAGAATTGGGAGGGTTATCCGTATATAGCTGGGTGTTTACGATCTATATGTTAGCTTCGACAACAACCATGCCGATCTACGGTAAGCTTGCGGATTTATTTGGGCGAAAAAGGATGTATTTGATCGGGATATTTCTATTTCTCGCTGGCTCCACTTTATGTGGGCTTGCTGGGGATATGACGGAGTTAATTATTTTCAGAGGTATACAAGGTCTGGGAGCTGGGGCTTTAATGCCAATTTCTATGACGATCGTCGCGGATATTTATCCCCCAGACAAACGGGGGAAATTTATGGGGCTGTTTGGGACCGTATTCGCTATTTCAAGTCTTCTTGGTCCGGCGCTTGGAGGGGTGATCGTAGAACATTGGAACTGGGGCTGGATCTTTTACATGAATCTTGTCATTGGCATTCCTGCTTTGATCATAATAGCTATAGCGATGGAGGAAAGCAAAAGCAAGGAGAGACGGTCGATCGATTGGTTTGGTGCACTTACTTTGAGTGGGGCTATCATAGCTATATTGCTTGCCTTGGTGTTAGGTGGTAGTGGGCAGGGAGAAGGAATGAGTTATGCTTGGGGATCAACGGAGATTATTGGTTTGTTCAGTATAGGGGCTATGCTGCTTGCTCTGTTTCTCTGGATTGAGATGAAAGTGAAGGAGCCGATACTCCCGCTTCATCTCTTCAAGATTCGGGTTATTGGGTTTGGGAATATAGTGGGATTCTTTATGAGTGCAGGTTTATTTGGTGCGATAGTGTATATTCCATTATTCGTGCAGGGTGTGATCGGAGTGAATTCATCCATCTCGGGCTATATTTTAACCCCACTTATGTTATCAGTCATGATCACGTCGACTCTGGCTGGACGGTGGATGAGTAAAGTTTCCTATCGAACGATTCTGATCCCAAGTATGGTGTTGATGAGTGTGGGGATTGCTCTACTGAGTCAAATTACAGTGGATACGACTAAATTAGAGATGATTATATATATGGTTATTGCCGGGTTAGGCATGGGTGCAATTTATCCTACAATTGGTACTGCTGCACAAAGTGCAGTCGATATAAATATGCGTGGAGTCGCCACCTCATCTTCTCAATTTTTTCGTTCCATTGGAGGCACGATTGGAGTCAGCGTGTTTGGTAGCCTCATGTCACAGCAAATGGCATCAGGGATAAATAAACTCAGTACGAAGTCGGTTTCCTTTCCTGCAGACCAATTAGAGAATTTCACCAATCCACAGATTCTTTTAGACTCTGCAGCACGTGCGTCATTACCCCAAGAGGTACTCTTGGAACTACGAAATGTATTTAGTAATGCTATAGATCATTTATTCCTAGGGGCGGTAATTTTTGTCCTCATTGGTCTTATAGCAAGTTTCTTTATGGGAGATGCTAGGTTAGTAGGAAAGAATAATATCACTGAAAATAAAAGTTAAGATTCATTAAGAACTAACTTAGAAATCAAAGCATTGTTAGACTTTCCACAGTAAGGCTTAGATAGATTTGAGTAAAAAAGGGGGTTGCCATCCAATGATGGTAGCCCCCTTTACTTGATTTTAAAGATCTAAACTCTTTTTCCCCCTCTTATGAGATCAATAAGCCACAATAGAAGGGGGAACATGAGCCCCATCATTATCGCATGGATAGTCCAGATAGGGGTGAACTCTTGGAAATAAGCTGCGTTTGGGAAAGCGACAATGGCTAGGGTAATCATGATAAGGGCCAAGGGGAACGTTAGGAATCGGTATTCCTTCATATTCAATGTATGAGCGATACCTACAGCGGATATATAAAATAAAAGGGCTAACCGTACAAAGATTGTGATAAACCACATGAACGCCATGATAACCTCAATCCGTTGTAAAAAATTCCCCATGCTGATCGTTTTGGCTAAGGCAAAGCTAGGGTAGGCATAGCTTACCGTCTTTGTGCCCAACACTAAAATGGTGAGCGTCGTAATGACGACCAATATCACTCCCCCGATGAAGATGCCTGTAAATAAGGCTTTTCCGTTCTTATCCGTGCGTGAAACAAATGGAAATATCATGATTAGAACAATGGGTTCTAGAAAGGGATAGGCGATAAATATGAGAGAAGCCCTCAGCACGGGCTTTATTCCATTATCAAGCATGGGTTGTACAAATTTAAAACTAACATGTGGAAAAACCAATACAATAAACAGAATAAAGAGAAGGATAACAAATGGAAAAAACAGTTCTGCTGCACGAGCTAAGGGTTCGAGCCCAAGTCTAGTGGCCATGATCACTACACTCATGATGATGATAAGAATTGCTTGGATCGGGGTATCCATCATAATTTGAGTTGTCATGAAGTCCCCGATGTTACGAAGCGTAAGTATAGCAATGAGTACAGGAAACGTAAAAATAAACAAAAGTGAAATTACCTTTCCTATCCACTTGCCGAGAAGTCTCTCCGTATACCAAGTAAAGATAGCTTGGGAGAAGCGTTTGCCAAGATAGATGTACAAAGGCAAAATGATTAACCCTACGGCCATCCCTAGCACTGCCGCCATCCAAGTATCTTGTTTCGCCACGATTTGTAACATGGCTGGAATGTTCAGAATGGCGCTGCCGACCATATATAATGCTACCACTATGGAAAACTGGCGTGAGCTTATGTTTACCTTGCCCAACAAATTTACGGTTCCATTATCTTTGGTCATTGCTATATCTCCCTACGCCAGAATTATCATTGTAACCAAGCATCGATCAGATTAGAAATAGGTTTGTACACTGCGATCATGAAGTCCATGGGATTGGGAATATGAATACGTAATGCTTGAGCAATACCTAACGTAGTGCCGAGAAATAGCAGAATGGAAAATACCCAAAGTTCCTTTCGTAGCTTCTTCCTCACAAGAGTTGGCACATCCAATGCGATAATTATTGCAACAACGGCAAGAATTCCTACAGTAGTGAGCATGATATCTCCTCCCTATCCCTCAAGTTTGAGCAGGTACTTTATTTAACTTGCGACAAAAATATACGGCGATTAATAACAAAGGGAAGAGTAAGCCATAAGTAAGATCAAAATATATCCAATATTTTGATAGCAGCCTATTGTAATAGGCGATGTTTGGGGTGATGACTGGAGAAAGCGCGATAAGAAGCACAGCTGAAGGGAAGGCCAACATCCGGTGTTCTTTTAATTTGCACAATTGTGCCAATCCTAGAATGAAACTATAGAAATATATAGATATCTTAAAAAACATGGTAAGCAACCACAACAGAGCTATGGTGGATTCGACTCTATCGAGAAAGTGATCGATAGTCACCCTTCTTGCTAAAGAATAGCTGGGATATATACTTCGGGCAGTCTGTTCGGCACCTAGTACAAGAATGGAAGCAAACGTAAGAAGAGTTAAGATGATTCCCCCTATTAGAGCACCTTGTAGCAAGCTCTGCTTAATCTTTGATGGAGTGTTCACATAGGGGAATACCATCAAGAAAACTACGAGCTCTACAAAAGGGAAAGCTAAACAAGAAATGGACCCATGTAATATGGGTTTTATTCCGTCCTCTAGGATGGGTTGTATTCGCTCAAATTCATATTCAGGTGCAAGGAAGAAGAACAGTATAAAAAACAGGATGAAAATCAACGGTGTGAAAATTTCGGCTGTACGTCCAATGACCTCAAGCCCCAATTGCGCTGCCATGATAATAATACATATAAAGATGATTTGAATTGCCTGGGTAGGGGTCTGCTGCATCATCTCTATAGTCATAAAATCCCCTATCTCCCGTACATGTGCTGTAGCGGATAGAAAGAAGTACACGAGGAACAGGAGGGAAACGAGGGTCCCAAACCATTTACCTAAAATCTGTTGAATCGATTGAATCAAGGTCAAATGGGGATTCAGTTTCCATACCTTGTAGAATAAGTAGACGGTAGACAAACCTGTTACCATTCCGATTAAAATGGATATCCATGCATCTTGCTTCGCATCGAAAGTTGCTATAGAAGGTAATACCAGAATAGAGTCTCCCAGGGTAACGAGCATCACCAATATAGTGAGCTGACGAACACTTATCTTACCGCCCTCGAGCATAGCTTCATTTCACCCCAGATCATTAATTCATTTGTTCCAGGAAGGAGTTGGATACCTTACCTAGAGTTCGAATGGAGTACTTAACCTTCACATTGATCGGAATTTTCACAAAGGTTTGATCCCAATTCTTCTTTAACTTTTTCCAGGCTTTTGGGTTGGAACGATGAATGACTTCACCAAATCCGAAAATATCGACCTTGTATTCGTCCTGCACTTTTTTTACCGTTGTTTCTATTAAATTTTCTAGTTTACGATTCGTCCATTTTTCTACCTCCGCAATATTTTCCGCTTTAGTCAGATCGAGATGACATTGTACCTCGCCTATATTCGCTTCCGAATTCACTTCAATATCGATTCGAGGTTGTTCATCAATTACGCTTCCTTTTACCTTCGTATTTGAGCGAATAACCTTTAATGATATTCTTCCTCCATCGGGACAATCCACATGGCCAACCGTACCTTTAATTTGATTGTCGATATAGTTATAGGCTTTGCCCTCGTCGTCATTTAACCAACCGATGAGCTTATCTTTTTTAAAGACGGCTAATCCTGAGTACTCCAATTCAGTAGGAGACTTGACGCTTTCTATATTTCTCAGGATTTGCCCCTTTTCTGGGTCTCCAAGAATTTTAAGTCCTGTTAATATAGGGTGCTTTCCGTCACTCACTAGATCAAACACAAGTTGATCTATTTTAACTGTTGCTGTAGGTGCCCAAAGTTTCTCTGATGTCTCTAAACTGGAGAACAATCTAACGGCAGGTAACTTTTCAATGTTGGTCAAGACTTTTAACGTATCACTAGCCTTTGCGTCTTTGGCTACAACAATATAGAAGTCATTCCGTGTCTCAGGATCCCTAGACAAGAAATCCAGAGCTTCTCCGATTCCTTCTCTAGCCAATGATTCACCTAGAACCAGGATCCGTAGATGGGAAGTATATATTTTACGGGGACTAATCGTAGTCATTTCCCTAAGTGCCTCTAATACGCTGTAGCCTGAAGCTTCGTATAAGGTCACGGGTGAGCTTGCGCCCCCCTTTTTTCCGGCAACTTCACTTGGCTCTACAATTTGTGCTGAAACCCGGTATTTATCACCTGATTTATCGATGCCTAGACCAACGGCAATAGCCAGATCGTTCAATTCTTTGCGGTTCCAACAGCCGGACAGAAATACAGCCAAGATCATGAAAATACAAAGTAACAGTCCCTTCCGTTTCATAAGAGAACCTCCTGTTTAATCCTGTGGCTTTTCCGGAAGATTACTTTGCTCGCGAATGAAATTTTTCTTCCGACTGATAAGCCGCGGGCGGGAGAACATGGTCCAATGGGGCATTCGGATAAGGGCATCCTTTTGATCCTCAAGGATAAATGGAGCGAACGGGCTCATATAGGGAACACCAAATGATCTTAAGCTGCACATATGTAAGACAATCGCAATAACCCCAATAATAATTCCGAACAAACCGAACGAAGCGGCGAGCATCATCATGGGGAATCGGAGCATTCTGATGGTCATGGACAGGTCAAAAGAAGGTAACACAAAGCTGGAAACGGCTGTAATGGCTACGACAATGACCATAGCCGCGGATATAATTCCGGCCTCAACGGCTGCTGTTCCTATAACTAGTGTCCCGACGATAGATATCGATTGGGCAATTGCTTTGGGCATTCTTATACTGGCTTCTCTCAGAATTTCAAACGATGCTTCCATCATGAGGGCTTCAATGAAAGCAGGAAAAGGAACTCCTTCTCGTTGAGCAGCCAAACTGATCAACAACTGTGTCGGCAACATTTCCTGATGAAATGTTGTGACAGCTATATAGAGGGAAGGGCCTAGAAGAGAAATAAAAATACTGATAAAACGGAGCATACGAATAAGTGAACTGATGTCCGAACGTTGATAATAATCCTCTGCGGCTTGTACAAAGGATATGAACATACTTGGAACAACCAATACGATGGGTGTTCCATCCACCAATATTGCAACTTTACCTTCCAAAAGATCAGCAGCAATGACATCTGGACGTTCTGTATGATAAATTGTCGGAAACGGAGTGTACGTTTCATCTTGTACCAATTCTTCGATATATCCACTTTCCAGTATCCCGTCGATATCAATCCGATCTAATCGCTGATGAACCTCTTGAACGATTGTGTCCTTTGTAATTCCCTTGATGTACATAATAGCAACGTTGGTCTTGGTTACTCTTCCAATTTCTTTCGTTTCTAGCCAAAGGTTTGGGTCCTTAATTTTTCGGCGTATAAGTGCGGTGTTGGTGCGCAGATTCTCAGTAAAACCTTCTTTAGGTCCCCGGATGACGGTTTCAGTAGAAGTTTCCGTTACACCACGGTCTTTCCATTCACGCATACCAATGGTGAAGCCTTGCGTATATCCATCCAATAATAGAATGACATCTCCCGATAGCAGGGACGTGAACAAAGTACGAAATTCGTTAACATCCTTGATCTCTCCAACGGTAAGAATACGCTCCTTTAAGACCTGAAGGGGGTCTTGATGATCCGATCGCATGTTATCCAGACTTGAATTTACGTTATTTTGCAGGAGTGTTTCCATAATGAAGTTCTGCACGGACTTCGCATCGCTTAATCCATCCGTATAAAAAATCGCAGCTTTGATTTGTTTGCCAGGTCCGATCTGTATTTCTCTGACAATAAGATCAGTGCTGTTTCCAAGTGTCGTTTTTATATATTGAATATTGTCCTGAAGATTTGGTTTACACGAATCCTTAGGCAACTCCTTAGTTGAGTCGGATTTTATTTGAGTATTACCTTTAAAAGTTCGTGTGATTAATTCGTTCAAAAATTTCATGAGTTGTTATCCCTTTCCATAAGGTGCTATCAAGATTATCTCCGAAAGGAAAGCGACTTATTCGAAATGGAGGGATCATGATGGGGTGACCCCTACTCTTAATACACATATTTGCGCTGCACCCAATAGCTGAACAGGAAGACGGAAGCCTCAGTCAATAATTTGGCTATAAAGAGTGGAATGGCCAGACCTTCGTGATATAGATAAAGAAGTCCATAATTTAATAGAAGTACAACGATGACGAGACCAAAGTATCTCGGTAGAGAATGGTGGATGTTAGACGTTTTGCTCATACCAAATACATATTTCCTATTCATCGTATAGTTACATATGGAGCTGCACATTCTTGCGACCACCACAGATAGGAATAGATGGTTTGTGAGACTTTGGATTAGGAACAATAGGGCAAAGTCCAGTATTGCTGATAGGATAGAGGAGGCGCTGAACATGAGAATAGGGAGATATACTCTGAAAGAGTCCACAAGAGGATGGAAATGTGACGATTTATTTTTGTCCAGATAAATTGTATCGATATACTCTTCAGTGATGAGGAAACCATCCTTATGTGCCCTTAGTAGCATGTTCATTTCATATTCAAAACGTTCCCCCGGAATCTCACAAAGCCAATCTAGCATGGAGACTGAATATCCGCGTAATCCGGTTTGCGTATCGTGTATCTTTGTACCCGTTGACAGGGTGAAGATTCCGCGTGTAACAACATTGCCAAAGCGACTCCTGAGCGGTACTTTTCCGCTAAATCGCCGGCTTCCGAGGACAAACCTATGGCCCATATGATCTAGTGAATGGGCAATCTTTATAATATCTTCGGGCAAATGTTGCCCATCGCTATCTGCACATATTACATGGCCTTCTAGTCCTGCTTCTCGAATATAGTGAAACCCTGTTTTGAGGGCGCGGCCTTTACCAAGATTGGTATCGTGACGTAAGACCTTACAACCACACGCCTCCACCTCTTGGAAAATATCATGATATCGGTCACCACTGCCGTCATCCACGACAATAATACTAACATTCAAGAGGGCCCTTAACTGAGAGATTAGGTTAAGTAATCTTTCATCAGGTTCATAGGCTGGAATCAGCACGGATATCGTCATGTTTATCTACCTCTCTTTGATATAAAGTATGTCGCTAACACCTCGCTCTTGGTTTTTACCGAGTGGATTATTAACGACCCTACCCATGAAATACATCGTGGATGAACCACCGCCATCCAGATTGTAAGCTTCGGTACATCCAAGATCAGCAAAAACGTCAGCCAACTCTGTTAAAGTCATTCCGCGGCTGTAACCCTGTTTGCGACCATCTACCACGATGAACACATAATGATTGGGAGCGATCATTCCAATCGCGGTTCTAGGATTAGCACCTTGAATAGAGCGATTGCCAAAATTAGTGTCGATCATGACATGGCTGAAGTCCTGGGTGATCTGACCGTCTTCGATCAGTGTTGGTCCAAAGGACAAAGTATGGGTAACACCATCTGCTAGTAGAGTAGAAGAGGGGAGTTGTTCCTCATCGAAAGATTTCATCGTGCCGTCATTGAATAGAGCCAGAGCGGTTCGTACCGGACTATCTCGGAATAAGGTCCCATTCCGAATAATGACACCATCGTTACGGAAACCGTAGTAATCACCGTTAATGGCGAAGATAGCATCATTGCTAGATGCAATCTCTGAAGTGTTCTCTATGATGTTACGACCGAAGCTATTATCGGCAAATGCAGAGAGTAAGTTGCTTGAATCCTGGAGGGTGACGTCGGCTACAAAGTAGGTAATCTGATCAGAACCGGATCCAGTCTGGACCTGATCAATCTTGATCTTGATGTCATCACTGGTATAACTCCAATCATCGTAGGTTGCACTTGACCTCGTGACACCAGCATTGCTCGTACCTTCGGCTGACGACTGTTCATCAGACACGACGACTTCAACGTGTTCAATTAAATAGCGATCCGCGAGTCCATATAGTACAGACCCAATGACCAGAATGATTACAATGGAAATGATGTATAGCTTTCGTTTGGGTTTCTTGCTCGTCAATTTTTTCGTCGTTTTGTTCATCATCATCAGTGCAACACCACCTCGTTATTTGCATATCGCGCCCCTCTCAAGCAAAAGGGGAATGCCTAGCCATCATGATACTTCCGTTAGCTGAATTGAAACTGAGTAGGAGGTGAAAGTGAGTTGAAAGTTTGGGCGGTCGGGTCCTAATTCAATTAGAAGCATTGACAAACCAGCATATAGGTAATATCTTACCTATATGAGTAATATATTACCTTTAGCGAATTGGAGAATATCATGAAGAACAACGTAGAGACGGAACAACAACAAATCGAATTGTTTGGAGGGATCTTTTTACTTGCTAATAAGCTTCAAACCATTGGTGATAGCTATTTGAAGGAGGTCACAACGAAACAGTGGTTCCTAATGATGATCGTAGAGCAATTTGGTGATTATCATCCGACGTTGTCTGAAGTGGCCAAAGAGGTGGGCAGTTCAAGACAGAATTTGAAGCAGATTGCATTGAAGCTGCAAGACAAAGGATTACTAATCATCGAGAAGGATACCAAGGATAGCAGAATTCTTCGGCTGAGTTTGAGTGAGAAAAGCCGAGAATTTTGGGGGAAGAGGGCAGAGCAGGACAAAGATTTTATAATGGGCCTATTTCATGAACTAAGCCCGGATGAAATTGGAGCCATGTGGAGTGGGTTTCATAAGCTGTATGCAAATATCTGCAAATTGGGTGAGAAGTATAGTGAGTAAGAAGAAAATGCTATTTTTTGCGATTGGAGTACTCATTGTACTAGTAATAGGAATCTGTTTCTTTGGGGAGCGAGCTATGAGAACAAGTTATGAAGACAAGGTGAACCATGCCTTATCTACTTCAAAAGTAGTGCAGGATATTGTAACAGAAGAGGACATTGCTGATCTGCCTGCACCTGTGCAGAAATATCTACACTATGTTGGGGTAGTAGGCAAACCCAAAGCACATAATCTACATATGAAAATTGAAGGTGAAATGAAGCGAGGGTTGGATAAGCCTTGGATGAAGGTTGTCGTTGACCAGCATAATTTTTATGATGAATTTACGAGATTGTTCTATATAAAGGGGAAGATGTTCGGTATTCCACTAACTGGTATAGATTCTTATATTGAAGGTAAAGGTAGGATGTTAATTAAATTAGCATCTGTAATTAAAGTAGCTGATGAGACTGGGGAACAGATGAACCAAGCGGAACTGGTTACATTATTAAACGATATTAGCTTGTTATCGCCTTCCGCATTAGTAGATAAACGGATTACTTGGAAAACGGTAGATGAACAAAGCGTTGAGTGTTCAATCGAGGACAAGGGGATGAAGGTGTCGGCAATCCTGTACTTTAATGCGGAGGGTGCATTGATAAATTTTGTAACAGAGGATAGGTATTACACTACACCAAATGGAGAGTTCATCAAAACAAAGTGGAGTACCCCAGTCAAGGATTATAAAACGGTCAATGGCGTAACGTTTCCTACCTATGGAGAAGGCGTTTGGCATTTAGAGAGTGGGGAGTTTATTTACGCAAAGTTTCATATGAAGAATGTCGAATATAATGTTGTGAAATGAAGCAGATTGGTTGGAGTAAGGGCGAGGTGCATAGCACTGAGGTCCTTACTCTTTTTTTTATGGAAAAATAACCCTTGACTATTGATTAAAAATTTATATAATAAAATGTATCAAGACGATATATCGAATAGATACATATTTGAGGTGAATGGGAATGCTGGAATACGTAATTTTAGGTCTGCTGATGGAACAACCGATGAGCGGATATGACATCAAGAAAACGATAGATAGTACGGTTGGATTTTTTCTCAAGGCGAGCTATGGCAGTCTGTACCCGGCTTTGAAGAGATTAACGGAGAAAGGCCACTTGTCTGTAATAGAGACAGAGAATAGTAAGAACAAGAAGATATATACCTTGCTACCGAGTGGGAAAGAGTTGTTCTTGAACTGGTTAGCGGAGCCTTTAGAGACACCCCGTAATGAGCTGCTTGGTAGAATTTTTTTCTATGATCATTTGGATGAAACTACTCGTGAGCAGCGTTTAACCGAATACCTCTACAAACTGGAGCAAGAGATTAAAGGGGTAGGAATGGTACAGCAAATCGTTTCACAAGAGCTAGCGGTACTTCCGAATCCGCAGGACTATTATTACCGGGTGTCCGTTTTGTACAACGGATTAAACCAACTTACCATGGTAAAAGAATGGATCAACAACATTAAAGAGAGGAATGATTTGAATGCTACAAACTCAAAGTAATAAATCATCATTTTTTGTGAAACGTCCGATACTGTTCGTTATTGTTGTAGAGGTATTACTTCTTATCATCGTCACGGTAGGCGGAGCGATTGCTACAATTAAGGAACTGGATTATATCGCTGCCATTTGGGTTTCATTTACTCCAATCGCGCTTATACTCGTTATTTATTTGACCTGGAAGAGGAAGTGGGGTAGCCTCGGGTTCCAGTCACTTTCTACAATTACGAAGCAGAACTGGTTATATCATTTGCCTTTAATTTTGGTGTTGATCACGATTAGTTTGAAGGGCTTTGAAGATTTATCGGTGTCCAAGGTCATCCAATTTGTATCCTTCACCCTGTTGGTAGGGTTTGTTGAGGAGACCGTTTATCGGGGGCTTATTTTAAAAGCGATGCTGAATGTAGGTGTGAAGGCTGCCGTTATTACTTCAAGTCTGTTGTTCGCAGTCACGCATGCTTTGAATATGATCTCTGGTCAAGATCTTGCTAATACGGTCGTACAGATTGTATATTCTCTGCTAATTGGTGTAGTGTTGGCATTACTTATGGTTCGTGGCAGTAATATTTATCCGCTCATCTTGTTTCACTTCTTACATAACTTGATTCAGTTCTTAGGTCCAGAAGCTACTGGTGTGACTTACTTCGATGTGATTGCACTGGTTATCCTGGTTATCTACAGTATTGTACTAATTAAAAGTCTCAACAAGAAGACCATCAAAGGTTCCATCGCAGCATAAAGACATATTGATGAATGACGATCTTGGAGTGATAGTGCAAAACCCGACTTGGATGTTGATCCGGTCGGGTTTTTGCATTATTCAGTCGGTTTCAGATCGCGGGAGTTTCTAGGTGAACTGCCGGTGACTTTCTTGAACATTTTAGAGAAGAGGAATGGATCGGTATAACCGACAGAACGGGAAATATCGCTGACGGACAGCTCTGGATTATGGAGTAATTCGGCAGCTCGGTTCATGCGGTATTCTAACAGAAAGGATTGTAGTGATATACCGAACTTCGCTTTGAACAGGCTAGACAAGTACGTCCGGTCCAGACCAACATAAGTCGCGATGTCTAGAATCGTGATCTTTTGACTGTAGTTGTTCTCCATAAATTTGATTGCCTGTCTAATGTAAGCCTCTTTGGACGGGGAGGTCTTGGGTTCCAGGTTTGGCACCTCTGAGCCAGAGATTAATTCAGCCATCAGTCGATAGAGAATACTTTGACTTAATACATCACCGCTTCGCTGGGAGCGAGCATCCAGCAGATCGTCATAAAATGAGTCGAAATGAGAGCTGTTCTGACCTGTATCAAAGATGAGATGAGCAGGCCCTAAATTTGCACGCTGCATGAAGGATTTGGCATGTAGACCGCTGAAACCAATCCATGAATAGGTCCAAGGATCATGCTCATTTGCTTGGTAATGGACAATGGTATCTGGAGGGATAAGAAATCCTTGCCCAGCCTTTAGGGATTGAATTTCTTCACCGCTACCAAAGACACCACTTCCACTATGGATGTAATGAATAAGGTAGGAATCGCGCAAGCCGGGCCCCCAGGCATGTCCAGGCAGACACTCCTCCTTACCGAAAAATAGTAGATTAAGATCCAAATGACGGGGTAAGGTTTCACTAGTGAAGGTGATATCAATTCGAGATTGCAAGGGTTGTCCTCCTTGAATATTTCTAGTTCAAATAGGAAATGGATGGTCCTTATATTATAACAGGTAATTTAGAGTTATTTACTATGAAAACGGTTAACTAAATTGGATTATGACATGTTTTGAATGGGTTGATCCATGTTGATTTCGCCAATCAAAGTCTATACTGAGGTTACATTCTTACTTAATTGGAGGCGAACATGTAATGTCCAAAATTACTTTTATGGGTGCAGGTAGTACGGTTTTTGCCAAAAATGTTCTCGGCGATGTGATGTTGACTGAAGCGTTGCAGGGATTTGAGCTCGCTTTGTACGATATAAATGAGGAACGTCTTCGCGATTCAGAGAGATTGCTTAATAGCATGAGACAGTCGCTTGGCAGTCAGTGCACCGTAAAGGCGTATACCGACCGCAAGGCAGCGCTGAAGGGTGCTAAATACGTTATTAATGCGATTCAAGTCGGTGGCTACGACCCATGTACGATTACAGATTTTGAAATACCTAAGAAGTATGGCCTACGTCAGACGATCGCAGATACCCTTGGAATAGGAGGGGTCTTCCGTAATTTGCGAACGATTCCGGTGATGCTCGATTTCGCCAAAGATATGCAGGAAGTGTGTCCAGATGCGTGGTTCTTCAACTATACAAACCCAATGGCTGTGCTAACCAATGTCATGAACACTGTAGGCGGAATCAAGACGGTGGGTCTTTGTCACAGTGTGCAGACCTGTGTATCGGGATTGTTTGATGCGCTTGGCATGGATCAAGACGGACTTAAGACTAAAATCGCTGGTATAAATCATATGGCTTGGTTGCTGGAAGTATCTCGTGATGGAGTGGACTTGTATCCAGAGATTAAACGCAGAGCAGCAGAGAAACAGAAGGAGACCCACCATGATATGGTCCGGTACGAGCTTATGCAACGCTTCGGTTATTATGTAACGGAATCGTCAGAGCATAGTGCTGAATACCATCCATACTTCATCAAAAAGAACTATCCAGAGCTGATTGAACGCTTCAATATTCCGCTCGATGAATATCCTCGTCGTTGCATTGAGCAGATCAAGGGCTGGTCCGATATGCGTGAGAAATTATTCGCCAGTCAGCATATTGAGCATGTGCGCAGTTTGGAATATGCTTCCTATATGTTAGAGGCGATGGAAACGAACAAGCCATACAAAATCGGTGGTAATGTCATGAATACGGGACTAATTACCAACCTGCCTTCAGAAGCGTGCGTGGAAGTGCCTTGTCTTGTAGATGCCTCGGGTATTACACCAACTTATGTTGGAGACCTCCCACCACAGCTTGCAGCCTTGAATAGAACGAACATCAACACCCAATTACTTACGATTGAAGCTGCGGTGACCGGGAAGAAAGAACATATTTACCACGCGGCTATGCTTGATCCGCATACGGCTGCGGAGTTGTCTATGGATGATATTGTTGCGATGTGTGACGATCTTATCGAAGCACATGGTAACTGGCTTCCAGCTTATAAATAGTTGTTACTGAAAGTAATTCAAGAAGAGAGATATCTTTAACCTTAGCAAAAGGGGAGAGGATATCTCTTTTTGTTATTTGTACAATGGAATCCGCGCTCGTTATGGTGTATCGTGGTTACAGTAGAACATGCGGATGTATAGTTGTAGTAGGAGGAGAGAAGTGTAGTGGCGAAACAGAAATATTACGTAGTTTGGGTGGGAAAACGCCCAGGCATATACCATAGCTGGGCAGAGTGTAAGGAGCAGGTGGAGCAAGTCAAAGATGCTAAATATAAATCTTATGATTCTAGTAGTGAGGCACAGAAGGCTTATAGCGAAGGCTGGACCAAACATTGGGGGAAGAAGCAGACAGGTAGTAGCGGGTCCAAGGGAACTTCATCAAGCCGTGCTTCATCTTCTTCGTCAGCATCTAGTGCTAGCATCGACTATGATAGCGTATCTGTAGATGTAGGAACTAGAGGGAATCCAGGACCGATTGAATATCAAGGTGTAGACACAAAGACGGGGGAAGTTCTTTTTGCCGTTGGTCCTATTCCTAATGGTACAAATAATCTAGGTGAATTTCTGGCGATTGTGCACTCACTAGCCTATTTGAAGCAACTGGGAAGTACAAAGACGGTATACAGTGATTCAAGAACAGCATTGAAATGGGTTCGTGAGAAGCAAGTGGCTACGAGCCTGGTTCGAGATGAATCGACGAAAGAGGTTTGGAATTTGGTGGACCGGGCGTTGAAATGGTTGGAGAATAATCGCTACGAGAATAAATTGCTGAAATGGGAAACCAAGGAGTGGGGCGAGATCAAAGCGGATTATGGAAGAAAATAGTGAATTGTTGTATTCTGATCAAAGATCTAATTTGAAAAAAGAACGGGGGATTCCTGTGAATGAAATGGATTCTAAAGCCGTGTTATCAATGGTGAGTAAACAACAGCAATATGTCCGCTCAGGTCATACGAAATCAATTGAATTTCGGTTAGAGCAGTTGAAACGATTAAAGACAGTAATTCAGCAAAATGAAAGCTTGATTGCAGATGCTCTATATAAGGATCTTCGGAAGTCTCCATTTGAAGCTTATGCAACGGAAATCGGCTATGTATATGACAGTATTAGTTATTGCATAAAACATCTGAAACAATGGGCTAAGCCCAAGCGGGTCGCTACACCGATTATCCATTTTGGGTCAAAAAGCTATATCTACCCTGAGCCGTATGGTTCAGTCCTCATCATAGGCCCTTTTAATTATCCCTTTATGTTGGTAATGGATCCGCTGATCGGAGCGATCTCGGCGGGAAATTCCGCCATTGTTAAGCCATCTGAGTACACGCCTCATGTATCTGCGGCCATAAGTAAGCTGCTTCGTGACAACTTTGATGAGTCCTATATCGCAGTTGTTGAGGGTGGAAAGGAAGCTACTTCGGCGTTGATTCACGCTCCAGTAGATCTGATCTTTTTTACGGGAAGTACGAAGGTTGGGAAGATCGTGATGCAAGCAGCGGCAGAGAATCTCGTACCGGTTGTGCTTGAACTGGGGGGTAAGAGTCCCTGCATTGTAGATCGTACCGTCGATCTCGACCTGGCTGCTCAGCGTATCGTTTGGGGGAAATTCCTGAATAATGGCCAGACCTGTGTTGCACCGGACTATCTGCTCGTTCATAAGGAGATCAAGCCAGCACTCATCGCAAAGATGAAGGAGCAGCTAATGGCTTTCTATGGAGAAGATCCAAAGCTTAGTGAAGACTACGGGAGAATCGTAAACGAACAACAATGGGACCGTCTTCGTGGCCTTGTTAATGAATCAAAGGTTGTTGTCGGTGGTGAGGGAGATCGTGAAGATATGTATTTCGCACCAACGATTATGAACAATGTAGCTTGGACTGACAAAGTGATGGAAGAAGAAATATTTGGCCCCATTTTACCTGTATTGGAGTATAGCGATCTTGATGAAGCAATTGAAAGTATTAACCTCAGACCCAAGCCTCTGGCCCTCTATTTATTTACGAAAAATAAGGTAACAGAGACTAAGGTGATGGAGCAGGTGTCATTTGGTGGCGGATGTATCAACGATACGGTGTTGCATCTAGTAAGTCCTTATCTTCCTTTTGGAGGAGTTGGGGCTTCAGGAATGGGCGCTTATCATGGTCGGCATAGCTTTGAAACGTTCTCTCATTTAAAAAGTGTGCTAAAGAAATCGACTAAAATCAATTTGAGTCTCATTTATCCACCCTCTAGCTCCAAGAAATTGAAGCTTATAAAGAAATTTTTGAAGTGACTGTAGTTTTGTTGCTTCGCATGAACACAAAGAGCGCTAAGGCATAACCGATAATTAATAGAATTCCGGCATCACCTGTTAAGTATTTAACAATCGACATTTGATTTTGCGTGAACATATCGCCATACGACCATGCTAAGTTATGTGCGCTGTGTGCGATCAGAGCCGGCCAGATACTATTGCTTTTCAAACGAAGAAAACCGATAAACATCCCCGCAAGTACGACGTTTAACAGAAACAGCGGGATGTATACATATAAATTAACGTCGCTATGATAAAGATCTGTAAATATCATAATAGGCAAATGAAATAACCCCCAGATGACACTACTCCATAGAAGCGCTTTGCTTGTGCCCAGACTTGTTAACCTCGGTAGTAAGTATCCACGCCAGCCGAGTTCTTCACCTAGAACAACAGTTACGGCCCCACCGACTAACGTAATGATAAAACGGATAGCTAACTCCACACCTTTTCCGGAATTCTCAGGTGAGACACCGAGGACGCCCAGGCCAGTTGTCCAGATGATAGCGTAAGAGACCCCGATGAGCAATATAGGGGTTAGAAGACCAATCATGAAGGTTTTACCTTGGAAGGTTCCAAACCCTAGTGACTTCCAACCTTCCTTATGCAGCGCTTCACGGGTCACAAGCATAGTAATTAAGGCAGCAATCGAAGGCACTAACATAAACATCGCCGTATTCAGTTCGATTGGTAAGATGAGAAGAACGGCTTCTAATACGGCGACCATGATTATAAATAGAATAGCGTTCCGAAGTGTAATGTTCTTGTTATTCATGTGATTTAACCCCTTCGCGGATATGTTTTATAATCCGATCTTACCGATTGGGGTGTCATAACAACTAGTGATACCGTGTCACATGTTTAAATGACAAAGGGAATTAGCGGTATTACGTTCATTGAACAGCAAAATACAACATGTGTGATAGCATGGATTGGGGATGTTCTATGTTGGCTTGGAGATTGAAATGGAATGATTGGGTACTCTATATCATCCGAACGATTTTTTTGATTTCTGTACTTTATTTTGCGGAGAAATATGGGACGAATAGCTCTGCGCCTATGTGGTTGATATTTGGACTCATCTTGGTTTCTTATGCCGTACCTTTACTTTTATTGCAACTGGGGAAGAAGCCTTATCTTATTTCTGAACTAATATTACTTGCTTTGTTGGTCCCTTACTTAACCTCGATCAATCACTTGCTCACAGGTAATCTAGTCATGTACTGCATGATGGTTGGTTTTTATAATGAACGTAAAATGTACATGGGCTCAGGGATTGCTATCTTACTCATTGCTTTTGCAGGACCCGTGGTATTGTTACCCGAGGCACCCGTTTCGTATTTGTCAATTACGTCGTCATGTCTGATCTATACGGCTTTGGGATTTGTTTTTCATATCCTCGTATCCTCCAAAGAAGAGATTGAGAAGCGTAATGTGATTATTCAAGAGCAATACCGCTTACTGGAGCAGCATGCACGGCAAGTGGAGCAGAACTCGATCCTTAAGGAAAGAGACCGAATTTTTAATGAACTTCAGCACTCTATTAGCCATACATATACAACCCTTGTACTTGGTTTGGAATCATTGAAACAAGAAATATCGACGGAGCGCGAGGCGAACATGGTTGAGCGGATTATGGACGTAACTCACAGCGGATTGAATGAAGTGAAGCAGGCCGTTCAGGACCTAGGGCCATTAGAGTTGAATTTTACCCTGAGCGAAATGATTCATTTAGCAATAGACGAACTCAATAGTACGGGGTGCGAGGTAATTCTACGATTCAGTGGGGAAGAAAGAGATCTTTCCAAGGAGCAGAAGCTTCTATTGATACGTTGTCTGCATGAGGCGGTGTCACTTGCCAAAAGGGAAGGGAACGCAGCTCATATTCAGATCACGGTGAAATGCTTGGATACTAACGTCGAGCTTATTTTACAGGATGATGGGCATGGTACTGAAGAGGAACGTCTATCGAGTGGACTTGAATCGTTACAAGGACGGCTTCAAGATTTAGGTGGCCATCTGCAAATTTCGTCCTTTCTAAATCAGGGAATGACGGTTACGTGTACGCTTCCTATCATTATGGATCAAGCAAATACAACGATTGGAATAGTTGTAGCAGATAGTGAGCCGATCGTTCGGGAGGCATTGGCAGCATTATTATCGATGCAAGACGATATGCAGGTCATCGCCGCCTCTTCTAGTGGATCTGAGCTGTTAGAGTTGTGCCGGGCGGAGCACCCTGACGTGATTCTTCTCTCATCTGAGTATGAAGAAGGCGATTGTCTTGCTTTGATCGGAGCAATAAAGGAAATTTCACCTGAGATCAAGATCATTGTGATGACCAGTTCGGATAGCGACCAACATGTAGTCATGGAAGCCATTCAACTTGGCGTGGAAGGCTGCATGGAGAAAGTTATCTCTTCAAGAGAGCTATTATCCAAAATTAGATCCCTCTATCGCGGTGAGATGATTATTACTCAGCAGCTTGCCAAGCAGCTGGTGCAGTCAGCGAAAGAAGGTTCCCTACGTGATGACGATAAGAAAAATGAGTATGGATTAACGGAGCGAGAACTGGAAGTGCTGCAATATCTGTCTGAGAATTTGAAATATAAAGAGATTGCCGAACGATTATTTCTGGCGGAGGGTACGGTTCGCAACTACTTGTCAGTCATTTACTCTAAAATGAATGTGACTAGTAGAACAGAAGCCACGGAGAAGGCACAAAGTGAGGGGATCATTTAAACGCTGAACTATTTGTGAGTTCTCTTGTTGCGTAATGGATGACGTTTGGCCCGTTTGGTGCGATGGCGAGTTTTTGTAGTAGTAGTAGTTGAGAGTCTCCTTGTTCGAGGTAGCCGTCTCGTTTTGTTGGGAGAGTGAGAATGGCGGCTCGGATGAGGAGATTTTTGTAAGTCATGGACTTTTGTGAGATGCCCATAATGAATCAACTGAATATCCTGTTCACGAAGAATAGTAGGTATTCGGTGATCGGTTAGCGCGAGGAATTCTCGCCCACGTGAATCATGCTTGGAGGGATCCAAGCGTAAACCATACTCAGGATATCCCGGATGACACATAAGTTCTGTCGTTCCATGATTTAGTTCTATTAAATGGGATAGTAGGCGAGAGGCTCCATTCGATGTATCGTAAGTATCCAATATAAGGTGGTCAGTTGTCATCAGTGGACGATCCAGGATGTCAGTTGTATTTGGATTTAACCGTAAAGGAAGTCCGTATTGATTGGCAAACTTCTTCAACACTGAATACACCCGTGGATTTTCAATATGAATGTGATGATGCGAATCCAAATGTGTTGGTGGGAGTCCTGCTGCGACCATTTTGTTATATTGGCTTTGAAACTCCAGTTCAATGTCTTCCTCACACCATTGACCTCGATTACCTGAAAAAGAGCCATCCTCTATTATGAGGGAAGCGACTTTCCCCGGCTCTGAGATCGGTTTTCCCCAAGTTAGGTTGAAATGAAGTCCCACACCTAAAGTTGGTGTTAGTTTTGCCCACCTAACAGCCTGTTCAAAACCTTTCATGTTTACCATAAGGGAGGCACTTGTTAAAGGTCCAAAGGTGTGGGCTTCCATTATTCCTTGGTTTACATACTCAGACATTCCAAAATCGTCTCCGTTTATGATAAGAAACTTCGCCAATGGAACTTCCTCCTTATGTAGATTAGATTATTGTATGCAAGGATAGGGGGACAGGCACCTTGTCCCACCTAAGATGAGATAAAGAACCTGTCCCTCTGTCCCTATGCACGTAAACCGCCCGGTGTGCGTACAATAACCTAGTACGTCATGGGAGGAATGACGATGATTGTTACGATAAATACAGGTGCAGAACAAGCGAACATGCTCGATCTCACAGAAGCTGAGAAAGCGATTTTACAGGCTAAGAAGCAGAGCCCAGTTGTATACAGATATGATTCTCCAGAGGCTTTGAGATTTGAACTAAAGATGAGGACAAAGATCGTGGAAGCTGCGAAAGCATTAAATGGTAGTGGAGTCCAATTTGCTAGGTTCAAGGACTCCCGCTGTAATGAGAGATATTGGTCCCGCACAGATGAGGGAGGCTTTCAATTAAAGCCGTATGTGCTACCTTCAGATGGGATCAATGATATTTTTGCGAATGGATCATTGTATGCATTTGAATGTGCTACCGCTATCGTTATTATTTTGTATAAAGCAGTGCTCGATATGTTGGGTCCTACGGTATTTAATCAGTATTTCAGGGACCTATTACTGTGGGATTGGAATTACGATAAGGACCTTCAGTTAGTTTCAAATAATGGTGTGAAAGAAGCCTACCCCGGCGATGTGTTATATTTCCAAAATCCTGACCATAACCCCAAAACGCCCGAATGGCAGGGGGAGAATGTCATCAAGCTCGCCGATGATTTATATTTTGGACACGGGATAGGAATAACTTCTTCGGAAGATATTCTATCGGCACTAAACGCGAGAAGAACGCCGGGAAGTACGACCCCAGCTTTTCTCACGGATCAGGTAATACACCCTGACTTCGAATATTTACGCAAACTGTAAAACTGGACTTTCCTACGCTCACAAGTGTACAATTTGGGCATTGGTTAGAGATGCCAACGCACATGTGAAGTACAAATTTTGAGCGGGAGGGATTTTCTTGAAGTATCGTAGACTAGGTAAAACAGAGTTGAATGTTTCGGTCATCGGCCTGGGAACATGGCAGTTCGGTGGGGAATGGGGACAGCAGTTCGACCAACACGAAGTTGATGCCATACTCGACAAAGGGCAGGAACTAGGGATTAACCTGATAGACACTGCGGAATGTTATGGAGATCACCTGTCAGAATCATTTATTGGGAACTATATAAGTCGTCGTAAGCGTGAGGACTGGATCATTGCAACAAAATTCGGCCATCACTTCCATGAACGGTTTACGCGTACGGATGTGTTCGATGCCAAGGAAGTAATTAAACAATTGGATGCATCACTAAAAGCGTTGAATACTGAATATATCGATCTGTATCAATTCCACTCTGGCCCGGATGCAGCATTCGATAATGATGATCTGTGGAGTACGTTAGATAAGCAAATCGCTGCAGGTAAGATCCGTCATTTGGGCACTTCCATTGGGAGTAACGATAATCTTCACCAGACAGAGTCCTCGACCAAAGTAAATTCTCAAGTGATTCAAGTCGTATTCAATCGATTGGATCGCACACCGGAGAATAGAGTATTCCCTTCTTGCGAACGCCAAGACTTAGGGGTTCTCGCTCGCGTACCGCTCGCAAGTGGGTATCTCAGTGGTAAATATAAGCCGGGAGCGCATTTTGACAATACCGATGTAAGACATCGTCATGATCCGGAGAGCACGAGATTAAAACTTCAAGAGGTAGAGAAAATTAAACGCGATGAAGTACCAGAGGGTGTAAACATGGCTCAGTGGGCACTGGCTTGGTGCTTGAGACATCCAGCCGTAAGTGCAGTTATACCAGGTTGTAAGAATCCAGCGCAAGTTGAGTCCAATGCTAGTGCAGCGGAGCTTGTTGCGGAGCGTTAAGTCAGGGATGTTGAGGGGAGCTCATTATGACTATTTTATGGGAAAATGTTCTTATAACGCTTCTTGGACTGCTCGTCGTGGCAGGAATCCTATTTGGCGTAATATACATCCTAGTTAAGTCATTTAAGAAATAGTGAGCTATGATTTGCAAAAGGACTGTTCACACAAGTTGAACTAATTCTAACTTGTGTGACAGTCCTTTTTATAGTCAATATTCCTTTGATGCAATCGAAGCCAGTTGATCAGAGGAATAGACGGTAACTCCTGATGTAGACATTTGAGCAGCCCGATACATGGCAAGTGCTACGCTCTTAGCTTGTATAGCTCTATACTTTCTTAATGGGCCTACAAATAAAGGCGAGGCCACTTTAAGGATAACCCCACTAAAGCGTTCCCCTAACCGGAACTCTTTACGATTTCCCAGAAGCAGTGAAGGACGAAGGATAGAGATTGATTGATAGTTGAGCTTACGGAGCTCTTGTTCGAGATTTCCTTTCATTCTCGAATACCATACAGATGAATGGGGGTTAGCCCCCATGGAGCTGATAAGAAGGTACTGCTGTGCACCTTTATCTTTGGCCATTCGGGCTATTGTTAGCGGATATTCTACATCCACTTTATACATAGCCTCTTTACTTTGTGCCTTCTTAATGGTCGTACCCAAGCAACAGAACACATCATCCACAGCAAAATATGCTGCCGTATCCTGCAGTTGATCAAAATCGACAACCCTTTGAGTAAGCTTAGTATGGTTCAATTGAAGAGGAGATCTGACAATAGCAACCACTTGGTCATACTCTTTCTCTTCTAGTAAAACATGCAACAATTCATTTCCGACTAGTCCAGTAGAACCAACGATTAGAGCTCTTTTTCCCATCAAGGGAAGCCTCCCAATTCATGATAATCTTCTAACATTATTCTCTCATAACTATAACATATATACTTCATTTGATCTGGATTAGTGTTCCGGTTTCGCATGTCAATAGATTATTAATTTGTCGGACACAGTATAAACTTAGAATATTTTGTATTATGCATTAAGAAAATATATCTAATATTTGGCAACACCTCCTAAAATATTTAAGAGGAGGTGATCCGTGTGAATAAATCAGAAGCAATAAAAACTAGAATAGAAGTTGCACGGCAGAAGCTGAATCAACTAGTAGATCAATATGGATTGTTAGACCATCGAGTTATGGCACAATCCATACTTCTGGATGAATTGATTAATAAATACAATAATATAAAGTACGACAGCATTAAGAATAAACGAGTGGAAATGCGGAAGCTTATAACCATGGGTTCATAGTATAGCTAATTTTCATATTCTTATTTTGGTATTTTAGTAACGACTTATCTAATGGATAAGTCGTTTTTTTTTCATCTTCAGGTTGGTCATGGCTAATCTTCCATATATCTAGATTAGACTACGATTTTTACAGTGATATAATAAATGATAGAAAATCATGCGATTTGTTAATAGAATCTAAAAATATATAGAGAAAGAGATGGGGAACATTACTACATTTTTCAAATCTAGATCCAATTTTATTGTTACGATTATGCTACTTGTGCTCAAGTTGATATTACTTAGATATTTCTTCTTCTCAGCAATCCATTGGCAAGGTCTTCCCGGGGAGATCCTTTCAATGCTGGTCTTACTCTGTTTCGTAGAGTTGCTTCTACCAAATAAGGGACGCTGGAATTGGCTAGGGTACTTCGGATTTAATTTGATAATTTCATTTATCCTGTTTGCTGCGACACTCTATTTTGCTTACTTCGGGACCGTGCCAACTTATAGGGTTCTAAGCGGATTGAATCAGGTGCCGGAAGTTGGAGCAAGTGTGAGTGCTTTGATTAAGCCACAGCAGTTTCTGTTTTTTGTTGATCTACTTATTCTATTTATATGGAAAATAGTGAGACGATCTCAGCGTAGTACTTCAAACTATGGTTATTCATTTGGTTTTGGTAGCCAAAAGAGAAGAGATAGAAGGTGGCTTTGGAAAGCCGGAATTTCTGCGCTTATGGTAGTCTCAATCTTGATTTCTGGGCTGTATATCGCATCAGGTAAAGATATAGACAATGAGCTTGTTCGCGCTGAAAAGGTTGGATTTTTGAACTATCAGGTGGATGCATTACTTCGGAATCAAGAAGAAGAACGTAAGATTGCTGAAGGTAATCTTCAGGAGACCATCACCAAAATTGAGCAGCTTCAGTCTACTTACCCATACCGCGATAATGCGAATACAGATGGGCAGCCTCAGTATTTTGGAGCGGCTAAAGGGAAAAACCTGATCGTGGTACAGATGGAATCATTTCAGAATTTCCCGATTCATTTGACTGTTGACGGTCAGGAGGTAACACCTGTGCTGAATGGATTGGCGAAGGAAGGGATTTATTTTCCTTATTTATACCAACAAATTGGACAGGGAAATACGTCAGATGCGGAATTCATGTCCAATACGTCGATCTACCCAACAGGTACAATTGCGATGTCTACGGGATTTGGCAGTCGAGAACTGCCAAGTCTACCGCGCTTACTTCAAAATCACGGTTATGAGGCGAATACGTTTCACATTAACGATGTGACCTTTTGGGATCGGAATAAGTTATATCCTGCACTTCATTTTGATAAGTATTACGATAAGCCTTATTATGAAAATGATCATTTCAACGATTTTGGTGCCTCGGATGAAGAGATGTATCGGGTTGGCGTAGAAAAATTGCAGAAACTTAAGGATAGCAATCAATTGTTCTATGCTCAGTTTGTGACCACGTCAAGTCATTCTCCGTTTATTGTGCCCAAAGATCGGCAACATATGACGCTGCCAGCAGATCTTGAGGGTACGAGTCTGGGTAACTACTTGCTTGCAGCGAATTATACTGACTATGCTATCGGCACTTTGGTTCAGCGGTTGAAAGATACGGGCATGTGGGATAATACAATGTTAGTATTTTACGGGGATCATTTTGGGGTAAACTCTAATGAGACTAGTGCGGCTGAAATTACTTCGAAACTAGGAGTTCCTTACGACGATAAGGTTAGCCGTTTTAACATACCTTTCATTGTGCATATTCCGGGCCAGAACATGGGCGTTGTTTCTGAACGTTCAGGTGGCCAGGTTGATATGTTACCAACAATAGCAAACTTGCTCGGGGTATCTTTGAAAGATGAACAATTTACCGCGTTGGGTCAGGACTTGCTCAATATCGATCGAAATGTGTTTGGTATGCGATATTACCTTCCAACAGGTTCCTTCTTTAATGATGAGATTATGTTTGTTCCAGGAAAAGGGTTTGAGGATGGGACGGCTACATCACTGAGAACATTGGAGCCTATCGAGGATTTCTCAGCATATCGACAAGATTATGACTATGTGACTCAACTGATGAAGCTGTCGGATGAATACGTTAATTTGTTACCCAAACGTCACTAGCTACGGCATATAAAAATGGTGCTTCAAGGTTGATGTAACTAACCTGAAGCACCATTTTTTTGCTGGAGTTATTAGGATAAATCATATCTCTTGAGAACACTGTCTGCGACGATACTGGGTATCTCATCTAACTGTTGTTCATATTGTTCTTGCGTCAAGCTTCCTTGAGCATATCTTACCGTGACTTGCTCACGAAGTTGCGAGACTTGCAGGTCAATAATCTGATTCACATCTTTATGATTGGACTCCGCCATATCTGCTAGTGAATGTCCTTCAAGTAATTCTTCATAAATGCCTTCTTCATCCGTAAATCCAAGGGCTTCGATCACCGGATCTACTTCGGTTTCTTTAGCATCGTTACTGAGATCAGTTAACTTTGGTGGGTTTAGGGCAACAGCTGCGCTGGCTGAGTAGCCTGATAATCCAGGGCTAAGTGTAACGACAAATGCCATCGTACCGACGATAATGACTTGTTTTATATTCATTGTTTGAAATATCCTCTCTAGACAGGAATGATGTTATTTTAAAAATAGTATTGATCGTGTACAAGGAAAAAAGAGTCTTATCTATCTTACTACGAATAGTAACCGCTTTAAGTTTCAAATTAATCAAAAACAACAACCAACTCAGGTCATACATAATGGTAAGGAACTATCCACGAGAATCAATAAGACTTTTTGTAGGTTTCTTATTGTCTCTTTGGGTTAATTTATTGTAACCGGAGAAAATGGAAACTTTTATCTCTGTTGGTACGTCAAATAGTTAGGAAAAAAATTGAACTTTTCTATTATCCAGGAGGATGAGCGTGTGAAGAAGTTATGGATTACTCTGTTGGCAGGTTTATTAGTTGTACCGTTGCTGTTTCAAGCGCCAGCTCAAGCAGCTACGCCCATCAGTATTTATATTGACGGCGTTCGTCTGGCGACAGATCAAGCACCAATTATGGTCCAAGGGCGGACGATGTTGCCGCTACGAGCAATCTTTGAAGCGTTAGGTGCTAAGGTTCTGTGGAATCAAAAGGCGCAAACGGCAACTGCGATCAAAGATGACACGACTATTGTATTAAGGATTGGTTCAAAGGTGGCCACGATTAACAATGAGGCTGTCACTTTAGATGTACCTGCTCAAAGTCTGAAGGGAAGAACGATGGTTCCTGTTCGATTCGTCAGTGAAGCATTAAATCAGGAGGTTGGCTGGAACTCCAAGACACAAACCGTGACTATAACTTCAGATGCTGGTAATGGAAATAATGGAAGTGGAAATGTGAATCCAGTATCTTATGTTACGGTGAAAGACATCGGTGATGCGGGTGATGGACGTGACCTGCAAGTGAGCTTCTCGAAATCATCCAATGAGTCTTTGGTAGATCACTACCGAGTCATGGTGGTTAAGGCAGCAAATGCATATAATTTTAATTTATCTGCAGCACTTAGGGTGACATCCTCTAATTATTCCACAGTGCTAGCTACAAGTACTGATCCTGTGGTTAAATTGACAGCAAATTCAAGAGATGTCGATGGTAATTTAATTGGAAGTAACCAAGCATATGTAGCATTTGTCTTGGCAGTTGGTAAAGGAAACAACGCTAGTGCGCTTTCGAGTGCATCTTCAAGCATTACGCTTGATAACGGTGCTTACGTGTCAGCAGTGACAAATGTAAAGGCAACTGATATTAGCGATAACGGGGACGGTCGTGACTTATCTGTTAGTTTCACTCGCCCTCAGGTTGAATCCAATATTTCTAATTATCGAATTCTAATTGTGAAGACTAAAGACGTTAATAATTTCACTTTAAATGCTGCTAACAATGTGAGCAGTCAGAACTACACTACTGTTTATAAATCAACTGGAAGTAATAATACGTTAACTGGCACGTTGACTTCTTCTTCGAGAGATACTTCGGGTGAATTGATCAAGAATGGTGTAGCATACACCGCTTATGTTTTATCTGTAAGTAGCAATTCTGCTGTAGCATCAAATAAACTGTCGTCCGGCTCAGCTTCACTTACGTTGAACGCTAGTCCTGTAACAGCTCCAATCATTACTTCAGTAGAAGATATTAATGATTATGGAGATGGTCGTGATTTGCGAGTCAACTTTACCAAGTTGTCAGATGAGTCTAAGATTAGTGGCTACCGAATTTTCGTCGTCAAGGCTAGTAACTATGCGAATTTTAATTTATCAAAAGCAAATGCAGTCTCCAGCTCCAACTACACGCAGGTAAATAAAACTGGATATAATATCAGCCAAATTTTATCTTCCGGCGCTAGGGATGTAGATGGGGTTACCGTTAGAAACGGAGTTAGCTATCGTGTGTTCGTTATGGCGATAGGCAGTGGTAGCAATGCGGGATCTAATGCGTTGTCGGCAACTTCCCAAGCGATTACACTTAGCAACAATAGCGTAGGTACTGTATCGAGTTTATATGTAAAAGATGATAGTGATTATGGCGACGGTCGGGATATGCGCGTATCCTTTACCAAGGCTTCCGATGAGTCGAATATTAGCGCTTATCGAATCATGGTGGTACCAACAAATTATTATGGAAACAACTTCAGTTTGTCAGATGCGAATAGTGTATCAAGCAGCTACTACACAGAAGTGCGCAGAGGTTACAATTACAACGATCTCTTGCCATATTATGCTCGAGACGTACGCGGTGATTTAATTACGAATAATAAGAGTTACAGAGTGTATGTTCTATCCGTAGGTTATGGTAGCTACTCCGGTAGCAATGCTTTATCAACCGGATATCAGATTACATTGACAAATAATTTTGGTGTAAGTGCGGTTACCAATCTAAAAGTTGAGGATATAGCTGATAATAATAATGGTAGCGATATGAAGGTGACCTTCGATCGGGTCAAGGATGAATCGAACATTAGTGGATATCGCATCCTGGTGGTACCGGGTAATGGCACACTCAACTTAGATCAAGCAAATAATAGTTACAATACTTTAGTACCCAAGACAGGATCCAACCTTACTAAGGTGCTCGATAAATCAGCAGTGGATGTTAATGGATATCCAATTAGTAATGGAACATATAGAGTGTATGTCCTGTCCGTAGGTAGTGGAAACTACTCTGGTAACAATGCATTATCTAACGGATACTCGATTACACTTACAAACAATAAGGCCATTAGTAAGGTTACTAACTTAAGTACGAGAGATGTTGGCGATAATGGCAATGGTAGTGATCTATATGTTTCTTTTAACCATCCCCAGGATGAGACAAATATTATCGAATATTTGATTTATGTTGTTAAATCTAGAGATTTCAATTTAACGGATGGGAAAAACCTGAACTACACAAAAGTGAGTAGGGGGAGTGATTTTGGTAAAGTATTAGGGGCTGGTGCAAAGGATACAGACGGAGATTATATCAAGAATGATGTAGCTTATTCGGTAGTTGTCCTATCTGTAAGCAATAGCAATAGTATAAGTAATGTATTATCCGTGACGTCTTCGATAATACTTTTAGATACTAAACCAACACCAACACCAACACCAACACCAACACCAACACCAACACCAACACCAACACCAACACCAACACCAACACCAACACCAACACCAACACCGACACCGACACCGACACCAACACCGACACCAACACCAACGCCAACACCAGAACCAACATCAACACCAGAACCAACATCAATACCAGAGCCAACATCAACACCATCAGGATCAGAAACAACAGCAACAACGGCAACAGCAACAACAGCAACAAGAACATCATCAACGTCAACACCTGAACCTACGGTGAAATCTCTGGTCGGACCCTACTGTGTTTTTGGACGTGAGGAGGATTAAATTTATTTGTATACAAAAGTCTGACCTTTAATGGTCAGGCTTTTGTTTGTTTTAATTGTTAATAGTTAAAGAGTTAACTTGTTATCACCTCCCAATTTGACAACCCCATCCATCCTTTTGTACCCTTGAATGAAACAAGGGGAAGGGGGATGAGGTTGATCCCATGAGTAATCTCGGACAATATGTGCTACCTGACGGAACGCTCGATGATCGGAATATATGGCAAAGAGAAATCTTGTATCGAGGGATGAATGGCAAACGGGTGGAACGATTTTTTGTATCGCCAGAACAAAGCTATGTGTTCAAACCCCTGACGAATGATGCTTCCGAAGATCGAGAAATCTGGGCGTATCAGCATATCCTACATTCGTTTCCCAAGATCTATCCCGAGCTTCTTGCATCATCTGGACTAGGGAGTGGAGCGCAAAGCTGGACGATCTTTGAGGATCTCGGTCTACTGCATCATGAATATAGCCTACAACACGCCCTAAAGGTTGTTAAGGAGATGGCTCGTTGGCATTCTGTGCCTACCTCATACTTGAGTGAAGCCCCTTCCATAGGACCCAAACCCCCTATAGAACAAATAGCGTCCGAATTACTTCAGCGTATAGATGATGTCCCAGCCGTTATGCAACAAATGGGGGTGTCCCATCGATTCCTTGAGGATGTTCAGCTCGTAGCGGAAGGACAAGCTTTTACTGAGAAAAAGGTATTATGTCATGGTGATCTTCATTTAGGAAATTATGCTGTAACATCAAGCGGGCAACTCTACATTTTGGATTGGGAACATGCCCATCTGAATTTACCGCTATGGGACCTGTATCATTTGATCGATATGTCGCATCCCCTGTTTCCGAAGCAGATGACAAGTGTGCAAAGAGAATCGATTTTGAATGGTTATTTAGAGCAAGTTGCTGTCCAAAGTTCTGGTTCTACATACGTGCATAATAGAGATGCTTTTAAACTTGATTATTACCGCTTCGCTGCGGTATTCTCACTTTGGATGCTACTGTTGATTCAAGGGGATCTTCGCCAAGAAAAGGCACTCTGGCCCAAGGATAAGCTACTAGCTCAATGGGAAGAAACATCGTTGAGTTTGACGGAGTGTTTGGGACGTCTAGATGAATATAAAACGAAATATAACTATATAGATAAGTCGGTGAATTTATGAAAAAAGTCGGGTTGGTGATGCGGAAAATTCAGTTTGCGGAGGCCCAAGGTCCAAGGGTGTTTGCTGAGCGACTTCGGAATATCGCTTTGGAGTTAGGCGTAGAAATTGTGTTTATTTCTCCAGAGAGGCAGGTCAGTGGGCATGACTGGATTCCAGGGTATGAGCATGAAAAGGGAGATTTGGTTAACTACGATATCGTACTAGACCAAATTTATTCGCAAAATATTGAACATGTTATATACACCGTATCCGGCTTTACATTCTTGAAGATGTTTCTTAAGAATAGCGTGTTGTTTCCTCATAGCTTTCCTGATCCTGCACTGACAGGTTATGAAATGATGAAACCATTCTACGGAATCGTGGATAAAGCTATTGTACAGACGGAGTTTTTGAAGCGTCAGTTCAATCAAGTTTTTGGTGTTACAGATGTTAATGTCATCCCGATTGGATTCAATGAGGAGATGGCGAAGCAACATTTTGACCCAAGTGCTGTTATTGACAACCGTATACTTTGGATTGGAAGGGACGAAGAGAATCGACGTCCGGATTTGGTACTTGAGTATGCGCGTCAGAACCCCGACAAGGAAGTGTTCATGGTGTTTGGGGGGGAACGTTATAAGGAGAGTATGAAGAAATACGATATCCCGATGAACGTTACTCTGCAGTTTGCTTTGACTCAGGATCAGATTTTTGCGCTTATGAATTCCTCCAAAGTATATTGGAGCTGTTCTAAATTTGATACTTTTGCGATGCCGCTAACGGAGGCGCTTGCGATGGGCAAAATTGTCGTCAAACCGGAGCATCCTTGCTACGACCATATTAGTTCTCGGCATGCTTTTGCTGGAAATGAGCGCAATTGGTTTGAACTAGTTAATATGGCGGCTGCTTCTCCACTTAAATATTCAGCAGAAAACCGTGAGTATGCATTTAGGATGTTCTCAAGCTCAGTCATGAAACAAGGATATAAGGAGTTCTTTGATCAATGGCTAAGATAAGCGAGCTAATATATTCAGAAGAATTATACCGATCTCTAGAACACCTTGCAGCCAATGCATGGCCTCCGCGAGAGCAAGCGGATCTAGGGAATTGGCGACTCCGTGCACATGAGGGGGTCACAAGGCGAGGGAACAGTGTTCTTACAGCAGGACCTTTTCCAGAGGGGGATTGGCTGGAGGAGGTAGAGAGATTCTACCGAAATCGCGGCATTCTTCCATGTTTCCAAGTGAGTGATTCTTCTCCCCCAGAATTAGATAAAATACTTGAACTTAAAGATTACGCTGTCATTATGCAGTGCTTCATGATGGTTGCCTCTTGCGAGGAAATTCTACGGTGTACAGCAGCACAAAATCTATCGTGGAACACAATGTTTAACCAAGAGATCAATGACCTCTGGCTTGATGATTTCATTGAGATGGAAGAGTTCCCTGAGGATCGTAGGTCAGCCTATGGCTCCATTTTTGCGGCAATCAAAGATCCTAAGTGCTTTGCAGCTCTGCTCGAAGATGGTGAAAGAATAGGACTTGGAACAGTTGCCGTCGAAAATGGATGGGGTGGCATTAGCAATGTTGTTGTTGCTTCAAGTCATCGTAGAAAAGGAGTTGCTAGTGCCCTAATCCGTGCCCTAACGGAGTGGTCAATGGAGCATGGGGCGGGGCATATGTATCTCCAGGTACTCAGGAAAAATACAGCTGCCGTTGATCTGTATCAAAAACTAGGCTTTTCCGCGGTATCATCATACCATTATCGTGTTCATAAGGAATGATAGGGAAGCACCTTCGGGTGCTTTTTATTTTATGAAAAATAGGTGACTTAACTGTTCTCGGCAATTAATTTTATCTAATGAATATCATATAAAAGGATTATTCAACTGAATAAAGAATTACAGTTAGATGCGTGAGATTGAAACCATATGAAGGATGGCGATCAAAATGCATGATAATATGGAGTTCTCCAAGTTTGATTACAATCGACATAATCAAAATAACCAACACCAACATCATCAAGAAATGATCTATCATAACCCTAATCCTGATTATGTAGGCTTTTGGGTACGATTTCTCGCATATTTAATTGATGTCGTAATTTTAGAAGTTTTATCATGGATATGGCCATTCAATGTTGGGATAATTAGTTGGATGATTGGGTTTGTATATTTTACGTACTTACCTAGCACTCCATGGCAGGGGACGATCGGGAAACTAATCGTTGGTGCCAAAATTGTAGATGAAGAAGGCAATAGAATATCCTATCTGCACTCCATTGGACGATACCTTTCCTCTATAGTATCGGGTCTCATTTTGTGTATTGGGTTTCTGATGATCGCGTTCACTGATCAGAAGAGGGGGCTGCATGATTATATGGCAGGTACCTATGTGTTGAAAAAAGAATCTCAGCTGTAATGTCAGTGACATTCTCGCTTAGGCAAAGACCCGCTACTGATCTTAAGATCGGTAGCGGTTCTCTATATTATACTAAGATTAATTTATTCTCTGTTGGACAACAGTAACTGCTTCAAAGAGGCTTCGTTAAGTGGTCGGCTGTAATAATAGCCTTGAATTTGATCGCAGCCGTTATCACGCAGGAAATTAAATTGATCCTCGGTTTCAACCCCTTCAGCTAATACGGTCATCCCAAGCGATTTGCCTAATTGAATGATTGATACGAGGAGAGAGCTATCCCGTAGAGAGTTAGGTGTCTCCCGTATAAAGGTCCGATCAATTTTTAGAACCTGTAGTGGCAGCTCCTTTAAATAGTAGATCGAGGAATAACCTGTTCCGAAATCATCGATGGAAAGGGTGATTCCCTTTTTCTGAAGCGTATCTAACTTTTCCATAATGAATAGTGGTGTGTTAAGTAGGGATTCAGTCACTTCAAGCTCTAAATATTCCGGAGCAAGCCCGGTTTGCTCTAATACATTCTGTACCATATGGACGAACTGTGGGTGTTTAAATTGCACAGCTGAGACGTTTACAGACACGGGTAGCTTAGGAAGTCCAGCATCTTGCCACTTCTTGTTTGTTCGGCATGCCTCTGACATGACCCATTCCCCTAGCTGTACGATAAATCCCGTATCCTCTGCGACAGGAATGAAATTATTAGGAGGAACTAATCCCTGCTCAGGATCGTTCCAACGAATTAAAGCTTCAAATCCGATGAGTGCAAAAGTAGAGGTATCAATTTTGGGTTGGTAATGGAGTTCGAACTGCCCTTCAGATAAGGCCCTCGGCAACTTTTTCTCAATATTTATCTTCTCATGCAGTCTATCCATCAAATAGTAGTCGAAATAGTGCGGACCGTTCAATGACTCAGCCTTAGCTTCTTTCATCGCCAGTTCAGCATGTTTGAGTAGTTTGGTTACATCCTGACTATCATCAGGGTAGAGGCTGATGCCCATACCACACCCCGCAACGATCTCCTCATCGAATACAGAATAAGGCTTCTTTAATGCGTTGCTCAAACTATTTGCTATCTCATGGATTTTGAGCGGGTCGGAAATGTCAGACAAGAATATGATAAAGTCATCTGCAAAGCTACGGCAAATGGGTGTCCCTTCATCCAGTGAGTTCTTCAGCCGTTCGGCTACTTTTCTTAGAAGCTCATTTCCCATTGTTTCGCCATAACTTTCATTGATATAACGGAAACGATTTAAATTCACACGCAGAACAGCGGCTGTCTTGTCTTTAGAATCAGGCTCTTCGAATTTTGATTTCATAATATCCTTGAAGTGATTCATATTTAGCAGTTCAGTTAAGGGGTCAAAATAAGAAAGCTGCTGAATTTTTTGTTTAGAAGCGTTACGTTCTTCTACCTCTTTAGTGACGTCAAATTGAAGACCGATAAAATAGATCACTTCACCTTCGCGATTAACGACGGGACTGATGATAAATTGATTCCAGAATGTGCTGCCATCTTTCCTATAATTCTTGATGGTAACTGTATCAGGACGGCCTTCTATGATAGCCCGACGGATGATCCCCAGATGGTTCTTGTCCGTTTCTTCGCCTTGAAGAAATCGACAATTACGCATGAGAACTTCTTCACGCTTATAACCGGTGTTCTTCTCAAATCCCTGATTAACGTAGACCAGAGGATTATCCTTAAGGTTTGGATCAGTTACAGCTATTCCTACACCCATCAGATCAATGGAATGCAGCAATGCGGAGGAATTAATAATCGATTCGATACGAGTCTGATAATCGGCTTTTTTCATAATAAATCCCCTTCGAAGTGAGCCATAATATGTATGTACTTACTGCTGATATCCATGTCTGGCATCTTTACGAGATATGTCTTAACCCATCATACATGTGGTTGCTAAAGGAAATCAATGGGTTTCCTCACCCGATATAGCCCAGTATAGCTTTTTTATCTATAGATCGGGCTATATCATGATAAAAAATTCCCGGATTAATAAAGAGAAGAAAGTTTGCATGATTTGTATGAATGTTTAGCCAAGATGACTAGTGCGTGATCTTCCTCATTCTAATGACAAGCATTGGAATGGTAACATGAATTAATTTAATACGTCATAGTGATAATGCGATAGAGAGATAGATTTCATTATGTTATTCATGAACGGAGGAGAACGATGGGAAAGGCAACCGGTTTTTTAGAATATGAACGTGAGGTGCCTGGGGAGGTCGATCCATTACAACGGATCAATGCTTGGCAGGAATTTGTCATACCATTTGAGGAAAAGAGACTGACCATACAAGCTGCACGTTGTATGGATTGCGGAACGCCATTTTGCCATGTCGGTAGAATGTTGTCGGGAATGGCATCGGGATGCCCCATACACAACCTCATACCGGAATGGAATGACTTGGTGTATCGAGGAAGCTGGAAAGAGGCTCTGAAGCGTCTGCACAAGAATAACAATTTCCCTGAGTTTACTGGTCGAGTTTGTCCGGCACCATGTGAAGGGGCTTGTACTGTTGGGATGAAAGGTTCTCCGGTTACGATCAAGAATATAGAGAAGGCCATCGTGGACAAAGGATTTCAGGAGGGTTGGATTACGCCGACCATCCCTACAGCTCATACGGGCAAAAGGGTGGCTATCGTTGGTTCTGGTCCGGCCGGTCTTGCTTGTGCAGATCAGCTAAATAAGGCGGGACATGATGTAACGGTATACGAACGTGCCGATCGAATCGGTGGCTTGTTGATGTATGGGATACCTAATATGAAGCTAGACAAAGGAACGGTACAACGGCGCGTTGATCTCCTTGCCGCAGAGGGAATTACTTTTGTAACTAATATGGAAGTAGGTAAAGATATCACTATAGAGGAACTAAAGAGCGAGTTTGATGCTGTAGTACTGTGCGGAGGGGCTACGAAACCTCGTGACCTGATGATTGATGGTCGTGAGCTTCAAGGTATTCACCAAGCGATGGAGTTCTTAACACGTAGTACGCAGAGCTTACTGGATTCAGGACTTCAGGATGAGAAATATTTGTCTGTTAAAGACAAGAATGTGATCGTCATTGGTGGCGGGGATACGGGAACGGATTGCGTGGCAACGGCAATCCGACTTGAATGTCGTAGCGTCATGCAACTGGAGATTATGCCACAGCTTCCGTTAACTCGTCAGCCAGGTAATCCTTGGCCGGAATGGCCGAAGGTTATGAAGACGGATTACGGTCAGCAAGAAGCCGCGAGACTGTATGGTACGGACCCGCGCCGTTATTTAACCTCAAGCAAGAGTTTTATAGGTGATGGACATGGAAATCTCTCGGCGATTCAAACCGTGAATGTCGAATGGGTAACCGATCCGCAAGGTGGTATAGTTCCCGTTGAGATTCCTGGCAGTGAACAGATCATCCCAGCTGATATGGTATTATTGGCTCTTGGATTCACAGGTCCTGAAGGGGGACTAGTGGAACAATTAGGAGTTGAACGGGATGGACGTTCGAATGTTAAGGCAGAAGAACACTATATGACAAATATTCCAGGTATCTTTGCTGCTGGAGATATGCGGAGGGGACAGAGCTTGGTCGTATGGGCTATTCATGAAGGACGCGAGGCTGCTCGTGAAGTGGACTGTTATTTAATGGGGAGTACTGATCTGCAGTAATTTATATCTTATAAATTTGGCATGTGGAATTTAATATAGAAGTTAAAAGCTGACCTTACATAGTAATGTGTAGGGTCAGCTTTTATTTGAATTATGGTAATTGCAATTTGGCACGCCCTAGAACGGCACTAATTTTAACCTCAAGGTTGTAAATATTCTGCTTATAAGTTGAAACTTGACCAGAGAGGGTCAGGAGTCGGGCTAGTGAATCACCTGAGCGATCTGCGTCACCTTTTTTTGCAGCCCCCTTGAAGTTGGTCCATTCCGTAGCAATACTCTTGTTAGGTGTCGATTGCAGGCTTCGCTCCGACTTTATCTTTGTTTTTAATGGATCAATTTCTGCTAGAATCGAGCGCACTTGTGTTGCTTTTCTTGATTTATCAGTCTTGGCAGTCTTGAGTGAGGCTTCCTTGGCTCTGATATCTTGCCGAGCTAAATCAACCGTAATTTTTAACACATCGGCTTGACCTCGAAGCGCTTTGTATAGGGTTTTATCTTTGAGGGATTTTGCAGCGGTAGCCTGTTTTGTTAGTGAGCTGTAGGTGGTGAAAAGAGGCTGATATTTTGCCTTAGTCTGCTTCACTTGGTCCTCCAGTTTGATGATCTTATCCGCGTCGATATCCTTGATTTTCTTGCGTAAGGAGGACAGTATAGTTTCGTTGGAGTAGTGCAGTGTTGAGGTTTTGCTGTCCCAATCCGCGGATTGCTTCTGAAGTGAGGCTAAATCATCGTATTGTTTCATTAACTTAGTTTGTTTCGCACCGCCTGCGGCTTGCGCGGTTTTCGTTAGTGATGCCTTGACTGCATCGGTGAATTGTAAAGTGGCAGCAAAGACGGAACTACTACTCCATAACGTGGTTGTCAGAAAGAGTGCTACAACAAGTACAGCAGTTAACCTTAGCTTTAACTTATTCAAGATCATTCTATCATCACTCTCCTTGCCAAAATGATTTCAACATAACGCAAAAAAGCACCCATAAGAAAGACGTAATTACGCCTTTTCTTACGGGTGCTTCCATCGTAAGTCGTTTCATTTAGGTTATTTTCGTCCAATATACAGGATAACCTTCATCCTGTCAACGTGACCATTATTTACTAATTTCCGCCAGGTTTGCTTGTAGATTTTCTAGCTTACGAATAATTTCTTCCTGCCATTTCTGGTCACCGAGACGGGTGGCAAGGTTGAGTAGATCCAAGTAATCATCGATTTGCAACGAAGGTTTTCGTAGGGCTATTCTCATAAGCTCAAAGCTCCTTTTTGTTTATTTATATAGTGAAGGTTAATTAATCAGCAATAATGATAATCATTATCATATAGATATATTTATCATTATGCACAATCCCGGATCAAATGTAAATATCCGAAGCATGAAAAATGAGGATAAATCAGCGCATTTTGTAAATAATGAAGCATCATAAGCATAAGCTTATTGTGCTGGAAATCAGAATTTTGGACACACACTATATAAGGAGGCGCTATGGAAACAGAATCGTTATTAAAAGTTGAAGAACTGGCTTTGAAGAAATATAAAATTTTCAAACAAAGCCAGATTCGCTACATCGCTAGAGCAATGCTTGCAAGCATGTTCATCGGTTTTGGTGTTATTGTCGCCTTCAAAACAGGAAATTTTTTCTATATGGAACATTCTCCACTAACTTATCCCATGGCGGCCCTTACGTTTGGCGCTGCAATTATTCTTATTGCCTATGGTGGTGGGGATCTTTTTACGGGTAATACGTTTTATTATACTTATGCCGCCTTAAGGAAGAGGATGAAATGGAAGGAAGTTGTAAGGCTATGGGTCCTTAGCTATGTCGGAAATATAATGGGAGCAGCGATATTCGCTTTGCTAATTTTCTTAACGGGACTATTTACGGATTCGTCAGTGAACAGCTTTTTATTAAACGTTGTAGAGCACAAGATGACTACATCCGCTTTTGAACTTTTTTTCCGAGCTATTCTATGTAACTGGTTAGTTTGTCTTGCATTCTTCATCCCCATGTCGCTCCAAGGGGACGGTGCGAAAATGTTCGCGATGATGTTATTCGTGTTCTGTTTCTTTATTTCGGGGTATGAACATAGTATTGCAAATATGTGCACCTTTGCGATTGCCCTCGTACTGAATCATCCTGGAACGATATCGTTTGCAGGGGTACTTCACAATCTGATTCCAGTCACGATCGGAAACTTAATTGGTGGAGTTCTGCTTATGGGTGTGATGTATTATTTCGTGAATAAGCCTTTTCTTGATACTGAGGATAGTGAAAGTAAATAGAAGCCAACTGACAAATAATTAAACCTAAATGCAACCGACATATTCCTTCGTAAGGGGGGAGAATAGTCGGTTTTTTTGATAAACGAATAATTAATCGACATATAGCGCATAAAAGGAAAAATATGTATTTAATAGTGACACAAATATGTTAAAATTAAACAATGAATCTTACATATGGATTTGGTTTCTACTATTTTATCTCGTAAAGGTGGCGTGGCATCCGAATGAAGCGGATTTCCTTGATGATTTTGGCCGCTATAGTGGCAGTATTATCAGCAATTCTGAACCCTCATCTGGTGTATGGGGAACCGCTTGTGGGAATTACTCAGTCACAGTATAAATTCTACGGGATTTTCTTTATAGCCGTTATTGTATTTATAGCTTTGAGTTATCTGGTGCTGAAATTGTATATTAATCACTTAAGAAGGATCATTCATGGAGAACGAGAGCTATCTAAGGATGTATTTGACCATGCAGATCTTTTTATTTGGGCCGTACATAGGGATAAACAGGTTCTAAGAGTTAACAAATATGCTCAACGGCTGATCGGGATGGGCGAAACAGATATTCTTGGGAAAAAATATAACGAACTGTTGTATGTACAGGATTACTATGTGAAGCTTGTAGAGCTCATGGATGATGCACTTGGTATGAAATTTGTCGAGCATAAGGAAATCACGCTTAAATCTTCGGAACAGGGGACTCCTAGAACTTTTTTGTTCAGAACGGCTGCGATCAATGGGATATCGGGAAATCCTGATGTATTTATTTGCTGTGGGATCGATATTCATGATCGCAAGCTAAACGAAAAAAAACTACAAAATAGTTATCAGGAGCTTGAAAGGATTTATGAAGAGCTCGCATTAACGCAGGAAGAGATGCAAGTTCAACTACATGAGTTGATATCGAATCAGGACAAATTGAGGGAAAGCGAAGAGAGATTCCGCCTAGCTTCTCTCGGATCGGGAGCGGTTATCTGGGATACGGATCCAGCTACCGGCAATTATTACGTATCCGATCGATTTTACGATTTGCTTGGATACAATAGAATGGAAATGCCTGCAACGGAGGAGCAGTGGAGATCGCTGGTTCATCCTGATGATGTAATCCCCACGGACAAAATGAGACAAGCCTGTATTAATGGGAAGTCTCCTGTGTATGAGGCCGAATACCGTATGATCAAGAAAAATGGAGAGCATTTGTGGATCCAGGCACGAGGAATGATAAGAAGAAATGATGAGGGAACCCCCGTAAGGTTCTCTGGCTCAATGATCGATATAACGGAGCGTAAGAGTTATGAAATACAGTTAGAGCATAGTTATCAAGAGCTTGAAGAGACCTATGAAGAATTGGCAGCAACTCAGGAGGAATTAAGGAATAACTATGATGCGTTGGTTGTGAATGAGCGTAGGCTACGTAGGAGCGAAGAACGCTATAAGTTAGTAGCGGAGTCGTCAAATGGTGGGATATGGGAGATCGACCTCATCGAGAATCGTCGATACTATTCTTCGAGATGGTTCCAACTTCTCGGCTACCAAAGTGAGGAGGATGTGACTACAGAATTGCTGGAGTATCTTCTACATCCCGAAGATGCAGAGCGGGTTGATGTTGAAATGAAGGCGACTCAATCGGGGGAGAAGCCATTTTTTGAATGCGAGTATCGTCTGCGGAAGAAGAATGGAGAATACAACTGGTTCATCGGAAGGGGTAAAGTGTTATTTGATGAGCATGGACAGGCTTGTCGAATGGCAGGTTCAGATGTGGACATTCACGAATTGAAAATATCGCAAGAGAGACTCAAGCATCTTGCTTATTATGACGAGCTAAGTGATCTACCGAACCGTCTGTATTTACTGGAGGAACTGGAATCATACCTATCTTATTCCCAAGGCAAAGCCGCTTTGTTCTTCATCGATCTAGATAACTTTAAATATATCAATGATACGTTGGGTCATAAGTTAGGCGATCGAATTCTGAAGAAAGTGAGCCTCAGATTATCTGCCTTGGTCGGGGAAGAGTGTATGTTGTTCAGATTAGGCGGGGATGAATTCGTTATACTTCAGATGGATATTGAGAACGAAGCAGAAGCGGAAGGGCTGGCATCGATTTTGATACAGGGCTTTAAGGAGCCTTTCCGGATTCATGAAAGCGATTTATATGTATCGATTAGTATAGGAATCTCCTTTTTTCCGCAGGATGGAATAAGTGTTGAGGAGATACTAAAGAATGCAGATGTTGCTATGTATAACGCTAAAGAGGCTGGCAAAGGAAAATATATGGTCTTTCGCTCTTCATTCCTTACAAAATTCAATGAGCGGGTATCTGTGGAGAAATATCTTCGAGAAGCTATTAAGGGTAATCAATTTGTGCTGTATTATCAGCCACAAGTAAGTCTTAAAACGGGACAAATTGTGGGGTTCGAATCGTTAATTCGGTGGAATAGTCCAGAGTTTGGTTTTGTTTCACCAATTTCGTTCATTAAAATTGCTGAGGATAGTAGACTGATTGTGCCCATCGGCGAGTGGGTTTTATCTCAATCTTGTACTTTCGCTAGAAGTTTGCATGATCTAGGACATGGAGATTATAAAATTTCAGTGAACATTTCAGTTGTTCAATTGATTCAGGAAGAGTTTGTTGATATGGTGCTCCGTATCTTACATGATACCGCTTTGAATCCAGCCTACTTGGAACTTGAAATTACTGAATCTGTCTTCATAGAGTCGTTTGAGATAGTCATTCCAAAGCTGGAATTTCTGAAATCGCTCGGTATCCAGATTGCACTTGATGATTTTGGAACGGGATATTCTTCCTTGGGTTATTTGAAACAAATGCCGATCACAACGTTGAAGGTAGATAGGACATTTATTGAAGAGGTACCGGACCAGCAGGATCACCATTCACTCGCTAGAGCTATTGTACTGATCGGCAGGAGGATGGGGTTAATGGTAGTAGCTGAAGGGGTAGAAACGAAGCAACAATTAAAGCATGTCAAACGAGCAAAATGCGATGTAATTCAAGGGTATTTCATCAGTCAGCCTCTAAAAGAAGAAGAGGTCATTAGATTGGTCCAGACCCATCAGGTTTATGAAATGTGAGTTATCTGACTAGAAAACAAAGACCGACAGGAACAGATTCTGTTCTTGCCGGTCTTTGTGTAGGAGTAAGTCTTGATTTTTACAAGCTTGGGACTACGGGGGTCACGTCCGGATCAGCTAGAAAGGACGTAATCGGCATCGAAGCTGCCCCTAATGCTGTGGACCGGATACCCAGAGCAGCAAAAATGACATTCGTTTTTTTTCGATGGTAGGATAAACTTCGAGCTTCAACAGTCCGTAGCATCGCATCGCGGAGCATGTCACCCGCTAGTGAAAGTCGGCTTCCAATGACGATCAATTCCGGATTTAAAATATTGATGAGATTCGCCAGACCAACGCCTAAATGCACGCCCAAGTCGTCCAATAAGGAGAGGGCTCTTTCATCGCCCCTTTTAGCCTGAAGGATGACTTCCTCTAGATTAGGAATCGAGCTGCCCTTCCACAGAACGGCGGCTTTGTCCATGAGCGCTTTCTCCGAGGCGACCGTTTCCCAGCATCCACGGTTGCCGCAGCGGCAGAGAGGACCGTTTTCGGCTATTGTCATATGGCCGACCTCGCCAGAAAAATTGGATGTACCACGGTATAGTTCTCCGTCGACAATAATTCCCGAGCCAATCCCGACTCCGATACTGAGATAGATCAGATTAGCGGAATCACATCCAGCACCATATAGTTTTTCGCCGATTGCCCCGGCATTTGCCTCATTGTCAATATGAATCGTATTTCCGAACCCAGGAAGAAGTGAATCCTGGAGAGAGACGGTATCCCACCCTAAATTGGGTGAGGAAACAACGCGACTCTTCTCATCAACGAGTCCAGGCACTCCGATACCAATTCCGACGATACCGTAAGGTGAGGAAGGTGTTTTTTTGCTGATCAAATTAATATGTTTTCGAATTTGATTCTGAACGGTTTCCGGTGAGGAGTCGACCAAAGGAAGTATTTTCTCCTGAATGACGGTCCCCTCTAGGTCGACAAGGAGCATAAGCATATCGCTAACGCGAATATCAACACCGATGGCGTAACCTGCACTACGGTTAAATAGGAGTAATGTCGGTTTCCGTCCACCACTCGACTCACCCGGTCCGATCTCAGTAACTAGCTGACTTTCAATCAGTTCTGATACAAGTGAGGATACTGTTGCCTTATTTAATCCGGTGACGGAGGCGATGTCTGCCCGTGACAGCGGTTGTTGTTGTCGAATCGTGTCCAGCACGATCGTTTTGTTCATTTTTTTGATCAATTGCTGGTCGCCCGTTATCTTCATTATTCTTCCTCCACAACTCGTTTACCTATGTACTACTTGATATCATAACATACTTTTTTGGTGAAATTTCAACAACTTTGTTAGTTTACTAGACAAACTAAGTTAGGCGTGTTACGATCATGGTGAAGAGAGCATACGCTTCCTAGTTTGGAGGGTATGCTACTACAAAGCTAGTGAATGAAAAGGCTTACCAAACCAAAATTAGCGGGGAGGACTCCATTGTGAGTTATTTCAAGAATGTAAACAAAATTAAGTATGAAGGCGCAGGATCGAGCAATCCACTGGCATTCAAACACTATAATGAGAATGAAGTAGTATTAGGTAAATCAATGAAAGAACATCTTCGTTTTGCGGTGGCGTACTGGCACACATTAACGATGGATGGTAGTGATCCGTTTGGTAAAGCAAATATGATTCGTCCATGGGAAACCCTAAGTGGTCTGGATTTGGCGAAGGCTCGTGTAGAAGTTAACTTTGAATTCCTTGAGAAGCTTGGAGCTCCTTACTATTGCTTCCATGATCGTGATATCGCTCCAGAAGGAGATAGCTTGCAAGAAACGAACGACAATCTGGATGTAATCATCGCCAAACTTAAAGAAGGTATGAATGCAACGGGCGTTAAATTGCTGTGGAATACAGCAAACATGTTCACTAACCCTCGTTTCGTTCATGGTGCTGCTACATCATCCAATGCTGAAGTGTTTGCTTATGCTGCAGCACAAGTGAAAAAAGGTCTGGATACAGGTCTTGAACTTGGTTCCGAGAACTATGTGTTCTGGGGTGGACGTGAAGGTTATGAGTCCCTACTAAACACAGATATGGGTCTTGAGCTTGATAACCTAGCGAGATTCTTCCATATGGCGCTTGATTATGCTAAGGAAATTGGCTATACAGGCCAATTCTTGATCGAACCAAAACCAAAAGAGCCTTCTAAACACCAATATGATTTCGATGCAGCAACAACGATTGCATTCTTGCAAAAATACGATCTTCATAAGCATTTCAAACTTAACCTTGAGGCGAACCATGCAACGCTCGCAGGTCATACATTTGAGCACGAGCTTCGCGTAGCCCGCATTAACAACATGCTCGGTTCAGTTGATGCTAACCAAGGCGACATGCTGTTAGGTTGGGATACTGATGAATTCCCAACAGACGTAGCTTCTGTAACTTTGGCTATGTATGAAATCTTGGAGAATGGCGGTTTGGGTTCAGGTGGCGTTAACTTTGATGCTAAAGTAAGACGTGGTTCCTTCGAACCTGAAGATTTGTTCTACTCGCACATTGCAGGTATGGATACTTTTGCTAAAGGATTGAAAGTAGCTGGGAAATTGATTGAAGATAAATTCTTCGACAAGTTGCTTGACGAACGTTATGCTAGCTTCAAATCCGGTATCGGTGCTGATATCGTTGCAGGTAAGACTGACTTGAAATCGTTGGCAGCTTACGCAATGAAGGGCGGCGAAATCAAGAACAAGTCTAACCACTTGGAATTGGTTAAAGCTCAATTGAATGAATACATGTTTTCCACTAAATAAATAGTATTATTCGGCTAAACGGATAGTCATCATGCTGAATTAAGGGGACGCCTGTCGTCCCCTTTTTAATAACTGAAATATGCTAATGATTTAGAAAGCCAAAGCGTTATGCTGTGGTTTATGAGGGGAGATTCAGTGATGAGTTATGTAATCGGTATCGATCTCGGTACGAGTTCGGTGAAGACGGTATTGGTGAACAAGAACGGAGATATCAAAGGAGAGGCTACTGCCTCCTATCCGCTTATTCAGGAGCGTCCGGGATATAGTGAGCAGGACCCGGAATTGTGGGTGAGCGGAACGGTTGCCTGTTTGAAGAAGTTGATTCAAGAGAATGAAGTATCCCCTGAACAAATAGAGGGTGTGTCTTTCTCGGGGCAGATGCATGGTTTGGTTCTGCTTGATGAGCAGAACAAGCCGCTTCGTCATGCGATCCTCTGGAATGATACGCGGACAACGAAACAGTGCCGTGAGATCGAAGCTAAGCTTGGAGACAAACTGCTTACGATTACAAAAAACGCTGCTTTGGAAGGATTCACTTTGCCCAAAATTTTATGGGTACAAGAGAACGAGCCAGAGCTATTTGCTAAGGCAGCTTGCTTCGTGCTTCCTAAGGATTATTTGCGTTATCGGATGACCGGCCTGGTCCAAATGGAAATATCGGATGCAGCAGGAACACTGCTCTTGAATGTTTCAGAAGGAACTTGGAGCACAGAAATCACCGAGGCATTTGATCTCAAAGAGGGATTTTGCCCACCCATTGTAGGCAGTACTGAAGCAACCGGTACACTGTTACCACAGTTTGCTGAGCAAACGGGACTTTCATCAAATACTAAAGTATTTGGTGGTGGAGCAGATAATGCTTGCGGCGCAGTTGGTGCAGGTATTGTTCGTACGGGTGATGCCCTGTGTAGCATCGGGACCTCGGGTGTTATTCTGACCTATGAGGAAGACAAGAACAAAGATTTTGCAGGTAAGGTACATTTCTTCAATCATGCACATCCAGGTGCATTTTATGCCATGGGTGTAACCTTAGCGGCGGGATACAGTTTGACTTGGTTTAAGGAGTCATTGGCACCAGAACTGAGTTTTGAGGAACTGTTAGCACCTGTTGCGGATGTTCCAGTAGGATCTGAAGGTTTGTTGTTTACCCCGTATCTTGTTGGAGAACGTACTCCGCATGCGGATAGTGTTATCCGTGGTAGCTTTATTGGACTGTCCGGTACACATGGACGTCAACACTTGGCGCGAGCTGTGATGGAAGGAATCACATTCTCCCTTCAAGAGTCGTTAGAGTTGTTCCGGCAGGCGGGTATTTCAGTAGAACGAGTCATATCCATTGGAGGCGGAGCTAAGAATCCAACTTGGTTGCAAATGCAAGCAGATATCTTCGGTATCCCAGTTGTCTCACTGAAGAATGAACAGGGACCAGCCATGGGTTCTGCGATGATGGCAGCGGTCGGTTGTGGCTGGTTCAGTAGCTTGAAGGAATGTGCTGATAAGTTTATTGGCTATGGTGCTACTTATGAACCAATTCCAGATCACGTAGAGAAATATCGTCGTCTCTTCCAATTGTATCAACAAGTATACTCAGCTACGTCTGAGCTGAACAAGGGATTGCAAGAATTCCGCGGTTAATGACCACCCCGATAGAACTATGTAAACTTCAAGCGCCTGTTCTCCAGTATCTCTGGAGACAGGCGCTTGTTCTATAGAAGGAAAAACGGTTATGATTGATTAGTTAACATGAACAGCACTGGGCTGACGTAAGTAAGGAGGATGTTATGCTATTCACCAAAATTTACAGAAAATATTTCAAAAATAAATTGTTTATGAAGATGATCTTCTTTTTCTCTATGATTACGATTGTAACCATTATTATATTTTCTTACTTGATGTTTACCACAATGTCGCAAGCGACAGTTCAGAGACAACTGGATATTCAGAAAAGCGCGATTCAAAGTGTAGGTAACTACATTGATAATAAATATGAATCCGTACAAACGATGGCGCGTGATATATACAGAGATAGTGATTTGGCGTCCAATACATCCTATTTTCTGGAACATCCTTATGAGGAATATGTGAAATATAGATTGGACCGTTTTTATAGTGACAGCGGTACGACAAGTGACCCTGTGCAGGTTTTTAGAAATCGGGTAGAGGATGACTCTGACATAACGAGTTTGATGTTGTATAGTGCTGCGCAGCAGTATTTATATGTGTATAACAATACGCAGTTTAAAATTATTAGTACGAATGCTGCACGGTCTTTCGTTCCTGATGCCATGTATTCTGAAGAGGCTTCCAACATCTCCATACCGAACATCTGGATTAGAGAAAGTATTGATTTGCCGGAATCGCCCATGTTTTCAGTGCGAGTACCTATAAACAATAATGTGTCGCTACGTAATATTGGACAATTACTTGTTTATTTCAATTCCAATAAAATATGGGGTAGTCTGGATAATTATAAAGATAAATTTAAAGGTACAATTCTTGTGTTATCTAGTACTGGCGATGTTATTTTTGATTCGTCGGGTATTTATTATGGCAATAAGTATCCATACGCTGAACAGATAAACACGGTATACGATAACGATGTAACCAAGGAAGGAATGTCGATCACGAAGTTAACCGATATTCAGGGTGGATACACTGTACTCAGTTTGGTCCCTAAGAATGAACTAGCTGCTTCGTATCGTGGAATTAGAAATACGATTCTAATGATTAGTTCGATTTGTATTTTGTTCGCAATTTTGATCTCCTCCTTGTTCATCAATAATTTTGCTAAACGAACGCATAGCATTATCCAATTTACAAGAAAGGTGAAGAATGGTGATTTAAACGCGAGAGTTACAGAGATTAGAGAAGATGAACTTGGACAAATTTCTAAGAGTTTCAACGAGATGCTAGAGGAGCTTAATTTGTATATTGATCGGGTCTACAAAGCAGAAATTAAGCAAAAACATACCGAGATTGCTGCATTAGAGGCGAGAGTTAATCCTCATTTTTTATACAACACACTTGAAGTAATTCGGATGCGAGCGATTTCTCAAGGGGCATCGGATGTTGGAGAAATGATCTATAGCCTTTCGGTACTGTTCAAAAGTTATGTTCAGCAGAAGCCAAGGTATACGCTGAAGGATGAACTTGAAGCCTGCCGAATGTATTTGGAACTATTCAGGATTCGATACAAGGATAAGTTCACTTATCAAATCCTTTGCGACAAGAAGCTGGAGAATAAAATTGTATTAAAAATGTCTCTGCAGCCGATTATTGAGAACTACATTCTCCATGGGATGCGCACGGATTGGACGGATAATCAAATCAGAATTACGGTGACAGATGAGAATGAATACCTTTGTGTTGAAGTTAGAGATAATGGACAAGGTATTCATCCAGAGAGATTGGCACAAATTAAGGAGGGATTGCTCCATCCTGATATTTACTCGGGGTCATTTGGCATTCGTAGCATACACGAAAGACTAAAATTACTGTATGGAAGAATGTATGGTGTTGATATTGAAAGTGAACTAGGAAAAGGAACAGTGGTAACCATATGGTTCCCCAACCAAGGGGAGGGTGATCTCAACAATGTATAAAGTGTTTATTGTAGATGACGAACCGTTTATTATTGAGGGTTTGTATGATATTGTCGATTGGGCTTCAATGGGGATGGAGATTGTGGGTCAAGCTGAGAATGGGGCTGAAGCATTAGAGGCGTTAAAGCTGATTCCTGCGGATATTCTGGTTACCGATATTTCCATGCCGAAGATGAACGGACTTGATCTCATTCGTAATGTACGTGAATTTCGGCCGGAGCTTAAAGTAATCGTGTTAAGTGGATTTAATGATTTTGATTATTTAAAAGAGGGCATGACACTCGGTATAGAAAATTATTTGTTGAAGCCGATTAATCTGGAGGAATTCAAGGCAACACTGAACATAGTAGTTGAGAAATTAAATGAGTCTAAGGCAAGGTATGCTACCTTAAATGAATATAGCATTATGATTTTGCGGGACAATGTGATGCAACGATGGATAAAACAACAGATTCGTCCCCGGGAGTTCCAGGAACGTGCTGATCTTCTGGGCATTGTTCTTGATAAAAACTTTGTAATGGTTTCGCTATTACGATTGGAGCATTCTAATCAAGAGGTATTCGAGATCGTACTGAATCAGTTGAAGAGTAACGAGGGGATCATTCCATTCCGTGATATGGATGGAGACATTGTATTGTTGTATAACTTTGATGATCCGGAGCAGGGAATAAACGAAGCAAATTTGATAAATAATAAACTGATGAGTGTCCTGTCAGCGTATGAGCCTCTGCGTCTGTCCATAGGGAGTGTGGAAGAAATAGAGGTGGAACCATCCCGAAGTTACACCTTCGCCAAAAAAGTGCAGGAGTACTTCATGATCTTCCCGGAACAAAATGTTCTTCGCTATGATGACCTCAAAGAGCACCAAGCAAATGCTGAAGATGGTCTCCATATGAACTGGAGTGACTACGCCAAGCTAATTGTAGCTAAGAATAAAGAGGGACTACTTGCACGTATTGAAGTGGATTTTGGATCACTTCGGCAAATGGGAGGAATATCCCCTGGTCTTCTTCAGGACATAGCCATGGAATGGATTATTCGTTTCAAAATGCAACTGGAGGAAATTCGGCATGCTGAAGAGCCTGATCTTTACAAGCTTCATTTCGAGAGAATTCGAACAACATTTTCTATTGATGAGCTGATTGATATCATGAAGGAAGTTGCGAATATTACTATAGATTCTCTGACTAACGATATGAAGAGTCCAGTAGTTCAGCAGGTGCTAAATTTTATCAAGCAGTCTTATAACGAAGATGTGTCACTTAAGACACTTGGAGCTTTATATAATATCCATCCTGTCTATTTGGGGCAACTGTTCCATAAGGAGGTTGGTGAGTCTTTTACTGATTATATTAATTGGTATCGGATTGAAAAGGCCAAGGAGTTACTTCGAATAAGTCAAATGAAAGTTCATGAAATCGCTCGAAGTGTCGGTTATTGGGAAACTGGATATTTTTACAAGCAATTTAAAAAATATGTAGGGATCTCCCCGACAGAATATAAAGGGCTCAGTTAGCGATTCCCGCTAGCGGCCTTTTTTTTCTTTATTTTGTACATGATCTTTAGTTTGTACAGTATTTATTTAGTTTCACTTCTATTTGAAAATGCTTTCATAAATTAAAGTTAAGGTAGTCCTTATGGGACGCAGACAAGATAGAACAGTAAGGTAATCAAAGGGAGGGTATTCAACAATGAGTACAAAAAGAAAGAAGTTTTCTCTTTTATTGACATCGCTGATGGCGCTTACACTATTGGTCAGTGCATGTGGTGGCAACAACGCTGGTAACAGTGCTAGCAATGCATCTGGATCAGGAAAGTCTGAAAAGCCAGTTGAACTGATCTGGTATACGGTCGGTGCTCCACAAAAAGATGTGGACAAGGTTATGGAAGAAGTTAATAAGTATACTAAAGAAAAAATAAATGCAACCATCAAAATGAAGATGATTGATTTTGGTGACTATTCGCAAAAAATGCAAGTAATGGTCGCTTCAGGTGAGCCAATGGATATTATGTTCACTTGCTCCTGGGCGTTTGATTACGTGCAAAATGCACGTAAAGGCGCATTTATGGAACTAGATGATTTGCTGAAAAATCAAGGTAAAGACATTGTCGCAACTCTTGATCCTGCATTCTTAGAAGGTTCTAAGGTTGATGGACATAACTATGCAGTACCAGCTAACAAAGAACTTCCAGCTCAAGAAGTATGGCGTTTCAACAAAGAACTTCTTGATAAATATAACTTGGACATTTCGAACGTGAAATCGATGGAAAGCCTTGAGCCTTTATTGAAAACAATCAAGGAAAACGATCCTACCATTACACCGTACGCTATGGTTAAGGATTTCGTACCTATGATGCCATTTGACTACGTTATTGAGAAATTGCCAATGGCAGTGTATCAAGACACTACAGATTATAAAGTAGTTAACATTTTGGAAACTCCAGAAATAAAAGAAACACTAAAAACAGTACGTAAATTCTATAAAGCTGGATATGTTTCCCCAGAAGTATCTACAATCACTTCTGCTGATGACTTGTACAAATCCGGTAAATGGTTGGTAGACCGTGCGTCAACTCAACCTTTCGCAGACAACCTTTGGACTACAAGCCTTGGATATCCAATCGTCTCCACACCTGCTGGTGACCCGATTGTTTACAACTGGTCCGTAATGGGTTCGATGCAAGCGATCTCTGCTAACTCCAAATATCCGGAGAAAGCAATGGAATTCCTTAACTTGTTGAACACTGATCCTGTACTTCGTAACATGATCGATTCCGGTATCGAAGGCGTTCACTACGAAAAAGTTAGTGATAACGTGATGAAGAACTTGGATAAATCTAAAGACTATGATATGCCAACATTCTCGTTGGGTAACATTATGATCACTTATTTGAATGAAGGCGACCCTGAGAACAAATGGGACGAGTTCAAGAAATTTAACGAATCTGGTATTAACGCTCCATTGTTAGGCTTTAACTTCGATACTTCGAAAGTAACGACTGAATTGGCTGCGGTACAAAACGTGAAGGAAGAGTTCTGGTCCGCATTAATGACAGGAACTGTTGATCCTGACGAATACCTGCCAAAAGCTAATGAGAAGTTTAAAGCTGCTGGATTGGATAAAATCATCGCTGAAGCTCAAAGACAAATCGATGAGTGGAGAGCAGCAACAGGTAAATAACATCAGAATAACTGGAGAAAATCGGGCGGGTGATGCCTTTCGCCCGATTTTTTTCATTCAATTTACGTTGGCGGCCATTTTCAACATGTCCAAAAAAGCCAACAGTCAGCAAGGTTGAAATCACTACTTTCAGGAGGGATAAACGTGAAAATGGTCGGAGAGTTTTTCAGAAATATCAACAAAAATAAAGTTATGTTATTCATGGTTCTTCCCGGCGCACTTTGGTTCCTCTTCTTTTCCTATTTACCGATGCTGGGAACGATTATAGCCTTTAAGGAATATCGCTTCAGTCGCGATGGCTTCTGGGCCAGCATAGTGAACAGTAAATGGGTTGGATGGGACAACTTTAAATTCCTATTTAGCACGAATGACGCTTATATAATCACGCGAAATACATTGCTTTATAATGTTGTTTTTATCTTTGTAGGGCTGGCTTTATCGGTGCTATTAGCTATTGTATTATCAGAAATCACAAACAAACGTCTCTCCAAAATATATCAAACTGGCATGTTCCTACCTTACTTTCTATCATGGGTCATTGTCGGTTATTTCACGTTCAGTTTCTTAAGCGCAGACCGTGGATTGTTGAACGGGGTATTTGAATCTTTAGGTATTCAACCGATTCAATGGTACGCGGAATCAAAATATTGGCCGTTTATTCTAGTACTCGTATATTTGTGGAAAGCAGTAGGATATAACAGCGTTGTGTATTTAGCGTCTATTATGGGGATTGACAGATCGCTTTATGAAGCCGCTATGATTGATGGCGCTAGTAAGATGCAACAAATTCGGGCAATTACGCTACCACTTCTTAGACCAATCATCACGATCATGACACTATTGGCTATCGGAAAAATATTCTATGCAGACTTTGGTCTATTCTATCAAATCCCGAGAGATTCAGGGACGTTGTACGGAGTAACAAACGTTATCGATACTTATGTATATCGTGGTCTTAAATCAACGGGTGAAATTGGTATGAGTGCAGCAGCAGGGTTGTATCAATCCGTTGTAGGTTTTGTTCTAGTTATGACATCGAACTATATCGTACGCAAATTCGACAAGGACAACGCCTTGTTCTAATATACTGAAGGGAGTGAGTAGTGTGTCTCAAAGAAAAAAGAAAGAACGCGATTTTCATAACCTATCGACACCAATGAATATTTCATTTAACCTCATTGCCGGCATCTTTGCTATTCTGTGCGTGTTTCCTTTTCTGTTTGTGGTCATCATTTCCCTCACAGATGAAAGTGCACTTGCGAACAATGGTTACAGATTGATTCCTGAAAAATGGAGTTTTGCGGGTTACCAATATGTATTTGATATGGGAGATTCATTACTTCGTTCATATGGGGTGACGATTTTCGTCACGGTCGTAGGGACTATCATTAGTTTGTTGTTTATGGCTTTTTACGCTTATGCGGTTTCGAGAAAGAGCTTCAAATACCGTAATTTCTTTTCTTTCTTCGCCTTTTTCACGATGTTGTTTAATGGGGGACTTGTTCCAACCTATATCATCGTTACACAGCTTTTGGGCCTCAAAGATACCATTTGGGCTTTGATATTGCCGCTGGCTGTAAATGCCTTTTATATTATGATCTTACGGACTTTCTATAGCACTAGTGTTCCTGATGCTATTATTGAATCAGGGAAAATTGATGGCGCAGGGGAGTTCCGAATTTTCCTCAAGCTGGTACTTCCTTTATCCCTTCCGGGTCTAGCAACTATTGGTTTGTTCAGCACACTGGGTTACTGGAACGACTGGTTCAATGCACTACTCTATATCGACAGTCCAAACCTTGTACCGTTGCAATCCATGTTGATGCGTATTGAAACTAGTATGCAATTCATCATGCAGAACGCATCAAACAGCTCGATCAGTATGGAAGCTTTGAGATCCATGCCTCAAGATACTTCACGTATGGCGATGGTTGTTCTAGCTACATTACCTATTATTTTTGCATATCCGTTCTTCCAACGTTATTTCATTCAAGGACTTACGGTAGGTGCTGTTAAAGAATAAGGTCTTCACAGAAGGAGAGAAGGGAAACCATGATCTACAAGGATCGTAACAATTCTACTTCAGAACGAGTGGAACATTTGCTCAGTCTGATGACTTTGGAAGAGAAGATCGGCCAACTGATCCAACCCTTCGGTTGGCAGACGTATGAGAATATAGACGGTAAAATTGCACTTACAGAGTCTTTCAAGAAACAAGTGGAGAATGGCGGTATCGGCTCGTTATACGGCGTGCTTCGTGCAGATCCGTGGACAGGGGTTACGATTGAGACGGGCCTCTCCCCTGAAGAAGGGGCAGAGGCTGTCAACGAAATTCAGCGCTATGCAATAGAACACTCCCGTTTGGGTATTCCTATCCTAATTGGAGAGGAATGCTCCCACGGTCATATGGCGATTGGCGCTACGGTATTTCCAGTACCACTAAGTCTCGGAAGTACATGGAATGTGGATCTGTATCGTGAAATGTGCCGTGCTGTAGCTCGGGAGACCCGGAGCCAAGGTGGAGCGGCTACTTATTCGCCGGTACTAGATGTTGTTCGTGATCCTCGTTGGGGTCGGACCGAAGAATGCTTCGGTGAAGATGCTTACTTGATAAGCGAACTTGCGGTTGCTTCTGTAGAAGGTCTTCAGGGCGAATCGTTGGATCAAGATGACAGCGTAGTCGCTACGTTGAAGCATTTTGTTGGATACGGTAGCTCAGAGGGCGGCCGTAATGCAGGCCCTGTCCATATGGGCAAACGTGAGTTACTTGAAGTTGATATGCTTCCGTTCAAAAAGGCAGTGGAGGCTGGCGCAGTGTCAATTATGCCAGCTTATAACGAGATAGATGGAATGCCGTGTACGACGAATAGAGAACTTCTCCAGGATATTCTCCGTACGGAGTGGGGCTTTGACGGCATGGTTATTACTGACTGTGGTGCTATAGACATGTTGGCTACAGGTCATGATACAGCAGAAGATGGGATGGATGCAGCAGTACAAGCGATCTCTGCGGGCATTGATATGGAGATGTCCGGTGAAATGTTCGGCAAGTATTTGCTTGAAGCTGTACGCCAGGGAAAACTAGCCCCATCGATTGTAGATACTGCGGTTCGCCGAGTACTGAACTTGAAGTTCACACTCGGATTGTTCGATACTCCGTATGCTGATCCAAAGAAGGCATCTGAGGTCATTGGTAGCGAGGAACACATCGCACTTGCCCGGAAGATTGCCGGAGAAGGTATTGTTTTATTGAAAAATGAAGGAAAAGTACTACCTTTATCGAAAGAGTCAGGTACAATCGCTGTCATTGGGCCTAATGCTGATGTAGGTTACAACCAACTTGGTGACTATACTTCACCGCAACCAACCTCTAGGGTAACAACTGTCCTAGGCGGTATCCGTAGTAAGTTTGCAAAGGAACCAGATCGCGTGCTGTATGCGCCAGGATGCCGGATTAAGGATGATTCCAAAGAAGGTTTTGATTACGCTCTTAGCTGCGCCAAGCAAGCAGATACGATTGTTATGGTTGTTGGAGGATCCAGTGCACGTGATTTTGGAGAAGGATCGATCGATCTGAAGACAGGTGCTTCGAAGGTAACGGATCATTCATGGAGTGATATGGACTGCGGAGAAGGCATCGATCGTATGTCTTTGACGTTGTCTGGAGTACAACTTGAACTCGTTCAGGAGATTCATAAGCTGGGTAAACCGGTCATAGTGGTTTATATAAATGGTCGTCCGATTGCAGAACCTTGGATTGAAGACAATGCTCATGCGATTCTTGAGGCTTGGTATCCAGGTCAAGAGGGTGGACATGCGATTGCTGATATTTTGTTTGGTGATGTGAATCCGTCAGGTAAATTGACGATCTCTATACCGAAACATGTGGGGCAACTCCCGGTTTATTACAATGGCAAGCGTTCGAGAGGTAAACGTTATCTAGAGGATGACTCACAACCACGTTATCCGTTTGGGTATGGACTAAGTTATACAGAATTTAGTTATTCCAATCTCAAGGTTCAGCCAGAAGTGATCCCTGCGGATGGAGTAGCAACCGTTACGGTAGATGTAACAAATACTGGTGCTTTGGAAGGTGCAGAGGTCGTTCAGATGTATATTTCTGATACGGTTAGCAATATATCGAGACCAGCTAAGGAGCTAAAAGGCTTCCGCAAGGTGACATTAGCTCCGGGAGAGAGCAGAACCGTTGAGTTCACAGTCGGAGCTGAACAGCTACAGTACATTGGTCTGGACTATAAACCAGTTGTAGAACCTGGGGAATTCCGCGTACTCGTAGGAAAACACGTGAACGATACGCTTAACGCAATATTAATTGTGCAGGAGGATTAATATAGATGGAACGGATCAGACGTTTTATCAGGGAGCTTTCCGAGTCTCAATGGTTGGAACAGCGTGAATTTCGCGATTGGGAGATCATGTCATCTACGTATAAATTGCCTGGAGAATACGACAATGTAGCCCCTTATACGGATGGACATGATTTTAATCTTTTTCCTAGTAAACAAGGAACAACCTATTTCTTCCGTTCCCGTTTGGAGATCCCACAAGACTGGTTGAAATCCCATGTCGGGTTGATCTTTCAATCTGGTGGCGAAGGTTTACTTCGTATAAACGGGAAGTCTTATCAAGGGTTAGATCGAAATCATACATTTGTTACATTAGGTTCGAACATCATAGAACGTCCAATGGAACTTGAAATTGAGTTATTTGATCCCATTCCTGAGCCTGTGGACCCGTTGAATCAGCAGGCGGTAATTCAACCGCCAATCCGCTCGATTCAAAGCTCGATCGTTATTGTCAATCGTCCGGTACAGAGTCTGATGTATACGGCAACAGTTATTCGTGATTCCGCCGTATTATTACCGGAACAGGATTTCCGTCGTACACGTCTGATTGAAGCATTGTATAGTGCAATGGATGAATTTGTAGCACTCGACAAGGAATCTATTCGCGAAGGCAGTCTAGTTAAGGAAATAGACCTGCGTCTGAAGAAGAGAACTGCCGAGATCGGCGGGAATGCCGAGGGTACAATTCACATGGTTGGGCAATCTCACATTGATATTGCTTGGTTGTGGCCGGTAAGAGAGACGGTTCGTAAGACGAGTCGAACTTTCTCAACGGTTGATGCGCTCATGAATGAGTTTCCAGAGTATCAGTACGCTCAAAGCCAACCTCAGTTATTTGCTTTCCTAAAGGATAATGACCCTGAACTCTATGAACGAGTGAAGGGAAGGATTAAGGAAGGACGCTGGGAGCTTGTTGGTGGGATGTGGGTAGAACCTGATTTGAACATTCCAAGCGGCGAGTCGCTGATGCGTCAAATGTTATATGGACAAAGGTTCTATGAGGAAGAGTTCGGAATGACCTCTGAGATCGAATGGTTACCTGATACGTTTGGGTATTGTGCCTCTCTGCCTCAGATCCTGAAGCATGGTGGAATTCAGTATTTCATGACGACAAAGCTCGGATGGAATGATACGAATGTATTCCCATATGATCTGTTCCATTGGGTTGGTATCGACGGAACACCGATGTTGTCTTACTTAAATCATGGTGTGAATGAAAATACACTTCCGAAAGATGTGCATGAGCATTGGCAATCCTTCCGAGAGAAAGCGAAGCATAACGAGCAAATGCTGTTATATGGACATGGAGATGGTGGCGGTGGGGCCACTCGCGAAATGTTGGAATACATTGATCGTGCGGAGCTAATGGTTGGACAACCTGCCAGCAAATATAGTAATGCCGCTGAGTTCTTTACCGGAATTACAGAAGCAGCGCCACAGCTTCCTGAGTGGCATGGAGACCTGTATCTTGAGCTTCACCGCGGAACCTATACAACGCATGGTCGCAATAAGCTGAACAATCGGAAGGCCGAGGTTCTATACCGAGAAGCTGAATTATGGAACACACTTGCTTCGCCGGATATGGAGGCAGGACTACGGGATGAGGCTAGTCAGTCACTGCATGATGGCTGGAAACTAATTTTACTCAACCAGTTCCATGATATTATTCCGGGCTCTGCAATTACTGAAACCTATGTAACATCGATGAAAGAGTATACGGAAATTTTTGAACATGGAAACAAAGGGCTGCATCAAGGCTTGAACGTGTTAGCTGAACAAGTGAATACGGAAGGTGAAGGTACACCTTATATCGTATTTAATAGTCTCGGCTGGGCTCGAGATGCCGTCATTGCAATCAAGGGTGAAAGTGAATTAGCTGGACATGCCGTTTATGATGCAGATGGAATCCGCCTAGATATGGATCATGATACCGAAGGTGAGAATACAGCTTGGGTTCGAGTACCTAGTGTCCCTGCGTTTGGCTATAAGACAATTTGGTTGAGAACAGAAGAAGGATTAGCTAACTCTATTTCGGTTCAAGCTGATGCTAATGACAACAGTTTGGCTAACGGTTGGGAAACTCCATATTACCGTATACGGTTTAATGACCGAGGGGAAATGGTTAGTCTGTTTGATAAAACGGCTAATCGGGAGACTATTAAAGCAGGAGAAAGTGCGAACCGTCTTCATTTCTTCCATGACCGTCCAACGCTTTGGGATGCCTGGGATATTGATACTCGGTATGAAGAGCAACCAGCGGGAGATGCTGAACTACTGGAGATGAAACTTCTTAGCTCTGGAGCCATTAGAGATGTGCTGCGTTTCCGCTGGAAGTTGAATCAATCGGAAATTACACAAGACATGATTTTATATCATCATGATCAGCGCATAGATTTCAAAACGAAGGTAAGCTGGAATGAATCTCATAAGTTGCTGAAGGTTGGCTTCCCAGTGGATGTGGTAACGGACAAAGCGACCTATGAAATTCCGTTTGGCTCATTGGAACGTCCAACTCATCGTAATACAAGCTGGGAGCAGGCGCAGTACGAGGTATGTGGCCACCGTTTTGCCGATGTATCCGAGCGCGGATATGGTGTCAGCTTGTTGAATGATTGCAAGTATGGCTATGATATTCAAGGTAGCACCATTCGCCTGTCATTGTTGCGTGCGCCAAAATGGCCAGATGTCTCGGCTGATCTTGGCGAGCATGAGTTTACTTATTCGCTTTATCCTCATATGGAAGACTGGCGTCAAGCTCATACACTCAGGAAGGCAGCTGAACTGAATCATGCTCCTGTTGTTGTAGCATCTCAGACTAAGCAAGGTTCACTACCGAGTATGCAATCTTTAATCCACTTCTCAGGACAACATGTTGTACTCGATACGGTTAAACCGTCTGAGGATGGGAAGGGAAGTATTCTGCGTTTTTACGAATCAGCAGGTGGTCGGGAAACGGTAGAACTGGAATGGCCACAGGATTGTACTGAAGTCTTCTTATCTAATGCCTTGGAGCAGGAGATAAATATGATAGAATATGTTGGAAGCCGAATAGAACTTCAATTTAGCCCGTATGAGATCAAGACCATTAAAATTAATTACTAAAATATATAATCTAAAGGAGCTAGACTACCATGGAACAATTCAGACTCCCGAAAATACCGATGCCTGAACTTACGCTGCCGGTAGCGATACAAGAAGTACTGGCGGAAGCCGAGGTAAAGCTGGCTCATCGACCAAAACTATTGCAATTGTTCAAGAATTGCTTTCCTAATACATTAGAAACAACAACAAAATTGATGGATGACGGAACAACCTTTGTCATCACAGGGGATATCCCAGCTTCTTGGCTACGTGACTCAGTAGAGCAAGTGATTCAATACGTACCGTTTGCTAAGGAAGATCAGGATTTACAACGTATTATTAGTGGGCTTATTAAACGCCACATTCAATATATTCATATCGATCCGTATGCTAATGCATTCAACGAGTCCGCTAACGATTGGCACTGGAATACGACGGATGTTACGGACATGTCCCCATGGGTATGGGAGCGGAAATTTGAGATTGATTCCTTATGCTTTGTGATACGTCTAGCCTATACGTATTGGAAAGAAACTGAACTAACCGACATCTTTGATGCGGGGTTCAAATCGGCGATGAAACGTATCATTGAACTGTTCAAAACGGAGCAATATCATTTCGAGAAATCCCCTTACCGTTTCACACGAAACAATGGAATTCCTGAGGATTCATTGCGTAACAACGGACTTGGAATGCCAGTTAATTATACCGGGATGATCTGGTCGGGCTTCCGTTCCAGTGACGATGCTTGCGACTTCCATTACAACATTCCAGGTAACATGTTTGCGGTTGTAGCACTACGTCAAATGCAAGAATTTGCGGAATGGGTATTCCGTGACATGGATCTCCTAGCTGAACTGAAGGAACTTGAATTTGAAGTTGATCATGGTATCAAATTATATGGTATTTACCGCCATCCTGAATTTGGACCGATCTATGCTTATGAAACAGATGGCTTCGGAAACTACTGTTTGATGGACGATGCTGGTACACCAGGGTTGATGTCGATTCCTTATCTTGGTTATGTGAGTGCGGATGATGAGATTTATCAAAATACGAGACGGTTTGCGCTGAGCAAAGAGAATCCTTTCTATTTTGAAGGTAAAGCGGCTAAAGGTATCGGTAGTCCACACACACCAGAGAACTATATCTGGCACATGGCGCTGTCCATGCAGGGAATTACGGCCCAAACGGCGGAAGAGAAACTGGAAATGATCGCAATGCTAGAGAGCACGGATGCAGATACTGGATTTATGCACGAAGGCTTCCATGTAGACGATCCTACTATCTTTACGCGTAAATGGTTCGCTTGGTCGAACAGCTTGTTCTCACAGCTTGTGTATCGGGCGATGAAAGAAGGAATTTTGTAAGTTTGATCCTCTAAGGCAGACTCACATAGGCCTGAAATAGAACAGTTTCTATATAAAAAGGAGAAATGAACATGAGCAAAATTATTGGAGAAAAATTGTCTAACATCCCTTGGCAGGACAAGCCTGCCAACATCAACGCACCGGTATGGCGGTATTCCGCGAATCCGATTATCAATCGGGATGCTATTCCGAACTCCAACAGTGTATTCAACTCGGCAGTTGTTCCTTTTGAAGGCGGATTTGCCGGCGTATTCCGTTGCGACTCGAAATCTGTCAGCATGGATATTTTCGCTGGTTTCAGTGACGATGGCGTGAACTGGAAGATCAATCACGAACCTATCGTGTTTGAGGGAGACGAAGAAGTAATTAAGCGCGAATACCGTTATGATCCACGGGTCATCAAAATTGAAGATCGCTACTATATTACGTGGTGCAATGGCTATCATGGCCCTACCATCGGAATCGCTTATACAACCGACTTCAAAACTTTCCACCAATTAGAAAATGCCTTCTTGCCGTATAACCGTAACGGCGTACTTTTCCCGCGGAAAATCAATGATCATTATGCTATGGTCAGCCGTCCAAGTGACACGGGTCACACGCCTTTCGGGGATATTTTCTACAGCATAAGCCCTGATCTTACTTTCTGGGGTAAACACCGTTATGTCATGGGCACAGTAGATGGGGATGCTTCAGCTTGGCAGTCCAAGAAAATCGGTCCAGGCCCAGTTCCAATTGAAACTGACAAGGGTTGGTTGTTGATTTACCATGGCGTAATCAATACTTGCAACGGTTTTGTATACCGTATGGGTGTTGCTCTCTTGGATATTAATGAGCCTTGGAAAGTTATCGCTCGGTCACGTAACTACATTATGGGCCCAGAAACCTTGTACGAATGCGTTGGAGATGTTCCGAATGTAACCTTCCCTTGCGCGGCTTTGACGGATGCAGAAACAGGACGAATTGCAATTTACTATGGCTGTGCAGATACGGTGACAGGCCTAGCCTTTACTACTGTTGATGAGTTGCTTGAGTACATGGAAAAATTTCCATTGGAAGCATAGTTATTGATTGAATTGTATGGATATAAGAACAAAGGGGATATCGACCGGATGAGGTCGATATTTCCTTGTAATAATAGGGTTTAATTGAAAGGGGAGTAATCTGGATTATGGCTAACAAAAGAACAGCACATATCGTTTCTCATACGCACTGGGATCGGGAATGGTATTTACCTTATGAGAAGCATCATGTCCGTCTAGTCCAGTTAGTGGATGCATTATTGGATAAATTGGATGGGGATTCGGAATTCAAGAGTTTCTATCTTGATGGACAGACAATCATTCTAGAAGATTACCTCCAAGTACGTCCGGAGAACAAGGAACGGTTGGAGAAATATATTACTGAAGGACGTATTCTGATCGGCCCTTGGTACATTTTACAGGATGCATTCCTGACGAGTGGAGAAGCGAACGTACGTAACATGCAGATCGGGCATCAGGATTCCAAACGTTACGGCGAGCCTTCCAAGATCGGATACTTCCCTGATACGTTTGGTCTAGTGGGACAAACCCCGCAGCTTATGTTGCAATCAGGCATCACCAATGCGTTCTTCGGACGTGGTGTGAAGCCAACTGGATTCAACAACATGGTGTCGGACGGCGACTATGAGTCATCATTCTCCGAACTGATTTGGGAAGGTCCAGACGGCTCCAAAGTACTCGGTATTTTGTTTGCCAACTGGTACTCTAACGGGAATGAAGTGCCTACGGATGACACGGAAGCCAAGGCATTTTGGGATAAGAAGCTGGCAGA